>NZ_JAKZFK010000044.1:0-26831 GCF_022549315.1 Aeromonas sp. MR16 | reverse complement strand
TGAGGAATTATCTGGGCTGGCGAAGGATGTTGGAGCGTTATGGGCAGGCAGTGGATATCCCGCATTGCTTGCATGAGGCGCTGGGGCGCCCCATGCAACACGTAATTGGGACATAGCCATAAAAAAGTGGGGCGACATTCGCATGTCACCCCCTCGCAAATAGCATGTTCCATATTGGGATCCGGCCATAAGGGGTACGGATGCCGCTTCACGGGTTTCCGCTCCCGATCCGGGCGTCTGCCGGAGCAATCCGACCGACCAAGTACCCTCATCACCTTCACCCACACGGCAGACCAGCCACCGTGTTTGTCCTTGCAGTTGAAATACTACGCAGTTAAATAAAATAAAAAACCATTTTTTGCAGACAACTATGCAATCACTCTGAGGGCCACCTGATTCAGGTCCAGGCACAAAATGATTAAAAACAATGCGATATAGCATTATTTCGACATCGCCTCGCAACGAATGTCTTCTATGGCGCACAAGGCTTTGCGAGATCTCGCACAAGCTTGGCCCTCACAACCAGGGGTGTAGTAACGACAACCCCTTGCTCAACCGCGCCAGCAGCCGTCGCAGTGCCGAGGGAGGCGGTGCATCCCGCCGCACGGCGGCCTGCTGCCAGCCCGTCAGCCACTGCTGCAACTCGGCGCAGAGCGCGGGGCAACGCAGGTGCAACATCAGCTCGGTGTTGAGCATCAGGGAGCGGGGATCCAGATTGAAGCTGCCGAGCAGTGCCTCCTCCTCTCCCATCAGGATCAGCTTGGCATGCAGGCTCTGCGCATCCCCTTCCAGCTCGAACAGCGTAATTCCCTGCCGCACCAGCCAGGGGCGATGACGGCGATAGGCGCCATATACCAGCGGCACATCGGTGCTGGCCAGGGAG
The DNA here is from genome assembly GCF_022549315.1 of Aeromonas sp. MR16. Taxonomy (NCBI): domain Bacteria; kingdom Pseudomonadati; phylum Pseudomonadota; class Gammaproteobacteria; order Aeromonadales; family Aeromonadaceae; genus Aeromonas; species Aeromonas sp. MR16. The sequence goes on along the minus strand of NZ_JAKZFK010000044.1, from coordinate 25,948 downwards.
TTGGTCAGGATCCCGATGCTCACCCCCGCCTGCCGCTGCCGTTTGAGACGACGGCGCAGCCCGCGCGTCAGGATCAGGTAAGGACTCACCAACCGCAGCGCCCCCCGGTTGCCGGCCAGCTTGCGCCCCAACTCGACTGCCATGGTCGGTCGGGAGATCAGCCCTTTGCCGGGGCGATCGAACCAGAAGGTGCCCTGACCCTGATGCCAGCACAGGGGCACGGGCTCGTCGTCGAACAGGCTGGCGGGTAGATCGTAGACGGCAGCCACCGCCGGCTCGGTCAAGGTGAGCAGGAAGTCGTTCACGGCGGCTATCTCGGCAGGCTGCAGGGCGCGTCGCCACAGGCGTCGGATGGGGCGACTCCAGCGGCTCTGCCAATACAGACTGAAGCCCTGCCCGGCCTGCTGGCAGAGGGCCCCCCGGCAGACGATATCCAGATCGATGAAGTGAGGCGCCTCTCCCAGGCCAAAGTAGCGATCGCCGATGTTGCGGCCACCGATCACCCCCTGGCAGCCATCCACCAGCAACAGCTTGTTGTGCATGCGATGGTTGATGCGTCTAAAGCTGAGCAGGCCTTCGAGCAGCAGGGCCAGCGGACGCCAGCCCCTGAACCAGAACGGATTGAACAGCCGCACCTCGATGCCGGGCTGATGGGCCACCACCTCCAGGAAACGGTTGTCGCCGGCATAGAGGTCGTCGATGAGCAGTTGCACCCGCACCCCGCGCCTGGCCGCATGCAGCAGCTCGGACAACAGCAGCTTGCCGCTATTGTCTTCCTCCCAGCTGTAATACTGGGCCTGGATCCGGCTGCGGGCCCCACGGATCAGCTGGCAGCGCACCCTCAGGGCCGTGGCAGGATCGTCGAGCAGGGCAAATTCGGCGGGGATCAAGCGTCATCTCCTTGTCATGGGGCCATGGCATAACCCGGACAGCCCCCCGATCGCCACGAGCCAAGGAGTCGACCATGGAACTCTGTGACCGCCCCTCTCTGTGCCATAGGCCCCAGGCCAGCCAACCGGATCCCACCCCGGCCAGGCCACTTGCCCCCTGGTATCTGCAACACCGGGATCAAGGGTGGGAAGCCCCCGGCGCCGCTCATCAGAGTCAGCACTCAGGGTAATGCTCAGGGTTGTACCGCCTCTTTGGCGTCGGAGATAGCCTCGGACTTGCCCTCCAGCTGAGGCAGACTGAAACGATAGGCCACGTAGTATTTGTAGATGGTGCCGACATAGTTGATGGGCCCCTGGCCGACCTCGTTGGCCACCAGCTGCTCCACGTTGCCAAACCAGACGTTCGGATCCAGCCCCCTCTCTTTGGCCTTGACCTGCAACGCCTGCACCCGGTTCGGGCCCGCGTTGTAGGCCGCCAGCGCGAACAGATGACGATTGATATTGTCCATCCCGGGGTCGTTGAAATAGGTATCCAGAATGTGCCGCAGGTAACGGCAGGCCGCCTCCACATTGCCCTCCAGGCTGCTGAGTCGGGCCCCGCGGATCCCCACGACGCCGCCGGTGCTCGGCAGCAGTTGCATGATGCCGACCGCCCCGCCGTGGGAGCCGACATTGGGATTGAGCCCCGACTCCTTGTAACCAAGTGCCGCCAGCATCAGCCAGTCCAGCTTGTATTTGCCGGCCTGGGTCTCGAGTACCTGGCGGATGGTCGACAGCCGCCCCAGGGGGTCTGGCGCCAATATGTTGCTCATCTGCTCGCTCTGGGCCAGCAGGCGGCGCAGGGTCATGTCGCTGTAGAGGGTGCGTTTGCTTGACTCCGAGATATAGGCGTTCACCGCCTTGAGCAGCTCGGGGCTGTTGTTGCGCAGGGCCCAGGCGCTGCGCCCCTTGTCTCGCAGCGGGATCAGCTTGTGCGCTTTGAGGCCCCCTATCATGTCGAGCCAGATCCGCCCCTTGAAGCTGTCGGTCACGGTCAGCGGTATGATGCCGGCGGCCACCATCTCCATCAGATCCCCGTCCTGCAGATACTCGGGCACCGTCTCTATGTACACCGGGGGCAGCCCCAGCTCGCGAAACAGCCAGTTGAGCTGGTGCAGGCTCTCGTAGTAGCTGGAGCTGGCCCGCACCCAGATCCGCCGCCCCGACAGCTGGGTGATACGGTTGAAACCTGGCAAGGCACGCTGGCTCACCACCCACTCCTCGATGGGCGAGATGATGGGAGCAGAGAAGGTGACCTGCTCACGCCGGGTCGGCGTCACCGTCATGGTGGCCGCCACCAGATCGCCGCGCCCCTCGGTGAGATAGTCCAGCAGCTTGTCCTGACGGACCGGGATGTAGATGATCTTGAGCTTGAGCTTCTCTTTGGCGAGATAGGTCTTGTTTAGCCAGCGCTCGAAGCCTTGCAGCTGATTGACCAGGATGCCGTACTGGGCGCCCTTGTCGAAGAAGAAGAAGCCCCGTTCATAGACCACCAGGGCCCTGAGCTCTTTTTTTTGCAGGATGTGTTCGAGGTCCCCGGGTTGGGGCAAGCGTTTCGGTTTGACGTCCACTACGCGTGGAGGAGTACTCTCTGGCCGGGGCAGGGGATCCACCGCCAGCAGAGGAAGACACCAGCAGGCCAACAGGCCCCAGATCCATAGCCGCATCCTCTCTCCTTCTGTTGACCGACTCGTATCGGGCGAGCCGTCCGTGGGATAACTCACTATAGAACGGGGAGCTGCGGCTGCAGGGTCAATACGGCAGGCGGGCCTGCCGTATCATCAGATTGCTCAGACTGAGCGGGCACGCAACTCGAAGATCAGCTTCTCGGCGGTGCAGGTGAATTGCAGGCGAGCCTTGAGGATCACGCCCTCGCCACCCTGGCTCAGCTCGCTGCTGACGCTGGCCTCGGCAGTCACCTGCTTGGCCAGTGCCTCATAGGCCGCCAGCTTGGCGCGAGCATCGGCTTCTGTCGCGGCCTCGATCACCAGCTCCATCAGCTCGTCACCCTCACCTATGATGGTGCCGATCTCGGCCATGCTGCCACAGCTCTCACAGGTTTCCTGCACTATCTCTTTTACAGACATCATTCAACTCCTACTTATTTCGGCTGCGTATCATCGTTACGCAAGGCCTTGCGAAAATCCTTGATGGCGGTGCCCAGATCCTCTCCGGCGCCGGCCAGGCGTTTACTACCAAACACCAGAACGACGACCACGAGCAGGATCAACAAATGCCAGATATGAATTCCACCGAGTCCCATGGGGATGCTCCTGACTGATTGATATCGATAGCTTGTATCAAAAGAACGCGTAGCGATTGTTGGGCGAAATCAAGGCAGGTGCAAGTTTGTGAATCAATCGGCAAAAAAAATACGGCGACCCATGGTCGCCGTACGAATCGGTGCTACTTGTCCCCCTCAACTACTACATCCTGTAGCAATGCCATAACGGCGTGAGACGTTTCGAGCATAGGGTCGCCAAGATATGAAAACAAATGGTATAAATTCATCTAAGAATTGAAGGAGATTCATATCATGTTGCTGGAACAGCTCGGGCGCATAGACCTTAATTTATTGATTATCCTGCAAGTCTTGCTGGAGGAGCGCAATGGCAGCCGGGCCGCCCGCCGCCTGCACCTGAGTCAATCGGCCGTCAGCAAGGCCCTGGGCCGCCTGCGGGACACCTTCGACGATCCCCTGTTCGTGCGCTCCGCCTACGGGCTGGAGCCCACTCCCCGCGCCCTCGGTCTGCAGCAGCAGTTGCAGCCCATCTTGCTGTCGCTGGACAACCTGATCCAGCCGCCGGATTTCGATCCTGCCCATACCGAGCGCGAGTTCGTCATCGCCAGCATGGACAGCGCCTTCACCCTGTTCGCCCCCCTCTACCTGAGCGAACTCAAGCGCCAGGCGCCGGGGATCCGGCTGCGCTACGAGGAGTGGACCGAGCACAGCCTGACCGAGATGAGCCAGGGCCAGGTAGACATCGCCTTCACGGTGCGGGAGAACTGCATCACCTCCGACTACCGGCTCGACACCCTGCCCGGCAGCATCTGCCAGCGGTTGCTCGCCATCGATGACCTCACCTGCCTGGTACAGCAGGATCACCCGGCGCTGCACGAAACCGAATGGGATCTCACCCGCTACCTGGCCTATCCCCATGTGCAGACCTATTGCGAGGGACGGGATCGCTGGATGCTGGATCACAAGCTGGCGGAGCAGGATCTCTATCGCCGGATAGAGGCGACCGTGCCCTCGTTCGAGGCGGCGCTGCGGATGGGGATGCATTCGAACATGATAGTGACCCTCTCCAAGCTCTATGCCCGCCACGCGACCCAGGTCTACCCGCTGGTGCCGCTGCCGCTGCCCATCGCGCTGGACAGCATCTCCCACCTGCTGATCTGGCACCAGAGTCACGAGGAGGATCCGGGCCACCGTTGGCTGCGGGAAACCCTGCTCGCCCTCATCATGAACAAGCTGGAAACCTCGGCGACCGAAGGATCCTGAGTATCGGCGCTGACTAGGGAAGACCCTGCTCGCCTTTATCATGAGCAAGCTGGAAATCTCGGCGACCGAAGGATCCTGAGTATCGGCGCTGGCTAGGGGAGACCCTGCTCGCCTTTATCATGAGCAAGCTGGAAACCTCAGCGACCGAAGGATCCTGAGCGTCGGCACTGACTGCCGGTGCGCCGTTTCACAGGCAAAAAAACGGGGCTCTGTGCAGCCCCGTTCATTCACGCAATCATGCTGACGGTCAGTTCTGGCCGGTCACCGCCAGATAATGGTGCACGCCGTCCAGCAGCATCTGCACCGAGATCATCACCAACAGCATGCCCATCAGCCGCTCCACTGCGGTGAGTCCTCGCTCACCCAGCAGCTTGTTGAACAGCTCGTAGAACATCAGGATCACGGCGCTGGCGCCCCAGGCCAGTAGCAGGGCCAGCGACCAGTCCGCCATCCGGGTCGGCTCCTGGTTCGCCAGCAGCAGCAGAGAGGCCAGGATGGACGGACCCGCGATCATGGGGATGGCCATGGGCACCAGGAAGGGCTCCTCGCCGGCGGCCAACCCGGTCACCCCACCGGGCGTCGGGAAGATCATCTTGATGGCGATGAGGAACAGGATGATGCCCCCGGCGATGCTCACCGCCTCCTGGCGCAGATTGAGGAAGCTCAGGATCTGCTGACCGGCAAACAGGAAGCCCAGCATGATGGCCAGGGAGAACAACAGCTCACGGATCATCACCTTGCGCCGTCGTTTGGGGTCGACATGTCGCAGGATGGAGAGGAAGACCGGCAGGTTGCCCAGCGGATCCATGATCAGAAACAACATGACGGCAGCGGAGAAAGTATCCATACGATTGACGGGCAATGCCCGGGCCAAGCCTTCGACAGAGAAAAAGAGGGGGAAATACTAACAAAGGGAAGAAGATTGCGCGAGCCGCAGGACACGGCTCGCCGCCGGCCTCAGCCGTGATTGCAGATCTTGTCGGCGCGGGTCTGGAAGCCTTGCTCCGACTCGATGAACTTGCCGCGCTTGGCCAGCAGTTCGATCAGGGCCTCTGCATCCATCTCTCTGGCGCTGCAGGTGTGAAAACGGGCCTCGGCACCGAAATGCGCATCGATCGCCTGCTTGAGGCTGGCGCGGGTAAACTGGCCATCCTGGGTCAGCATCATCTCCATCACTTCGTGACCATGTATCGACTGGGACATCTCAAACCTCGCTAATTATCATGTCAGATGTCCATTAAAGCCGGAATGGCCAAATCCGATCTTGATGTAAACCAATAAATTGGCGTTTTTAACAACCGCGGGCTGGCCGTGAGCACCGCTTTGTCGATAATGTGGCAACCTGGGCAGGGGATGGCTACACTGGCGCCCCTTTTTGCCATCGCAGACAGAAAATAAGGACATCGGCGTCATGCTGTTCCATGGATTGGCCCTCAAGCCCTGGCGGATCTGGACCCGCCGCCCGCTCTGGTTGAAGACACTGCTCGGCATGCTGACCGGGATAGGGCTCGGGCTCGGCTTCAGTGAGCAGGCATTGCTGCTCAAACCCATCGGCGTCCTGTTCGTCAACACCATACAGATGCTGATGGTGCCCCTCATCTTCTGCTCCGTCATCGCCGGCCTCACCTCCCTGCTCAAGGGCAAGACCCTGGATCGGATCGGCAGCAAGGCCATCGGCCTCTATCTGTGCTCGACCGCCATCGCCATCTGCATCGGGCTGATGATGGGCTGGCTGCTGGAGCCCGGCATGGGTGCCAATATGGGGCCTTACGAGCGGACCGGTGTGGTAGTGCAACCGACCCTGGCCAGCGTGCTCAGCCATCTGGTGCCGCGCAACCCGATCCAGGCCATGGTGGATGGCAAGATCCTGCAGGTGATCGTGTTCGCGGTGGCCCTCGCCCTCGCCCTCAACGCCAGCGGCCGCCGCGGCCGGCCCGCCATCCTGTTCTTCACCTCCCTGGCGGAGGGCATGTTCAAGCTGACCCAGATGGTGATGACGCTGGCGCCCTACGGCGTCTGTGCCCTGATGGCCTGGATGACGGGCAAGTACGGGCTGGATCTGCTGCTGCCGCTACTCAAGGTGATAGGTGCCGTCTACCTCGGCTGCCTGCTGCACGTGCTCGGCGTTTACAGCAGCCTGCTGATCCTGCTGGCCCGCCTCAACCCGTTGCACTACTTCAAGAGCATCCTGGATGCCCAGGCAATCGCCTTCACCAGCAGCTCCAGCAGCAGCACCCTGCCCATCAGCCTGGCCTGCGCCGAGCGCCGGTTAGGAGTCTCCCCCGCCATCACCGCCAAGGTGCTGCCCATAGGCGCCACCATCAACATGGACGGCACCGCGCTCTATCAGGGGGTGACGGCCCTGTTCGTGGCGCAGGCGTTTGGCGTGGATCTGCACCTGGTGGATTACCTGACCATCATCAGCATCGCAACCCTGGCCAGCATCGGCACCGCCGGCACTCCGGGCACCGGGCTGATGCTGCTGACGCTGACGCTCACCGCGGTGGGCTTGCCACTGGAAGGGGTGGCCCTCATCGCCGGCATCGATCGCCTGCTGGACATGGCGCGCACCACGGTCAACGTTTCGGGGGATATCCTGGTGTCCGTGCTGATCGCCCGCAGCGAGGGGGAGCTGGACCTGGAAACCTATCACGATGCCAACGCGGGCGAGGACATCGACTTCCCGCGTTGAGGTGCGCTTTCCGCAACCTATTGGTGCTCTTTACTCCCTTCTCCCACGCTTTTTCAAATAAGGCGGGTGAAAGCTCGAGGATGAGGGTAATCAGTGCTCGTGGGGATCGTGATGACAGCGCCAGCAGATGTCGAAGTTGGCGCCGTTCTCCTCCCCGCACTGGCCGCACAGCCAGCCATTGCCCTGGCGTTGCTGGTAGCGCTCGATGATCCGCCCTGCCCGGCTGCGATCCTGCTCGCGCACCAGCAGGGTGACCTGCAGCAGATCCACCGGCAGCTCCCCCAGCGCCCCCGACAACCCTTCTCCGCTGAGCCGCACCAGCACCCCTTCGACTTCCAGTGCCCCCTTCAGGGCATAAGCTTCCAGCGAGTGAGAGGCCCGATACAAATTGATCCATGGCTCCATGTCTTGTCCTCAATACTGCTTGTCGATACGGTCATCGGCGCCAGCGCTATCACCCTCTCAGGCATAAGCTCCCAGCGAGTGGGAGAGCCGATAGAGATTAATCCACTGTTCCATGTCTTGTCCTCACAGTGCGCTCATATTCATTCATGTCCCGACCTTGACAGCCTCGCCGCTCACAGCAAGTTGTCGATACCGTACTCTGGCCCATTGGCTATCAGAAAATCGATAAACACCCGCAACTTGCGCGGCATCAACCGCCGCTCCGGGAACAGCAGGTAGATCGGCACCTTGGGCTGCTGCCAGTCCGGCAACAAGGCCACCAGGGAGCCTTCGGCCAGCTCATCATGGCACAACATGGCGGGCAGGGAGGCGAGCCCCAACCCGGCCTTGGCCGCCTCCCTTGCGCAGGTGATGTTGTTGACCTGGAAGCGGGAAGGGGGATCCACCAGCACCTCGCGCCCATCCAGTTCAAAACACCAGTGAGAGGCCAGAAAGCCGCTGCTGACCGCCACCCGCTGGTGCTGCACCAGATCCTCGGGTCGGGTGATCGCCGGGCTGCGCGCCAGATAATCCGGGCTGGCGCAGAGCAGGCGCCCGGTGCTCCACAGTCGCCGCGCCGCCAGATTGGAGTCGCTCATGTCACCGATCCGCACTATGGCATCCAGCCCCTCGCTGATGGGATCCACGATGCGATTGGTCAGCTCCAGATCGACTCGCAGGCCCGGATAGGCTTGCAGGAAATTCGCCACCAGCCGGCCGACCACCAGCTGACCAGTCTCGATGGGCACCGCCAGCTTGAGGGTGCCGGTCACCTCCTGCTGGCTGGCGCTCAGCATCAGCTCGGCCTGGGCCAGCTCCTCCACTGCCTTGCTGCAGCGCAGATAATATTGCTCTCCGGCCTCGGTCAGGGTGAGCTGGCGGGTGGAACGGTAGAGCAGCCGCACGCCGAGCCGCTGCTCCAGCTCGGCGATGCGGCGGCTCACCGTCGCCTTGGTCATCCCCAGCTCCTGGGCGGCGGCGGTGAAGGAGCCCTTGTCGACGATGCGCACGAGGATTAAGGCGGCATTCAGGTCCATTGTCTCACCAGTGAAACTGTATATCTCATGAATGGATACTAATCGAAACAGTCGGCCGATGTTAGCCTGCCCCCCACAGTTCAGGAAAAACCAAAATCATGAGTCAACACAAGAAGATCCCCCTGCTGGCCGCGCTGCTGCTGGCCCTGCTCGGCGTGCTGTTCGCCGCTTACTGGTATCTGCACGGCCGTTACTTCGAGAGCACCGACAACGCCTATCTGCAGAGCGAGGTGACCGGCATCGGCTCCAAGCTGCCCGGTTATATCAGCGAGGTGCTGGTGACCGACAATCAGGAGGTGAAGGCGGGGCAGCTGATCGCCCGCCTGGACGATCGGGAATACAAGGCCAAGGTGATCGAGGCCGAGGCTGACTTGCACCTCAATCAGGCGACCGCCGAGAACCTCGCCGCCACCCGCATCCAGCAGCTCAGTCTGATCCGCCAGGCCGACGCCAAGGTCGCCTCGGTCGACGCCGAGCAGGTGCGCTCCCGCCAACAGGTCGATCGCATCGGCCAGCTCAAGCAGCGCAACTACAGCTCCCAGGACAACCTGGACGAGGTGAAGGCGGGCTTGCGCGTCAATCAGGCCCTGATGCAGGAGGCCAAGGCCGCCCTGCAGGCCGCCCGCGAGCGCCTGTTGGTACTGGATGCGGAGGCCAAGCAGAATCTAGCCAGACTGGCCCTGAGCGAGGCTCAACTCGAGCAGGCGAGGCTGGAACTCGGCTACACCGAACTGCGGGCCCCGGCCGACGGCATCATCGGCAAGCGCAGCCTGCGGGAAGGTCTCTACGTGCAGTCCGGCATGCAGGTCGCCAGCCTGGTGCCGCTGCAGCAGGTCTGGGTCGAGGCGAACTTCAAGGAGACCCAGCTGCAGAAGATGCAACCGGGTCAGAAGGTCGAGGTGATCCTGGATGCCTATCCGGATCAACCGGTCGAGGGGATCATCGACAGCCTGGCCCCCGCCACCGGTGCCAAGTTCGCCCTGCTGCCGCCGGAGAACGCCACCGGCAACTTCACGAAAATCGTGCAGCGGGTGCCGGTCAAGATCCGCATCCCTGAACCCGGCGTGCTGGCTGGCAAGCTGAGGCCCGGCCTCTCCACCGAGGTGATCGTCGACACCCGTGATCCCGAGCCCGTGGTCGCGGCCCACTGATGGAAGCCATCCCGCGTCGCAACTGGATCGCGGTCATGGGGGGCCTCATCGGCGCCTTCATGGCCATCCTCGACATCCAGATCACCAACGCCTCCCTGAAGGACATTCAGGGAGCCCTGTCGGCCACCCTGAGCGAGAGCTCCTGGATCTCCACCTCCTATCTGGTGGCGGAGATGATCGCCATCCCCCTGAGCGGCTGGCTCAGCCGGGGCCTGAGCGCCCGCCGCTACATGCTGTGGAGCACGGGCGCCTTCATCGTCGCCTCCGTGCTCTGCTCGTTCAGCTGGAACCTCACCAGCATGATCGTGTTCCGGGCCCTGCAAGGCTTCACCGGCGGCGCCCTCATCCCCATGGCCTTCTCCCTCATCATCAGCCTGTTGCCGCTGCACAAGCGGGCTACCGGCATGGCGCTGTTCGGCCTCTGTGCCACCTTCGCTCCCACCATAGGGCCGACCCTGGGGGGCTGGCTGACGGAGCAGTTCTCCTGGCACTACATCTTCTATCTGAACGTGCCTCCCGGCCTGCTGGTAATGGCCATGCTGGCCCACGGTCTGGACAAGAAGGCGGTGGACTGGGAGGTGATCAAACGGGTGGATCTGGTCGGGATCCTCACCATGGCGGTGGGGCTGGGCCTGCTGGAAGTGGTGCTGGAGGAGGGCAACAGGGAGGACTGGTTCGGTTCCAGCTTCATAGTGCGGCTCACCGTCATCTCCGTGGTGGCGCTGATCTTCTTCGTTATCAGTCAGCTGCTGCGCCGCCACCCGCTGGTCAACCTGCGGCTGCTGCACAGCCCGCGCTTCGCCATGGCCTGCTTCGCCTACCTGGTGCTCGGTATGGGGCTGATGGGCTCCATCTATGTGCTGCCCCTCTACATGACCCAGATCCACAACTACAACGCGCTGGAAATCGGCGAGGTGCTGATGTGGATGGGGCTGCCCCAACTGCTGGTGCTGCCGCTGGTGCCCAGGCTGGTGACCAAGATAGATCCGCGCTATCTGGTGAGCTTCGGCTTCCTGATCTTCGGGATAAGCTGCTTCATGAACATGAACATGAGCGCCGACTACGCCGGGCCCCAGCTGATCCAGTCGCTGATCGTGCGGGCGCTGGGCCAGCCCTTCATCATGGTGCCGCTCTCCCTGGTGGCGACCGCCAGCCTGACCCCGGACGAGATCCCCTCCTCCTCCACCCTGCTCAACGTGCTGCGCAACCTCGGCGGCGCCTTCGGCATCGCCATGATTGCCACCATGCTGGACAACGACACCCGCATCCAGTTCAGCAACATCAGCAGCACGCTCGCCGCCAGCAGCATAGAGGGGCAGAGCTACCTGCTGCAGCTGGCCCAGAGCATGATGGCGCAAGGTGCCGGCCCGGAGCAGGCACAGTTGCAGGCCCAGGCCATGCTGTCGAACACCATCAACCGGGAGGCCACCATCATGGCGTACAACCAGGTGTTCTTCGTGATGGGGGTCTTCCTGCTCATCGCCAGCGCCATGATGCTGCTGCTCAAGCAGCCGCCCCCCAGGGCCGCCGACGCCGAGCCGATGGAGGCATGACGCAGCAACGAAAAACGGGCCAGCAGGCCCGTTTTTTTATGGTCGGTTTGGCACTCGTGCCGTGGCTCAACCCGCCAGGGAGGCGGCAATCAGGAACTGGGCGGCATAGTAGCTGCTCATGATCCAGGCCTTGGCATGGGGGAAGGGGCGGCGGAACCTGTCCAGCGCCAGCATGCTGTCGGAGAACAGGAACATCAATGCCCCCACCAGAGCGGCGGAGCAGCCCGCCGTGAGCGAGGCATGCCAGGCACCGGCGGCCACCCAGGCCATGCCGATGATCACCAGCATGTAGCAGAACACCGGGATCTTCATCTCCCCGAGCTTGCCCCACAGCAGGCCGAACACCAGGCCCGCCACCAGCAGCAGCATCAGGCCATCCACCAGCTTGAGCACCAGCGGCCCTTGGGCGAAGCCGACGATATAGCAGACATGTGCGACAAAGAATGCCGCCAGCCCCTGGATGAAGCGATCCTTTGGCAGCATCAGCAGCACGTCCCCCGCCAGCGACAGGCAGAGGCCGAGCAGGATCCAGGCGTGGGAGCCATTGTGGTCGTCACTCTGGTAGCCAAAGGCCAGCGCTATGATAAACAGCATGGTCAGCGGCTTGCTGATATAGAACTGACGGGAGTCTGAGCCGTAGGCGGTGCGGATATGCCACCAGCCCGATGCGATGATCAAGAAACTCAATAACATGCCCTGCTCCTCATCGGTTGCTCGCGCTCGGATGGCAACCTCTTTAATGACTGCCAGATTAACAAATTCCCCCGACCAGTGGCAGGGGGAATGCAGTAGATGGCACTCTACGCCTAAAGTCTAATTGCCCCGCCCCCGCGGCTCGGGCATAAGAATCAGCTCAGGAAGATCACCATGGAAGACGCAATGACCAACTATCTGCCCGCTATCGACATCATGATGTGTCATCTGGGGATTAGCTTCGAGCAAGCCTGCGAGCAGCTGGGCCTGAGCCCGCAGGAGCAACAGGCTCTGGATCAGTTGCAGCAGCAGGCTCAGTCAAACTAGCCCTCCCAGTATGGACATCATGATGTGTCATCTGGGGATCAGCTTCGAACAGGCCTGTGAACAGCTCGGCCTGAGCCCGCTGGAGCAACAGACTCTGAGCCAGATACAGGCGCAGGAGCTGTCGGAATAGCTCAGTCCCGGTATCGACATCGTGATGTGTCATATGTGGGAATCAGCTTCGAACAGGCCTGTGAACAACTCGGCCTGAGCCCGCTGGAACAGCAGAACCTGAGTCTGCTGCAAGAGCAGCAGCCAGAGTAAGGATCCCGATATTGAAAACGGCGCCTCGAGGGCGCCGTTTTTATTGGCCGCGCATCACGCACGCGGGATCCGTCGCCGCTGCAGCCAGACCACCAGCGCAAACAGCAGGAAGCCAGGTAACCACATCAGCTCCTTGTGCCAGCGTTCGGTGGGCGCCTTGACGGAGAGGATCTCCTGGTCAAACTCCATGCCGGCCGCTGCCGCCGGACTGCCGAAGGTGACGTTGTCGATCAGGGTCTTGCCGTCCTGCTCGTACAGGGCCAGCCCCAGGCTGGCCAATCGCTCTTCGCCATCGGCACCGGCCGGTACCGCCAGCAGCACCGTGGATTGACGCAGCTTGCCCACCGCATCTTCCCCCTGGATCCGCAGTCGCAGCGTGCTATCCGCCTCCACCTCCCCCAGGGTCTGGGCGAACTGGGTCGGCGCAGTGTCGCGATAGGGATCCTGCACCATGTCCATCCAGAAACCGGGGCGGAACAGGGTGAAGGCCACCAGCAGCAACAGCAGGCTCTCGTACCAGCGGCTGCGCGCCAGGAACCAGCCCTGGGTCGCGGCGGCGAAGATCAGCATGGCCACCGTGGCCACGATGAAGATCAGCACGCCGTGGGCGAAGTCCACGTCGATCAGCAGCAGATCGGTGTTGAAGATGAACAGGAAGGGCAGGGCCGCGGTGCGCAGGCTGTAGTAGAAGGCGGTGATCCCGGTCTTGATGGGATCCCCCTTGGAGACGGCCGCCGCCGCGAACGACGCCAGCCCCACCGGCGGGGTCACGTCCGCCATGATGCCGAAGTAGAACACGAACAGGTGCACCGCGATGAGCGGCACTAGCAGGCCGTTCTGCTGGCCGAGCGTCACCACCACGGGCGCCAGCAGGCTGGACACCACTATGTAGTTGGCGGTGGTGGGCAGCCCCATGCCGAGGATCAGGCTCAGCAGGGCGGTCAGCAGCAGCATCAGCAGCAGGTTGCCCATGGAGAGAAACTCCACCAGATCCGCCAGCACCAGGCCGACCCCGGTCTGGGAGACGGCGCCCACTATGATGCCGGCGGTGGCGGTGGCGATGCCGATGCCGATCATGTTGCGGGCACCGGCCACCAGGCCCTCCCTCAGATCCACCAGGCCATCGCGGGCCGAGCCGTAGTCATGCTTGCCGTCGGTGCGCAGCCAGTTCAGCAGCGGCCGCTGGGTCAGCAATATGATGGTCAGCATGACGGTGCCCCAGAAGGCCGACAGTCCCGGCGACAACCGCTCCACCATCAGGCACCACACCAGCACCACCACCGGCAGCAGGAAGTGCAGGCCGGACAGCAGCACGGCGCGGGTGTCGGGCAGCTCGGTCAGCGGCTGGTCCGGATCTTCGGCGGGCAGTGGCTCATTGCTGGCCGCTATCTTGAGCAGCCCCAGATAGGCGGCCGCCAGCAGCAGGGCGACCCCCGGCAGGGCGTAGTCCCCCAGCGCCGGCTTGAGCCAGCCCAGCCCGTAATAGACCGCCATCGACAGGCCACTGATCAGGGCGGCGCCGAAGGCGAAGCCGGTCAGACGACGCAGCCAGGGTTTCGGCTGGTGATTACCGATGGGCTCCATGCCGAGCTTGAGCGCCTCCAGATGCACTATGTAGAGCAGCGCTATGTAGGAGATGGTCGCCGGCAGGAAGGCGTGCTTGATGATCTCCACATAGGGAATGCCCACGTACTCCACCATCAGGAAGGCGGCGGCCCCCATCACCGGCGGCATGATCTGGCCGTTGACCGAGGAGGCCACCTCGACCGCCCCCGCCTTCTCCTTGGAGAAGCCGACCCGCTTCATCATGGGAATGGTGAAGGTACCGGTGGTGACCACGTTGGCGATGGAGGAACCGGATATGACCCCGGTCAGCGCCGAGGCGACCACGGCTGCCTTGGCCGGCCCGCCGCGCAGGTGGCCGAGCAGACTGAAGGCGAGCTGGATGAAGTAGTGACCGGCGCCGGCCCGCTCCAGCAGGGCACCGAACAGCACGAACAGGAACACGAAGCTGGTGGAGACCCCGAGGGCGATGCCGAACACCCCCTCTGTGGTGATCCACTGGTGGTTGGCCAGGGCGGTGAAGCTCACCCCGCGGTGGGCCAGCAGCCCCGGCATCCAGGGACCGGCCAGACTGTAGCCGAGAAACACCAGGGCGATCACCGCCAGGGCGGGCCCAAGGGCGCGGCGGGTCGCCTCCAGCAGCAGCGGGATGCCGATGCAGGCGGTCACCAGATCGGCGGTGGTGAGGTTACCGGGGCGCTGGGCCAGGGCCTCGTACATCACGAACAGGTAGATGGCGGCGCCGGCGGCGATGAGGCCGAGGGCGATATCCCCGAGCGGGACTCTATCCCGGGGGGAGCGGCGGAATGCCGGAAACACCAGGTAGGCCAGCAACAGGGCGAAGCCGAGGTGGATGGCACGGGTCTCGGTGTCGTTGAGGACGCCCACCCCCAGCATGAAGGGCAGCGGTGAGGCGATCCAGAGCTGGAACAGGGACCAGGCCAGCGCCAGTCCGGTAATGAGCCAGCCCATGAGGCCGAGCGGCAGCCGGGCGCCCACGTCCTGGGCGATCAGCTCCTCGGTGGAGAGTTCTTTATCTTGCATAGGATTTACATCTGCCTACGAGTACAACAAGAACAACACCCGCTGCGACAGAGGAAGCGGCAGACGGGTGTTGAATGGCATCACAAGGGCCCGTGGGCCGGGGATCAGAGCCAGCCGCGCTCTTTGTAGTAGCGAGCGGCGCCTTCATGCAGCGGGGCGGAGAGACCCACCTTGATCATGTCGGCCTCTTTCAGATCGGCGAAGGCCGGGTGCAGGCGCTTGAAGCGGTCCAGGTTGTCGAACACCGACTTGACCAGCTGATAGACCACTTCAGGATCCGCCTTGGCGCTGGTGGAGAGCACCGCCTTGCCGCCGATGGACGGGGTCGGCTGGTCGCTGCCCTTGTAGAGGCCACCGGGGATCTCGGCCTTGCTGTAGTAGCTCTTCTCGGCCAGCAGCTTGTCGATGTCGGCCCCGGTCACCGGCACCAGCACGGCGTCCGTGGTGGTGGAGGCTTCCTGGATGGCACCGTTCGGGTGACCGACGAAATAGCTCATGGCATCGATGTTGTTGTCGCCAAGTGCCGAGGCCTGCTCCGCCGGTTTCAGCTCGGAGACCAGGCCGAAGTCGCCCTTCTTCCAGCCTTTGACCGCCATGATCTCTTCCATGGTGTCGCGCTGGCCCGAGCCCGGGTTGCCGATGTTGACGCGTTTGCCCTTGAGATCGTCGAAGCTGGCGATCTTGGCATCGCGCCGGGCCAGTATGGTGAACACCTCGCTCTGCAGGGAGAAGACGGCGCGCATGTCGTCCATAGCCCCCTCGGCCTGGAAGGGAGCCAGCCCCTTCATCGCCTTGTACTGGTGGTCGGACTGCATGATGCCGAAGTTGAACTCACCGCTGCGGATGCCGTTGACGTTGGCCACACCGCCGCCGCTGGCCGGGGCGTTGCATTTGATCTGGTGATCGGCGGCGCCGCGGTTGAGGAAACGGCAGATAGACTGGCCCGCCACATAGTAGACACCGGTCTGGCCGCCGGTGCCGATCGTCACGAAGCGCTCCTGCGCCTGGACCTGACCACCAAACGAGACGCCAACCAGGGCAGCCGACAAGGCACACGCCAGGGTTAATCCTTTCATGCTTTTCATCCTTTTCATTGTTTTATCTCACCCGATTCCCGGGTGAATATGAGCCAGGCCCGTATCAAGACTGGACCTGACGATACGACCTCGTGTGAGGAAAGGGTCGGGCACCGCTGGCCCTGCCCAAAGTCACCATCATCCTGTGGTGAGACAGTCAGCCTCATGCCGACTCTGGGTGATTTGACCAGAAGAGGGTCAGATCAAAGTTGCAACCACTTGATTAGGCACATACCGCCAACATAAATCAAACAAAACGGCAAAATGACGGATTTAAATAGCGAGAAATTTGAAGCGGATCATCAATTGTCTGATCAAGGATTAATTGAGCGAGTCATCAGGCGAGACCAGGCGGTGGGAAGGCGAGATTCTATTGCGGACCTTGTCTGACAAGGGTTTGCGCGGCAGTTGATTATGCTTTAAATCGTTAGATATACGGAATAAATAAAAATAAGATCGCCCTGTAGCAGCAGAACCTGATGCCTCCGGACGAGGTGTCGCCAGCGGCAATTGAGCCAGTGCGTTTTAACAACTGCGCATCATGTCACCGGGCCTGCGGCGCCGTCAGGCCCGGCATAGAGACAAGCTCCTGGGGCAGGCATGCCCGGATAGCAGAAGGCCCGGCGCCCCATGATCGGAGGGCGCCAGGCCTTTCTGTTGCCGGGATAAAGCCCCAGCGGTTTATGCCTTGGGCTTGGCCAGGTCCAGGATAAACGCGAACTCCAGTGCGATGTCCTCATAGGCCTTGAAGCGGCCCGACTTGCCGCCGTGGCCGGCATCCATGTCGGTGTTGAGCAGCAGCAGGTTATGGTCCGTCTTCAGCTCCCGCAGCTTGGCGACCCACTTGGCGGGCTCCCAGTACTGCACCTGGGAGTCGTGCAAGCCTGTGGTGACCAGCAGATTCGGGTACGCCTGCGCCTTGATCTGATCGTAGGGGCTGTAGGCCTTCATGTAGTCGTAGTAGCGCTTCTGGTTCGGGTTGCCCCACTCGTCGTACTCGCCGGTGGTGAGCGGGATGGATTCGTCCAGCATGGTGGTGACCACGTCCACGAATGGCACCTGCGCCACTACCCCGCGATAGAGCTGGGGCGCCTGGTTGATGACGGCCCCCATCAGCAGGCCGCCGGCGCTGCCGCCCATGGCGTAGACCTGATCCTGGGCGCCGTAGCCCTGCGCCACCAGCGCCTCGGTCACGTCGATGAAGTCGTGGAAGCTGTTCTGTTTCTTGAGCAGCTTGCCGTCTTCATACCAGCCGCGACCCAGCTCCTCCCCCCCTCGCACGTGGGCGATGGCGTAGACGAAACCGCGGTCCAGCAGGCTCAGGCGCGCGGTGCTGAAGTCGGGATCCATGCTGGCACCGTAGGAGCCATAGCCATAGACCAGCAGCGGGTTCTGACTGTCTTTCTTGAACTTGTCCTTGCGATAGACCAGGGAAACCGGCACCTTGACGCCGTCACGGGCGGTCACCCAGAGCCGCTCGCTGGCATACTTCGCAGGCACGAAGCCCGCCACCGCCTGCTGCTTGAGCAGGGTGCGCTTGTCGCTGTCCATGTCCAGCTCGTAGGTGGAGGACGGCGTGGTCATGGAGGAGTAGCCATAGCGCAGTTGGCTGGTGTCGGGCTCTGGGTTGTAGGCGAGCCAGGTGACATAGGCGGGATCATCGAAGGCGATCTCCTTTTGCTCGCCACTCTGCCAGTTGACCTGACGCAGTCGGGTCAGCCCCTGGCTGCGCTCCTCCAGCACCAGCCACTCCTTGAACAGGGCATAGCTCTCCAGCAGCACGTCCGGGTTCGGGGCTATCACCGCCTTCCAGCGATCCACCGGGCTCTCCTTGGTCTCATACAGGCCGAAGTTCTTGCCGTCCTTGTTGGAGCGCACGTAGAAGCGACCACGGTAGTGATCCAGGCTGTATTCGTGATCCACCTGACGGGGCAGGAACAGCCGCGGCGTCTGGGTCGGCACATTGGCATCGATGAGCCGCGCCTCGCCGCTGGTGGTGCTGGAGAGGGCGATGACGATGAAGTCTTCCGAGGTGGTGGCGTAGAGGCTGACGTAGAAGCTGTCGTCCTTCTCCTCGTAGACCAGCTGATCCCGGGCCTGATCCGTGCCGAGCACGTGACGATAGACCTGATAGGGCAGCAGGGTCTTGGGGTGCTTGCGCACGTAGAACACCGTCTTGCTGTCGTTGGCCCACACCAGGTTGCCGGAGGTGTTTTCCAGGGTGTCGCCGGCCCAGTTGCCGCTCTCCAGATCCAGGAACTGGATCTGGTACTGACGGCGGGAGAGCAAGTCTTCCGCCACCGCCAGCCAGCGGTTGTTGCGGCTCACCTCGAGGGCGCCGAGGGCATAGAATTCGTGCCCCTCGGCGCGCTGGTTACTGTCCAGCATCAGGCTGGCCTCCTTCTCCCCCAGCTTGGTGCGGGAGTAGATGCCGTACTCCTTGCCCGGCTCATAGCGGGTCTGATAGCGGTAGCCGTTCTTCACGTAGGGCACCGACTCGTCCTGCTGGGGGATGCGGGCCACCATCTCCTGATAAAGCTGCTCGCGCAGGGGCTGGGTCGGCTTGAGCATGGCCTCGGTGTAGGCATTCTCGGCCTTGAGATAATCCAGCACCTCGGGCTTCTGGCGCTCGTCGTCCCGCAGCCAGTAGTAGTTGTCGACCCGGACGTCCCCGTGCTTCTTCAGGGTATGGGGATGTTTGGCGGCCACGGGAGGGAGAATAGCCGGCTGTGTGATGGTATCGCTGGTAGGCATGGCGGACTCTTCATTGGCATGGGTACAGGGCGCGGCAGCCAGGCAAGCCAGCAGCAACAACCCTCGGGAAAAGATGAACATGTCGCATCCTTTGCGCGGTAACAGGGTCGGCGGGCTCGCGTCCGCACCATACATCGACGATCAGGCTGCGGCCCAGGACTCCGCGCGGCGGCGGCAAGGCGGGCAAACCCGAACATCACCCCTGTGATAATAAATGGCGATCAATCTGCCCCTTGTCGCCCCGGGTTGCAAGTGATCCCCGGACATTCGGCCCAAATCCATGAAAAAGGCCACCATCTCGCGATGGTGGCCCTCTCCTCTGGCCATGAGCGGCACGGGTTCGCTCAGGTGTGCCTCACATGATTAGGAATAGTGCCGGCTCATGACCAGTGTTCGTCAGCCGGGGTAGCTCGACCAGACTTTGGTCGCGCCCTCCGCGCTGATGCTCAGCACCTGGTAGGGCTGACCCGGAATGTCCATGCCCGGCGCACTCTGGGGCATGCCCGGAATGGTCAGGCCACGGATCGCCGGTTTTTCCTTGAGCATCTTCTGCACATCGGCGGCGGGCACATGCCCCTCAACCACATAGCCATTCACCACCCCGGTGTGGCAGGAGGCCAGCTGCGGGGTAATGCCATATTGCTGCTTGATGGGATCGAGCTCCTCGGTTTCCACGACCTTGACCTCAAAGCCGTTATCTTCCATGTGCTTGATCCAGGTCTTGCAGCAGCCGCAATACTGGGACTTGTAGACGGTCATCCGCTCCGTTGCCAGGGCAGAAAAACTGAGAGTACCGGCCAGCACGGCCAGTAACAGGGACTTGTACATAACTCACCTCGGATAAGAAGAAATGCCCAACGATAGGGTAAGAATCGACTCAACCGAGATGACGAGGGGGACGTTCGAGCCGCTCGCGCGGCACATCCGGCATAAACAGGGAGGGAGAGAGGAAATCCGGGGCATCGGGTTCGAGTACGGCCACCGTCAGGCTGTCGCCGCTCAGCACCGTCATGGCGAGGGCCGAGGTGAAGCTGCCACAGGGCATGGCTTTCTCCAGGGTACGCTCGCTCTGGCTGCAATGGGGCGTCAGGGTACAGAGATCCGTCGCCGCCCGGCTGCCAAACGACATCAACACCATCAGCAGACTCCACAGGGGGAGCCAGCGGCGGGCGCGAGCGAGTTGGCGGCGGGTCAGAACCATGACGGACCTCGGTTATCAAAGGAGGCCTATGGTAACCCTTGGCCCCGGGGGAGGGTCAAGCCTGCCACCTGCGGGAGATCAAAAGAGAGTGAGATAGCGGGTGGGACATGCCACACTGGCCCTCATTTACGGCGCCAAAAGAGCCACATCCGGCGGTGCAGATAGCGCAGCATCGTCAGCCCCCATACTGGCGAGGCTCCGCACTTCTTGATAACGTCGCGGCTGATATCTCTTTCGTCGACACGAGTCTCCACTCAGGTTATGACCCCATGAAACGCATTCTGGTTATCTTCTCACACCCGGCGCTGCAGAGCTCCAGGGCCAACAAGCAGCTGCTGCAGGCGCTCGACGGCCTGGAGGGCATCACCCTGCACGATCTCTACCACCAGTATCCGGACATGTTCATCGACGTGAAACGTGAACAGACGCTGCTGGCCGCACACGACATCATCGTCTTCCAGCACCCCTTCTACTGGTACTCCTGCCCGGCCATCATGAAGGAGTGGATGGATCTGGTGCTGGAATACGGTTACGCCTATGGTCCCGAGGCCCATTCACTCAAAGGCAAGCAGTGGCTCAGCGCCATCACCACCGGCGGTGCGCCCGAGTCTTATTGCAGCGCGGGTTACAACCAGCGACCGCTGCTCGACTTCCTGCTGCCGTTCCAGCAGACCGCACAGCTGTGCGGCATGCGCTGGTTGCCCCCCTTCGTGCTCCACTCCTTCCACAAGCTGGAAGATCCGGCGGCCCTGCGCCGCTGCGGCCAGGACTATCGTCAGCTGATCTGCGCCCTGCGCGACGATCAGCTGAGCCATGCCCAGCTCAATGAGAGTGCTTATCTGCGCGATCTACTGGAGGGGCTGTCATGACACTCACCTGGAGATCCCCTCGGCTCATCCCGCTGGCGCGGGCGACCCTGTTCGGATGGAGGGCCCGCTGATGGGACACGGATTGCTGTTTGATGCCTTGATCTATCTGTCGGCGGCGGTGATCGCCGTGCCGCTGGCCAAGCGTTGGGGGCTGGGCTCGGTACTCGGCTACCTGCTGGCCGGCATCATCATAGGTCCCTTCCTGCTCGGCCTGGTGGGCGAGCAGAAGGATGTGATGCACTTCGCCGAGTTCGGGGTGGTGCTGATGCTGTTCCTGGTCGGCCTGGAACTCAGGCCCGCCCTGCTGTGGCAACTGAAGGGGCCCATCCTCGGCACCGGCGGCCTGCAGGTGCTGCTCACCACCGCCGCCCTGACCGGCGTGGGCTATCTCATCGGCCTGCCCTGGCAACAGGGGCTGGCCATCGGCCTCATCCTGGCGCTCTCCTCCACCGCCATCGTGCTGCAGAGCCTGCAGGAGCGCAAGCTGATGCAGAGCGAGAGCGGGCGATCCGCCTTCGCGGTGCTGCTGTTCCAGGACATCGCCGTGATCCCCATACTGGCGGTGCTGCCACTGCTGGCCATAGCGCCTGTGGTCAGCAACGGCAATTCCGATCTGGCGGGCTGGCAGCACGGGCTGCTGGTGGTCGCCGCCATCGCCGGCATAGTGCTGGGCGGCCATTACCTGATGCGGCCGGTGTTTCGTGCCATCGCCCAGTCCCATATGCGGGAAATCTTCGTCGCCGCCGCCCTGCTGCTGGTGATCGCCATCGCCGTGCTGATGGAGTCGGTGGGCCTCTCCCCCGCCCTCGGCTCCTTCCTCGCCGGCGTGGTGCTGGCGGACAGCGAGTATCGCCACGAGCTGGAGGCGGACATTGAGCCGTTCAAGGGGCTGCTGCTCGGCCTCTTCTTCATGTCGGTGGGAGCCGGCATCGACTTCGGCCTGTTTGCCGATCACCCGCTGCTTATCCCGACCCTGGTGATAGGTCTGATGCTCCTGAAATGGGGAGTGCTGATGGCGCTCGGCCTCATTCTGCGGGTCTCTCCCAGTCAGCGCTGGACCTTCGCCCTGGCCCTGGCCCAGGGGGGAGAGTTCGCCTTCGTGTTGTTCTCGTTTGCCGCCCAGAACAAGGTGCTGCCGGGGGCAACCATCTCCTTGCTGACCCTGGTGGTGGCGCTGTCCATGGCGCTGACCCCGCTGCTGCTGATCCTCAACGACAAGGTGATCCAGCCCTGGTTCGACTACCGCAACCGGGACGACGTACCCAGGCACGAGCAACCCGAGTTGGTCGAGCATCCGGTCATCATCGCCGGCTTCGGCCGCTTCGGGCAGATAGTCGGTCGTCTGCTGCACGGCCACGGCATCGGCACCACCATCCTTGAGCAGGACGCCAGCCAGATAGAGATGCTGAGAAAATATGGTTACCAGGTGTTTTATGGGGATGCCAGCCGGCTCGATCTGCTCCACGCCGCCGGCGCTCACAAGGCCAAGCTGCTGGTGCTCTCCATCAACGATCCGGCCACCTCGCTCGAGGTGATTGAAATGGTGAAGAAACACTTCCCGCACCTTAAGATACTGGCGCGCGCTCAGGACAGACCCACGGCGCACGAGATCCTGCGCCTCGGCGTCGACAGCGTGCACCGGGAAACCCTGGGCTCGGCGGTGGATCTCGGGGTGGAGGCCTTGACCCAGCTGGGCTTTAGGGCCAACCAGGCCTGGCGCGCCGGCCAGATGTTCAAGCAGTACGACAACCGGCTGCTGCGCGAGCAGGTCAACTACCTGGACGACGAGCACACCTATATCAACAAGAGCCTGCAATACAGAGAGATCCTCTCCGATCTGCTGCAAGACGATCAGGAAGGACAGGAGCGTACCCACGCTCACAACTGGAACAGCGGTCTGCCCGACAACGACAAGGAAGCAATATGATTGCCTATTATCCCCTGCTCAAACACCTGCACATGACCCTGGCCCTGATCAGCGTGCTGCTGTTCCTCTATCGCTGGTGCCTTGCCCTCGGCGGCAGTCCGCGCCTGCAACAGAAATGGCTCAAGATTCTGCCCCACGTCAACGATACCTTCCTGCTGCTGTTCGGGCTGGTGCTGGCGGTGACGCTGCAGATGAGCCCGGGCCAGCAACCCTGGCTGATGGCCAAGCTGATCGCCCTGGTGCTCTACATCGGTCTCGGCGTCATGGCGCTCAAACGTCCTGGCCGCAACCAGAAGCTGATCGCAGGCGTGGCCGCCCTGACCGTGTTTGGCTACATGGTGGGTGCCGCCATGACCAAGTCGGCCTGGTCCTGGCTTGCCTGATCACCACTCTGCGGTGAGGGCCAACCCCTCACCGCACTTTCCTTCCTGCCCTCTTCCTCACCCCGCTTCGCATGTTCATTGCTCCCGTCCATTGCGCCGCTGCTCACTCATTTTTTCCTGATAATGACAACAGCCACTCTGGTCCCATGATTATTTTTAGATAAAAAAGGCTTCAAATAACTCCTTGTGTGGCGTATTTTATGATTTCTATCAGTGAGTTATCGAATCCTGTATGAAAATGGCGACAGTTGTCGCAGCAAAACTTGCGACATAGACTGTCGCAAGTGCTGGCTAGGATAACCTCAACGCTAAACCAGTGAAGGCATGCACCATGAGTAAGAAGCTGTTACGACAACTGACCTTGGCGCGTTGCATCCCGCACCGCCCTTACAAGCTGACCGCCAGCCAACTTCAGGTAAAACTGGAAGAGGAAGGCATTCACGTCAGTCTGCGTACCGTGCAACGGGACCTGGAAGAGATGTCCGGTATGGGACTGTTCGACCTCACCTCGGATGAGCGCAGCAAACCCCATGGCTGGTGTTTCGAGCGCCACGGCCTCAACGACTTTGCCAACATCATGCCGCTCTCCCTGGCAGTGGCCCTGAAAACCTGGAGTGACCAGGCGAGCCAACTGCTGCCGGCCAGTGTGCTGACCGAATTGAACCCGCTGATCGACAAAGCCGGCCAGGTCATCCGCGACAGCCAGAGCGAACTGGCGGAACGCTGGCTCGAGAGCGTGCACCAGTCGCCACGTCCCTTCGCCGGCAATCCGGAGATCCGTCGCAGCACCCTGATCCGCGACGCCCTGTGGCGTGGTCGCAAGTTCAGCGCCGAGATCCAGCGCGTCATCAAGGAGCGCACCGTGTGGCTCTGCTATGACCGCATCAACCCGCTCGGCATCCTGAACCAGCCGGATGGCCCCGTCCTGCTCTGTACCCTGTCCGAGCTGGATCCCAAGGTCTACGGCATCCCGTTCGATCACATCAAGAACGTGGAACTGACCAACTTCAGTGCGACCCAGCCGAAGGAGTTCAATATCCAGAAGCTGATCCGCGAGCAAGGCTATCAGGATGTCAGCGGCCCCATCCGCTTCGTTGGCCGCATCGATGCCAACTGCCCGACCCTGATCGATGGCCAGATCCCGGGCCACAACCCGCGCATGACCCGCTACGACAAGCGCAGCGTGGTCGTGGAGACCGAGGTGCAGGATACCCCCGAGTTTCGCTCCTGGCTAAACAACATGAGCGGCAACCTGGAAGTCCTGGCTCCCGAGTCCCTGCGTAAGGCATATCCGACTCCTGGTACCCGGGTCAGCTGATCAGATCCTTCGACAAAGCGCAAAAAGCCGAGATGAGTCTCGGCTTTTTGCCTGTTTTTCAGGCATATTTACTCAATAAAATTTTAACTCTTACACCCCTGATTGAACCTTCTGTACCATCGTTTTCCTCCCTGTTTTTGGTTGTAAGAGATCCGCCATTCCCCCTGTAAGACCCCTCATCGTTGAACCGTACGTGAAGCCATCCCATGGTCGCTATGCTTTCCAAGGAAACTAAATAAGTTATTGATACAAAATGGAAATTACTCTGCAAGCTCAATATTTATTCACTACCTTGCTGCTTTCAATGGCGGATCACGCCTTGTTCCCGTTCTCGGTTGCCTTACTATGGGTCTCACAAGGACGGCGTTGGTTCGGCAGGATGCAGAAACGGCGCATAAACAGGAAAGGCCACAGGATGTGGCAGGACACCTCAGGATGAGGTTGATAACCCGGATGGTTATCACCAAGGATTGACAGGACAGCCACAGGATGTGGTGGACCCCTCAGGACGAGGCAGAGTGGTACGGATTATCGCTCTTCAGGATGTAAGGAACCTCGCCGGAGGCGACAGGAACGGCTTCAGGATGAAGCGAGATAACTTGGATGGTTATCTGTCAGGAAGACGCAAGGAACACCACGGGATGTGGTAATGGACACCTCCAGGATGGAGAGGGTGAAGCAATCAGGAGCGATTGCCAGGCTAGGACGGCCACAGGACACCCCAACGGATTGGGAAGGGGAAATTCCAAAGGACAGGATAAAGAGTCAAGGATTGCAGGGAGCATGGCAGTTCAGGGACTGGACTAGATGACTTGAGGGGACGGCAAACGCCGTCCCCTTTTCTTTATGCCTGACATCAGGGATTAACAGCTCCGTCGCTATAACCACCGATCCCACACCGCCATGCCATTGTTACCGTTTAGCCTGGCTACCAGAACGTCCCATCTCGTTAGTTCTTCTACTGACACGCTGATCGTAGCGGCCTCAACCAGTCATTTGCAGAGCGCCATCAGGCTGGCTTAACCGAGCCCCTTGGCCAGCCGACCATCTGACGACCTTCCTAAACTGGTGTCCGGGATGATTAGACCACTACAACTCTGACTTCAGGCTTCTGAACAACCGCTCCATCGGGGCGTTATCCCAGCAGTTGCCACGCCGACTCATGCTCTGGGTCATGCGATAGCGCCACAGTCGTTGCCGAAATGCCCGACTGCCGTATTG
>NZ_JAKZFK010000043.1:0-27024 GCF_022549315.1 Aeromonas sp. MR16 | reverse complement strand
GAGTTGCTGTTGCAAAGCCCGCAGGACCTGGCGCAAGCGCGGGAGATGGTGCGTGAGGCGGTGGATATTTACAACCTGGAGCGACCTCACTTGGCATTGAAATACAGAACCCCCGATGCGGTACATCAGGGGTTCTGAGTCACGTGAAGCTAGACGAAAATGTGTAAACCTATTTCAGGACTAGACATTGGCTTCCGGTTCCACCGCCTTGCCAGTCTTCAGCTTCACACCGTCATTGCGGTGTCGAACTCGAACGCTACTTCCTATGCACCTCTCTTTGCCACTCATGCGCGCACCAGTAAAACCAGCCTAATCCCCTGCCCTCACATTCATACTGCACAGCCATTGATGTCCTTACGATAAGCCAAGTCGTCCCCCCAGAATTGGTGAGGACTCGTTGAAACGAACGAGTATCGCCAGATGTTTCCTCTCACCATCAGCACTACGACAACTTAAAAGAAGCCGGCGCTGAGCCGGTTCAGCCACAGCATCCTCCTGGTGAGTTGTGACATCGAACCTGGATAACCCCCCTCTCCTGCCTGCGGTGTGTTCTTGTAGGAGTGCGGACGACCTCCTCAATCTGGTGGCAGGCGGTGTATAGGAAAATGAACAGAAGGTGAGGGAGTATGTATAAAGGGATGAAAATTCTAGTTTGATGGCATACAAGCTGTTCCCATAGCTAACAGACTATCTATCGCCAAATCCCAATGGTTGATCTACAGAAACGAAAAAAGGGCCCGCAGGCCCTTCGTCATTCCATTGTGTTGTCTGTCCTATCAACCACCAAACAGATGGTTGCTGAGCAGGAACAGGCCACCGGAGAGCACCATGGTCAGCGGCAGGGTCAACACCCAGGCCATCAAGATGGTCTTGATGGTCTGGCTCTGCAGGCCCGACTTGTTCGCTACCATGGTCCCTGCTACCGCAGAGGAGAGAATGTGGGTAGTCGAGACCGGCATCCCGGTCAAACTCGCCACACCGATGGAGGCCGCGGCCGTGATCTGGGCGGCAATCCCCTGGCTGTAAGTCATGCCGGAAGAGCCAATCTTCTCACCGACCGTGTAGACGATACGGCGCCAGCCCACCATGGTACCGCAACCCAGCGCCAGGGCGATGGAGACGATGACCCAGGTCGGCGCGTATTCGGCCGTTGCGGTCAGGTCTTTACGCCATTTGGCCAGATCAGTCAGCTCCTTGGCCGGCAACGGCAGCTTGGAGACCTTGCGGGCGGTATCGTCGATACAGAGCAACAGGCGACGCACTTCACGGCGATCGGTCAGATCCATCTGCTCATAGGTACGCACCTTGCCCAGACGGCTGTTCAGCGTGGCCATGGCTTCCAACGCATCACCGGCCTCACAGTGAGTCATCAGCTCTTCCTGGGCATGTGCCGGGACGCTGAAGTTGACCACCTGAGAGACCACTTCCTGGTTACGCTGATAGATTTCCATGATGCGCTGACTGGCATCCTGGGTTCTGTCCAGATCGTAGGAGCGGCTATTCATGTCCAGTGCAAAGTAGGCTGGTGCCACACAGATCAACACCAGCATCACCAGACCTATGCCCTTCTGGCCGTCGTTGGAGCCGTGCACGAAGCTGACCCCCATCGCGGAGCAGATAAGCGTGACACGGGCCCAGAACGGCGGGTGCTTCTTGCCGTCCACCAGCAGACGCTCTTCCGGGGTCTTGTGGATCTTGCTCCCCAGCCAGACGCGTTTCATGGCGAACAGCAGCAAAGCGGCGATGATGAAGCCCACGGTAGGAGAAATAATGAGGGAGAGCATGATGTCGATGGCTTTACCGACGTTGATGCCCTCTGTCAGAGGCTGATTGCTCATCCAGGCATAGGCACCGCCTACCCCCAGGATGGAGCCGATCAGGGTGTGAGAACTGGACGCCGGAATGCCGAAGAACCAAGTCCCCAGGTTCCAGACAATGGCGGAGAACAGCAGGGAGAACACCATGATCAGACCCTGAGTAGAGTCCATGCCCAATAACAGATCGATGGGCAACAGATGAACGATGGCGTATGCCACCCCCAATCCACCCATCATGACCCCGGCGAAGTTAAACAAGCCGGAAGCCACTACCGCAGTGTGTGCGGGCATTGCCTTGGTATAGATAACCGTTGCTACCGCATTGGCGGTATCGTGAAAGCCATTGATGAATTCATAGGCAAGCACAAAAAAAACGGCCAATACCAAACCGATTGACCACCACAAACCCAAACCACTAAACATTTCAAACATAAAAACGAACCTGTTTATGAGTTGCGGCGGATTATGCCAGAAGGCTCGGTGCGCCATACCCGTTGTTGAAATATTTCAGTAAGAAAAAAAAAGGGCATTCCGTCAGAAAATGTCTTAGGGCCTGTAGGAATGCGCCTTGTCGAAGATTAATTAAAGCCCATTCAACAATCATGGAAAGGCTTCAATCAGACCTATTCAATCAATAAGCGACTGTTTTTCCCTGCAGTTATCTCACCCGCCAGACCACAATCGTCGAAAAATAGTTCGCCACAACCGGTAGTGCCGCGTCCCTCTGCGGCCAGGAAAAATAATAAGGGTGCCTTGGCACCCTTCATCAACACGAACAGCAAAACAAGCGCACTCAGTCCTGGCTCATCCGGCTGGCCACGGCCCCTTGCTGGCTCTTGTACTTGGCATTTTCCCGCTTGTTGTACGGGCGGGCAGCGACGCCTGAGAGCATCTCGAAGTTGAGCGCCCCTATCTTCATCTTGGGTCGCAGCGCCAGCGGCAGCTTGCCGCCATTGTAGAACTCCAGCACGATGCGACCGGACCAGCCCGGATCTATGCGGTGCGCGGTGACGTGCACCATCAACCCGAGGCGTGCCAGGGAGGATCGACCGTCCAGCCAGCCGACGATATCCGCCGGCAGAGTCACGGATTCATAGGTCACCGCCAGCGCCAGCTGACCCGGGTGCAGATAGAAGGCTTCCCCGTCCGGTATGTGGATCTCGTCGCTCATCACCCGATCGATGGCGTCGGCCATCTCGCTGCTCGGGCCGCTGAGATCGATGTAGGGGGCGGTGTGATCGCGAAACACCCGAAACTCGTTGCCAAGCAGCACATCGACGCTGACGCCACTGATCCGCTCGATGCCGGGTCTCGGCTCAATCACTATCTTGCCTTCATCCAGATGGCGTTCGATATCGGTATCACAAAGACGCATTGGGCGACTCTCCTGCTAAATGATTCATTTAAAAAAGCCGGGCATCGCCCGGCTTGTAGCATCTTATCCGATCAACATGTGGCGGATACGTGCCTTGAGCATGTCGATGGCGATGCGATTCTTGCCCCCTCGGGGCACGATCACGTCCGCGTACTGCTTGGACGGATCGATGAACTGCATGAACATGGGACGTACCGTCTTCTGATACTGCTTGAGCACGGAATCCATGGTGCGACCACGCTCCTGCACGTCACGCACCAGCCGGCGCAACAGGCAGATGTCAAGCGGGGTATCCATGAAGATGGAGGCATCCATCAGCTCCCGCAGACGGCTATCGGTCAGCAGCAGGATCCCTTCCAGGATGATGACCCGGCGCGGGGCGAAGGCGGTGACCTCGCTCATGCGGGTGTGTTCGGTATAGGAGTACTGGGGAATATTGACCGCGTCGCCTTTCACCAGCTGTGTCAGATGCTGCACCAGCAGATCGTGATCCAGGGCATTGGGATGGTCATAGTTGGTCTTGACCCGCTCTTCCATGGTCATGTGGGTCTGATCACGGTAGTAGCAATCCTCGGTGATCACACCAATCTGACCTGCGCCCAGTTCGGCCACCAGCTCTTCATAAATGGTTTGAGCGATAAGACTCTTGCCGGATGCGGATGCACCAGCAATACCGATGATCACACACGAATGTTGAGTATCAGACATTGAAAATACCTAAAGAGAAGAGCACTGGGGATTGTTTAAACCGATCCATTATATAAAAAAGGGTGAGCCATGCCCACCCTAAATCCATCCCTGACGGCCGACAGACGATTATTCGTCCAGCGCCACGGTGTAGAGCGGAGTCGCAATCGGTTTACCGCTGAAATAGAGCTCGGCCCCCACCCGACGGGCCAGCTTCAGATAGATCTCAGCCAACTCTCCTGCCGGTGCACCGGACACAGTGGGAGTCCCATTGTCCATGTGCTGACGGATGTCGATGTGCAGCGGCAACTGCCCCAGCAGGGACATCTTGTACTGAGCAGCCATCTTCTGGCCACCGCCGGTACCGAACAGCGGTTCATGATGACCACAGGCGTTGCAGACGTGATAACTCATGTTCTCGATGATGCCGAGCACGGGCACATTCACCTTGTTGAACATGGCGATTCCCTTGCGGGCATCCGCCAGGGCCACGTCTTGGGGGGTAGTGACAATCAGTGCCGCCGTGGTCGGTACCTGCTGGGCCAGGGTGAGCTGGATGTCGCCGGTGCCCGGCGGCATGTCCACCACCAGATAATCCACCTCGCCCCAGCGGGTCTCGTGCAGGATCTGCCCCAGCGCCTTGCTCGCCATGGGGCCGCGCCAGATGGTGGCATCCTGCTCGTCGACCAGATAACCGATGCTGTTGCTCTTCAGACCGCAGGCCATGACCGGCTCCATCAGCTTGCCGTCGAGGCTGTGTGGGCGCTCCTTGAGGGTGCCCATCATGGTAGGAATGGAGGGCCCATAGATGTCCGCATCCAGGATGGCGACCCGCGCCCCCTCTTTTTGCAGCGCCAGCGCCAGGTTGACCGCTGTGGTGGACTTGCCCACCCCCCCCTTGCCGGAGGCCACCACCAGGATGTTGCGAATGCCCTGTACCGCCGCCAGTTGCTGGGCGCGGGGCATACTGGCCACTTCGATCTCGCCTTGCCAGTCGATGGCAACGGCTCCGGTGGCCGTTCGCAGGCGGGCATCGAACACCTGCTTGAGTTGCTCGAACAAGGACTGGCCGGCAAAGGGCAACACCAACTTGATGGTCAGGCTCTGCCCATGGGATTCGATGGCACGCACAAAACCGGCCGCGACCAGATCCTTGCCCCACCCTGCTGGCTTAAATTCGGCAAGGATCTGTTTTACTGAATCAATCACCATTAACTCCCCATTATGTTGTCGTTATGCTGAGGTGAACGGTTACCGCACACAAATCAGTGGCTTGCCTGCTCATTCGAGAGAACCTCCGCCAAGCCAGGCAGGGCCACAACCCTAGGCAGGCCGCCCCCAATTCGGGTAACATGCTCGGCACTGTATCATCCCAACAGGCACATAAAGAACGTATTATGGCAACTGATCCTCGTACAATGCTGGTAACCTGCGCCCTCCCCTATGCCAATGGCTCCATCCATCTTGGCCACATGCTGGAACACATCCAGGCCGATATCTGGGTTCGTTATCAGCGAATGCGTGGCCATCAGGTGCATTTCGTCTGTGCCGACGATGCGCACGGCACCCCCATCATGCTCAAGGCGCAGCAGCTCGGGATCACCCCGGAAGAGATGATCGCGGCCGTGTCTCAGGAGCATCAGGCGGATTTTGCCGGCTTCAACATCAGCTTCGACAACTATCACTCCACCCACAGCGATGAAAACCGCGAGCTGGCGGAACTGATCTATGGTCGTCTGAAATCGGGTAACTTCATCAAGGGTCGCACCATCACCCAGCTGTTCGATCCGGAAAAGTCCATGTTCCTGCCGGATCGCTTCGTCAAGGGTACCTGCCCCAAGTGCAAGTCCCCGGAGCAATACGGTGACAACTGCGACAGTTGTGGCGCCACCTACAGCCCGACCGAGCTGATCGATCCGAAATCCGCCGTCTCGGGCGCGACCCCGGTGATGAAGGATTCCGAGCACTTCTTCTTCGACCTGCCCCAGTTTGAAAGCTGGCTGGCCGGCTGGGTGCGCGGCTCAGGCGCCATCCAGGAAGAGATGGCCAACAAGATGCAAGAGTGGTTCGAGAGCGGCCTGCAGCAGTGGGACATCACCCGTGATGCCCCCTACTTCGGCTTCGAGATACCCGGTGCCCCCGGCAAGTACTTCTACGTCTGGCTGGATGCCCCCATCGGTTACATGGCGTCGTTCAAGAACCTGTGCAACAAGCGTGGCGACATCGATTTCGACAGCTACTGGAAGAAAGACTCCACCGCCGAGCTCTATCACTTCATCGGCAAGGACATCGCCTACTTCCACTGCCTGTTCTGGCCGGCCATGCTGGAAGGCGCCGGTTTCCGCCAGCCGACCAAGGTCAACGTGCACGGCTATGTGACCGTCAATGGCGCCAAGATGTCCAAGTCCAAGGGCACCTTCATCAAGGCAAGCACCTACCTCAAACACCTGGATCCGGAGTGCCTGCGTTACTACTACGCCGCCAAGCTCAACAGCCGCATCGACGATCTGGACCTGAACCTGGAAGACTTCGTCTCCCGCGTCAATGCCGACGTGGTCAACAAGCTGGTCAACCTGGCCTCCCGCAACGCCGGCTTCATCACCAAGCGCTTCGACGGCAAGCTGGCCGAGAGCTGCGCCGAACCCGAGCTCTACGCCGAGTTTGCCAGCGCCAGCGCCTCCATCAGCGAGGCCTATGAGACCCGCGAGTTCAGCCGTGCCATTCGCGAAATCATGGCCCTGGCCGACAAGGCCAACCGATACGTCGACGACAAGGCACCCTGGGTACTGGCCAAGCAGGAAGGCGCGGATGCGCAGCTGCAAGCGGTTTGCTCCGTCGGTATCAACCTGTTCCGGGTATTGATGGCTTACCTCAAGCCCGTCATGCCGCTGCTGGCCGAGCGTGCCGAAGCTTTCCTCGGCGAGACCCTCACCTGGGATGGCGTAGCCCTGCCGCTGTGCAACCATCAGCTGGCCCCGTTCAAGGCGCTGTTCGCCCGCATCGAGCCCGCCAAAATTGAAGCCATGGTGGAAGCCTCCAAGGACGATCTGGCCAAGGAGCAGAGCAAGAAGCCCGTTGGCCCGCTGGCAGACGACCCGATAAGCGAAACCATCAGCTACGAGGATTTTGCCAAGATTGATCTGCGGGTGGCCCTCATCAAGAAGGCCGAAGCCGTGCCGGAAGCGGAGAAGCTGCTGAAACTGCAGCTGGATCTGGGCGGTGAGACCCGTCAGGTGTTTGCCGGCATCAAGTCCGCCTACAACCCCGAAGATCTGGAAGGCAAGCTGACCGTGATGGTAGCGAACCTGGCGCCGCGCAAGATGCGCTTTGGCATGTCCGAGGGCATGGTGCTGGCCGCAGGCCCGGGCGGCAAGGATCTCTGGATCCTGGAGCCGCAAGAAGGCGCCCAGCCCGGCATGCGCGTCAAATAAGCGCAGCCCTTGATGCTGTGATCAGCAAGAGAGGCCCGAGGGCCTCTCTTTTCATTTCACCCTGTTGACGAGCCTGGGGGATAGCTCTCACACCACAGGCAGCATTGCCATCCTGAGTCCCACCAGCTCCGCCTGCTGACAGTCCAGCTGTTGCAACTGGCAGCCCATCGCCGCCTTCAGACGCACCAGCTCACGTTGCCTCTTGCCGCCTCCCCCCTTGCGGCTCAATCGCTTGAGCCACTGCCTGGCATCTTGCAACTGGCCGAGCCTGTCCTGCCAGGCGGTCAGCATGACCAGCCAGGCCGGATCCCCATGCCCTTGCCCCACCAGCAGCTCCACCCCGTAGCGAGTCCGCTTGAGGATCAACCGCAACTTGTGCCAATGGCGCAACTGACGTTGCTTGCCGGCACAGGCGTCCAGTCCCGGCTCGGCCAGCCCATCGGCGAGAGAGAGCGCCAACTGCATCTGAAACAGCGGCAGGGGATTGAAGTCGGCGGGTACCTGCGCCAGGCGATCCAGCCAGCGCGCCAGTCGCACCGTCAGCATGGGAACCCGGGGCGCCGACATCCCATGGGGCTTGCCACCAAAACGCGCCTCATACACCTGGGCATCGCGCAGGGTGGAGAGCGTGGCCGTTGCTCGCAGCAAGCGCCGCTCCAACCCGGGCTGATGGATCAATGGTCGCCACAGGGCGAGCAAGGCCAACAGCCGACGAGCCGCGATCCGGTAGGCATGCACCTCGGCCGGCTCTGCCTGTTGGCGCAAGGCCAGGGTGGCGGCGCCATATTGATCGATGAGCCGGCGCGCCTGCGCCTGCCATGTGGTCTGCACCATCATCTCCATGCCCCTGTCTCCTGTTAGTTGGTATGAAAACCGCTCCCCGTGGGCGGCGCGGCCTTGGCGCACTCCATTCGGGTTACCGTCGCCGTGCGGGGTCCGTGCTCCAGCCAGCCCAGCATCATTTGTACCTGCTGCTCCGGGCCGGCGATCAGCACCTCGACCGAGCCATCCTCCAGGTTGTAGGCATGCCCCCGAAGCCCCAGCTGCAGCGCGCGTTCCCGGGTAAAGTAACGAAACCCGACCCCCTGCACCTGACCCCAGACCCGAACGACAAACGATTGCTCTCCCATTTTCAGCACCTTTTCCTTAAGAAATTTCCCTCCAAGGCGATAATGACTGCGACACATCTCCCCTTGCAGGACGCAATATCATTATGAAAGAAGTTAAATTCCGTTGGGTTGACCGCTATCTCATTCACCTCACGATCAGCGAAAAATTTCTCATCACCTTCTGGTGCCCGCTCCTGTTCATCGCCTTCCTCACCTGGTACCTGCTGGCCGATGGCCATGATCAGCAGATGCAGGTTAGGCTGGATCAGCTCAAGCAAAGGGTCGAGACCGCCGCCCAACTGGTGAGTCAGCAGCCCGGCCTCAGCCTGCCAGCCGAGCTCACTCTCGCTCAGACGGGCAGCGCCGGCCTGAGTCAGCAGGGGGATCATTACAGTGTCAGCGCGAGCGCAGGCCAGGCCGGGTTTGTCACCGGCACCCTGGATGCCAGCCGTTACTCCATGTGGGATGGTCAGGGCACCGCCCTCACCATCATCGCCGTGCTGGCCGCCCTGCTGGCCCTCATCACCCACTACCTGATGACCTTCGTCTCAGGCGCGCTCTACTCCACCAACAAGGCACTGCAGACAGTAGCAGGCGGCGATCTCACCTTCCGTCTCAACTTCTTCCCGGTGCGGGACGAGTTTTCCATCCTGGCGGGCAGCATCGACAAGTTCACCGATCGCCAGCACAAGATAGTGCGTCTCGTGGATGAGTCCGCCGAGGCGCTGGCCATGGCCGCCGACGAGTTCCGCGAGCATGCCAGCGACGGGGAGACCCTGGCCCGTGCCCAGCGCCAGCACATGGACTCCCTGGCCGCCGCCATGGAGCAGATGTCCGCCGCCATCCGGGAAGTGGCTCGCAACGCCAACGACACCCTGCTGCAGACCCGCCAGTCCAGCGAGGAGGCCGCCAACGGCGCCGAGCGGGTGGCCCGCACCATCACGGCGATCCGTACCCTGGCCGACGAGATAGGCAACGCCTCCGGCGCAGTCGAGCGACTGACCCACAACGCCAATCGCATCAATGAGGTGGTCAGCGTCATCAACGCCATCTCCCAGCAGACCAACCTGCTGGCGCTCAATGCCGCCATCGAGGCCGCCCGGGCCGGCGAGCAGGGCCGCGGTTTTGCGGTGGTAGCCGACGAGGTGCGCACCCTCGCCAGCCGCACCCAGCAGGCCACGGTGGAGATCCAGCAGATGATCGAGGAGCTGCAGGCTGGCACAGGCGCGCTCAACGACATCATGGAGAAGACGGTCGGCCGCGCCGCCAGCAGCCAGCAGCTCATCACCGAGGTGGGGCAGGACATCGACAAGCTGAGCAGCCACAGCGATGCGGTGCTGGAGATGAGCACCCAGATCGCCACCTCCAGCGAGGAGCAGAGCTCGGTGGCCGAGGAGATCACCCGCAACCTGGATCAGGTGCGCCACGAGGCGAGCCGGGTGGAAGAGTCGGCCAGCGCCTCGGTGGCCGGCACCTCCGGCCTCAAGGCCACCGCCACCGAGCTCAGCCAGGCCATGACCGGCTTGCGGATCTAGTCAAGCGTTCGCCTCGTGGCAACAAGAGGACTCCCCAGCGGGGAGCCCTCGTTTTTGGTCCGGTTTTCCACGCAGGCACATGCCTCACCGGCCTCACGAGCAGCATGAAAGCTGGCTTAACGCGGAGCTTGCTACTAAAATACGCCCCCTCTTCTTTCTGGCATCGGTAAACACCCATGAGCGCTTACATCTACCTCGTCAAAGGCCGCGAAAAATCCCTGCTGCGCCGTCACCCCTGGATCTTCTCCAAGGGGATTGAGCGGGTTGAAGGCAACCCCATCGACGGCGATACCGTCGAGATCTACGCCAACGATGGCAAGTGGCTCGCCCGCGGCGCCTGGTCCGGCAGCTCCCAGATCCGCGCCCGGGTCTGGACCTTCGACAAAGACGAGACCGTCGATCTGGACTTCTTCCTCCGTCGCCTCAAATATGCCCAGGAGTCCCGGGATCCGCTGATCAAGCGCCAGGGCCTCACCGGCTATCGTCTGTGCGCCGCCGAGTCGGACGGCCTGCCGGGCCTGACCATCGACCGTTATGCCGACTTCCTGGTGTGCCAGATCCTCTCCGCCGGGGCCGAATTCCAGCGCGAACTGATCACCCAGGCCCTGCGTACCCTCTACCCCGAGTGCAGCATCTATGAGCGCTCCGACGTGGCGGTACGCAAGAAGGAAGGCCTGAAAGAGCGCACCGGCGTCATCCATGGGGAAACCCCGAGCGAGCCCGTGGTCATCGAAGAGAACGGCGTCAAGATCCTGGTGGACATCCGCAACGGTCACAAGACCGGTTTCTATCTGGATCAGCGCGACAACCGTCAGGCGGTGGCCAAGTACACCGAAGGCAAGCGGGTGCTCAACTGCTTCAGCTACACCGGCGGCTTCGGCATCTATGCCCTCAAGGGCGGCGCCAAGGAAGTGGTCAACGTGGATCTCTCCCAGACTGCGCTAGATACCGCTCGCCAGAACGCCGAGCTGAACGGGCTGGATCTCTCCAACACCCAGTTCATCCGTCACGATGTGTTCAAGCTGCTGCGGGAATACCGCGAGAAGGGTGAGAAGTTCGACGTCATCGTGCTGGATCCGCCGAAGTTTGCCGAGAGTAAGGCCCAGCTGCTGGGCGCCTGCCGCGGCTACAAGGACATCAACATGCTGGCGTTCCAGCTGCTGGCGCCGGGCGGCGTGCTCTTGACCTACTCCTGCTCCGGCCTGATGGAGCAGAGCCTGTTCCAAAAAATCGTGGCGGATGCGGCGCTGGATGCCGGTCGCGATGCACAGATCCTGGAGCTCCTGTCCCAGGCATCCGATCACCCTATCGGTACCGCCTATCCGGAAGGCTTCTACCTCAAGGGCCTGGTGGTCCGCGCCCGCTAAGCCGCAGCGACCGCGGGACCTCCCTCTGCCAGTACAGGGAGCCCACCACAGCGTCATGGAAAAGGCCCGCTATCGCTAGCGGGCCTTTTGTTTGCGCCCCTCCACGGCAAGAGATAACGAAGGTCACGCTGACCAAGGAGATGGCAGACACTTGCCACAGATACCCATCGAATCGCCGGCCCTTCACTGCCAACCGCTGGGCTTGGGAAACTCAACCCCAAGGACAGGAGAGAGAACCACGCTCTTGTCTATGCAAAAAACTGCGTATTCAATCACTGATATTGAAAATTCTACGGGGAAATATCGACACTATTTTCATAAAAAATCATTTTCACGCATAAAGCATTACTTTCCACCCTGCTGATGCAACCCTCACCCTGCGTACTCGCTGCTGTCTGGATCGGCAAGCTGTCGAGCCTGGCGGTGCGTGCCCGCCAAGCCGAGCGCTCCTCCTCGCCAACGTAAACAGGCCCGCAATTGCGGGCCTGTTTTGTTTGCCGTTTCCCCTCGGCCAGGAGCCAGGCCTGACATGCTTGCCGGCCTGGCGCACCCGATGATCAGGGTGTGGTGATGTTGAACCAGAACTCGAATTTATCCATGTAGCCCAACAGCTCGTGCAGTTTCTCTGGCTTGCCGCTGATCTTCACTTCGCCCTTGTCTTGCGCCTGCTGGAGCGTCTCCTCCTTCAAGATGATCTTGTTGAGGGTATCGCGACTCAGGGTCACTGTTGCATCGGCATCTTTGGCTTCGGCATCGGCGGTGTGGTTGAGCACGCCGTTTTCCAGCTCCAGCTTGTACTTGCCGCCTTGGGCACCGAGATCGATGTTCAGCACCGACTTGGCACTGGCCGCCTTCTCACCGTTGATGTGCAACGCCAGGTAGTCAAAGAACATCTCGGGCGTCATGGCGCGCACCGTATCCGGGCTGGCGGTGTTCGGCGTCGGCAGCTTCACCACCCCGTTGCGCAGCTCTTGCGCGCCGGTCAGATAGAAGTTTCGCCATGGACCGGATTCGGCCTGATAACCGAGCTGCTCGAGGGCATCTGCCTCCAGATCCCTGGCCGCCTTGTTGTCTGGATCGGCGAATACCACCTTGCTGACCACCTGCGCGACCCAGCGGTAGTGACCCTGGGCGAAGTCCTCCTGCGCTTTTTTCAGGATGTTGTCGGCCCCACCCATGTAGTCGACATATTTCTTCGCGGCCTCCACCGGTGGCAGCTCATCCAGGGTGGCCGGGTTGCCATCGAACCAGCCCAGATAGAGCACATAGGTGGCCTTGACGTTATGGCTGAGCGAGCCGTAGTAGCCTCGGTTCGCCCAGGTGTTGGCCAGGCTGGGTGGCAGTGTGAACTTGGCGGCTATCTCATCGCGGGTATAACCCTCGTTCGCCATGCGCAGCGTCTGATCGTTGATGTAACGATAGAGATCACGCTGGCTCTTGATGAGCTGCTTGACGTTCTCATTGCCCCAGGTCGGCCAGTGGTGCTGCGCCATGATGATCTCGGCCTTGTCACCCCAGAGGGTCAGCGCCTGGTTCAGGTATTTGGACCAGGGCAAGGGCTCGCGGATCTTGGCGCCGCGCAGGGAATAGGTGTTGTGCAGGGTGTGGGTGACATCTTCGGCCGTCTGGATGACTTTCTTCTCCTCGATGAACCAGAGCATCTCGGCGGGAGCCTCGGAGCCAGGTGCCATCATGAAGTCATAGGTCAGGCCATCGATGACCCGCTTCTCCCCAGTCTTGGTAACATAGTCGGTGGGCGCGATCAGGGTGACGGTACCGGCGGAGGTGGTGGTGCCCAACCCGGCGCCAACCTGCCCCTTGGCATCCGGCTTGAGCAGGTTGCCATACATGTAGCTGGCCCGGCGGCTCATCACGTTGCCCGCCATGATGTTCTCGGCCACGGCGGATTCCATGAAGCCGGCGGGCGCGTAAATCTTCACCTTGCCGGCCTTGACGTCCGCTTCGTCCACCACCCCGCGCACACCGCCGTAGTGATCGACGTGGCTATGGGTGTAGATCACCGCGACCACAGGCTTCTTGCCGCGCTGCTTGAAGTAAAGCTCCATCCCCACTTTGGCCGTCTCGGCCGAGACGAGGGGATCCACCACTGTGACCCCCTCCTTGCCCTCGATGATGGTCATGTTGGACAGATCGAGGTTGCGGATCTGGTAGATACCCTCGGTGACTTCAAACAGGCCGCTGATGTTGATGAGCTGAGCTTGGCGCCAGAGGCTGGGGTTGACCGTGTCCGGGGCCTTTTCCCCCTCCTTGATGAAGGTGTACTGCTTGGGATCCCAGATCACATTGCCCTGCTCGCCCTTGATCACCGCATCCGGCAATGGCGCGATGAAGCCCTTGTGGGCATCGGTGAAATCCGTCTTGTTGGCAAAGGGCAGCTGTTTATAGAGGGCATCATTGGCCTGCTTGGTGGCCGCTGTCGCCTCTTTGGGGCTCACTTGAGCAAATCCTGGAACGGCAACAGTGGCGAGCATACCCGCCAATGCAACACTCTTGGCAATCTGGGTCAGTCTCATTCTTGAATCCTCGATTAGTTAACATTTATGACGTTTTCATACCGGTCACCCTGGGTCATTCAGCGATGACGATTCAATCCCAGTCAGGGTACAGGAATCGAATGAGAATCTTAACCACCTGTTTACATTAAAATATCGTTTCTGTAATCAACCGACCAGGTACGCAACCTGGGATGAAAGTGACCATGGGAGTGGGCTCCTTACCGCTCCCATGATGGACCATCGTCTCAGTCACGATCCGGCGCCCCCAGCGGGAAGTAGTGGCGATAGGGCCTCGCCTCGTCCACCACCCGCACGACGGAGGGGTGGCCGAGCAGGCGGGCACGATAGGCCCGAAGCTGTGCGCAGGCCGGCGGGATCTCGTGAGCCCAGTCGGCGTAGAAAAGCGAGGGGGCGGCGGCGCAATCGGCCAGGGTGAACGTCTCCCCCGCCGCCCAGTGACGTCCCCTGAGGTGCTCATCGAGCCAGGGATAGATCTTGTTCAGGATCTCCCGGGCCTGGGCCACACCGTAGCTGTCGCGCTCGGCCGCCGGACGCAGCCTGTCCAGCACCACCTTCTGCATGGGGGTCATCACATAGTTGTCGAACAGGCGATCCAGCATATGCACCTCTATGCCCGCCTCTTCCGCCGGCACCAGGGTACTGGGGCCCGGATGCCACTGCTGGAGATACTCGATGA
The DNA here is from genome assembly GCF_022549315.1 of Aeromonas sp. MR16. Classification (NCBI taxonomy): domain Bacteria; kingdom Pseudomonadati; phylum Pseudomonadota; class Gammaproteobacteria; order Aeromonadales; family Aeromonadaceae; genus Aeromonas; species Aeromonas sp. MR16. The sequence continues at coordinate 12,490 of NZ_JAKZFK010000043.1, read as the reverse complement.
TGGTGCTGCTCTCGAGCAGGGTATGGCCGTTGTCCACCAGCACGGGGAAGCGCTGGAGCGGCCATAGGCTGACCAGTTCGGCCTTGACCGTGGGGGATTCCAGATTGTGGTACTCGAACGCCAGCGCGTTCTCATAGAGGGCAATCAGCACCTTCTGGCTGTAGGACGAGAAGGGATGGGCATAGAGTTTCATATCACCGACTCCTTATATTCCGTTGTGCTTACCAAATAAACAGTGCACTTCATTCACAAAACAAGACAAAAGCAGATGAATACGCCTTAAAGGACGATTCCTGCCACTATCCCTGCTCCTTGAAGGCGAGCACCATGACGCCCCCGGCGATGAGACCGATACCGAGCCATTCCCGCAGGGAGGGCCGCTCTCCTAAAAACAGGACGGCGAAGATCACCACCAGTACCAGGCTGAACTTGTCGATGGGTGCCACCTGAGCGACATTGCCCAGTTGCAGGGCGCGGAAATAGCAGAGCCAGGAGGCCCCGGTGGCGAGCCCGGAGAGGCCGAGGAACAGCCAGCTGTGGCCGGAGAGCGCCAGCGGATTACTCCACTGGCGGGTGCCGGCCACATAGAGGCAGAGCAGCACGAAGACGATGGCGGTACGGATCAGGGTCGCCAGATCCGAGTTGATCTGCGCCACGCCGAGCTTGGCGAAGATGGCGGTCAGGGCGGCGAAGAGGGCCGACAACAGGGCCCAGCCAAACCAGTTCATGGCCGAAAAAAGCGAGGTACTCATGCTCTTGCCTTGCAACACAGGGGTGAGCTAGTTGTAGCAGAGCCTGAAGAGGACGGGATCCCGCTCATCACCGGGGTGTACAGCTCGTCGCATCTTGCCTTCTGCCCATCCATCTCGCCTCAATTGCGAGTCGGATCCCTCATCCTCTTTGTGGCATAATGCCCCGTCCCGTGGCCTTTGGTGGCGCGGTGTGGGACCCGTTCCCACTGCGTGGCGCACCTTGTCTGCCCGCCATGCCACCAGGCTCATCCGTTTTCTGCGATTATCCGCACTGTTATTATCCGCAATGCGATGGCCGCACCCATATCGAACCGCTTCACGCGAGCGTGAACCATAGAGGGGTCAGTATGTCTTCCATTCGTCTCACCCAATACAGCCACGGCGCTGGCTGCGGCTGCAAAATCTCCCCCAAGGTGCTCGACACCATTCTCAAGAGCCAGATCCCGGGTTTTGACGATCCGACTCTCATCGTTGGCAACAGCAGCAAGGATGACGCCGCCGTGGTGGACATCGGCAACGGCCAGGGCATCGTCTCCACCACCGATTTTTTCATGCCCATCGTCGATGATCCCTTCACCTTCGGCCGCATCGCCGCCACCAACGCCATCAGCGACATCTATGCCATGGGCGGCAAACCCATCGTCGCCATCGCCATCCTCGGCTGGCCCATCAACACGCTCGAGCCTGAGATTGCCCAGCAGGTGATCGACGGTGGTCGCCAGGTGTGCCACGAGGCGGGCATTTCCCTGGCCGGTGGTCACAGCATCGATGCCCCCGAGCCCATCTTCGGCCTCGCCGTGACCGGCATAGTGCCGCTCGATGCCATCAAGCAGAACGACACCGCCCAGGCGGGCGACGTGCTCTATCTGACCAAGCCCCTCGGCATCGGCATCCTCACCACCGCCCAGAAGAAGGGCAAGCTCAAGCCCGAGCACGAGCAACTGGCCCCCGACGCCATGTGTACCCTCAACAAGATTGGCCAGCGCTTCGCCGCGCTCCAAGGCGTGCATGCCATGACCGACGTCACCGGCTTTGGCTTGGCGGGTCATCTGCTGGAGATGTGCGAAGGCTCCAGGCTCTGCGCCCGTCTCGATTTCAAAGCGCTGCCCCTGCTGGACGAGGTGGATTACTACCTGGCCGAGGGCTGCGTGCCCGGCGGCACCCTGCGCAATCACGACTCCTATGGCCACAAGCTCGATGCCATGGACGATCGCACCCGCAACATCCTCTGCGATCCGCAAACCAGCGGTGGCCTGCTGGTGGCGGTCGGCAAAGAGAGCGAGGCCGAGCTGCTGGCCATTGCCCGTGAGGCCGGGCTCTCCCTCTCCCCCGTCGGGCTGATGAAGCCGCTGGATGGCGAGCGCTTCATCGAGGTCATCCAATGAGTGCGTTGCCACAGGCGACGGATCTGGCCCGCATCTTCCTCGAAGACGTGCCGCTCATCGACCTGCGCGCCCCCATCGAGTTCAAGGACGGCGCCTTCCCCAGCGCCATCAACCTGCCGCTGATGACGGACGAGGAGCGCGCCCAGGTCGGTACCTGCTTCAAGCAGCAGGGTCAGGCCGCCGCCATCGCCCTCGGCCACCAGCTGGTGGGAGGAGCCGTGCGGGCAGAACGCATGGAAGGCTGGCTGGCGCAGTTGCGCCAGCAGCCCGATGCCCTGCTCTACTGCTTTCGCGGCGGCTTGCGCTCCCAGACGGTGCAGCAGTGGCTGGCCGAAGCCGGCGTCACCCGCCCACGGGTGGCCGGTGGCTACAAGGAGCTGCGTCGCTTCCTCATGGATACCCAAGACAAGGCTTCGGCCGAGTGTCACTGGACAGTGCTGACCGGCATGACCGGCTCCGGCAAGACCCACATGCTGGCAAAGGTCGCCCAGGCGGTGGATCTGGAGGGGCACGCCCACCACAGGGGATCCTCCTTTGGTCAGCTGCCGGGTGGGCAGCCCAGCAACATCAACTTCGAGAACAAGCTCGCCATCGAGCTGCTCAAGCGCCGCCACTTAGGGGAATCTGCCTTCGTGGTGGAAGACGAGAGCCGCCTCATCGGTCGCTGCGCCCTGCCGCTGAACCTCTATGAGGCCATGTGCCAGGCCCCGCTGGTGGTGGTGGATGTGCCGCAAGACGAGCGCGCCGAGCAGATCCGCATCGATTACGTGCAGGATCTCTGGCAGCGCTATCTGGAGATGTATGGCGCCGAGGACGGCTGGCCGCTGTTTGCCGCCTACCTGACCGATGCCCTCGCTCGCCTCAAGCGCCGTCTCGGGGACAAGGATCATCGGGAGCTGGATGCGCTGATGCAGGCGGCCCTCGCCGAGCAGGCCCAGAGCGGCAATACCGAGCTGCATCTGGCCTGGATCCGCCTCCTGCTGACCCGCTACTACGACCCCATGTATCTCTATCAGCTGGACAACAAGCGTGAGCGAGTGCATTTCAGGGGCGACAAGCAGGCCTGTCTCGCCTTTTTTGCAGAACAACATGCTAACAAGACTAACCAGAAGAGTCCGATATGTTGAAATTTGAGATTATCCCGGTCACTCCCTTTGCCCAGAACTGCTCCCTCATCTGGTGTGACGAGACCCGCCAGGCGGCGCTGATCGATCCCGGTGGCGAGGCGGACAAGCTGCTGGCGGCCATCGAGCGACACCAGCTGGTGCTGGAGAAAATCATCCTGACCCACGGCCACCTCGATCACGTAGGCGCCGCCGCCGAGCTGCGCACCCGCACCGGTGTGCGCATCACGGGCCCCCACCAGGAAGACGCCTTCTGGCTCGACATGCTGCCCCAGCAGAGCCAGATGTTCGGTTTCCCCCACACGCCCGCCTTCAGCCCGGACAGCTGGCTGGTACAGGGTGACAAGGTGACCGTCGGCAACTGTGAGCTGGAGGTCTATTTCTGCCCCGGCCACACCCCTGGCCATGTGGTGTTGCTCAGCCAGGCCGAGCGGCTCGCCTGGGTCGGCGACGTGCTGTTTGCCGGCGGCATCGGCCGCACCGACTTCCCCCGTGGCGATCACGGCACCCTCATTCGCTCGATCACCGAGACCCTGTTGCCGCTTGGCGATGACATCGTCTTCGTGCCAGGCCACGGCCCCAGCTCCACCTTCGGCTGCGAGCGGGTCAGCAATCCCTACCTCACCCAGCCGGTCTGGTAGGCTCGGGATGACGAGAAGGGCGACCCTGGGGTCGCCCTTCTTTATGGCTCGTACCTGATGCCTGACAGCCGGTCACCCATTCCCGAGCGCCAGAATGCAAAAAGCCACTCCGGGGAGTGGCTCTTCATTCAACCGAACTGACGCAATTAGATGCGTACGAAGTCCAGGTGAACCAGCTTGTAACGTACAGGGTGACGTTGGATCGCCTTGACGTTTACTTTTACTTCTTCACCGTTGATGACCAGGGTCAGCTCGGAGGAGTAGAACTCCGGCTTCTCTTGGGCCAGGATCAGCTTCTTGTGATCCACAGTGATGGAAACGGCTTCTTTACCAGCACCGTAAACGATGGCAGGAACTTGGTCAGCGTGACGCAGGCGGCGGCTCGCACCTTTCCCCAGGTCAGAACGGACTTCAGCTTGGAATACGAAAGACATAGTGTTTATCTCTTTTAAGATGAATGTATGGTGTTGACTGCGACCGGTCAGCACCTCGCAAAACGAGCGCGCATACTAGCATGGGCCCAAGGCGGATACAAGCCAGAGACCCGTCACCCTCGGCCCCCGGTTTCCCATCAGACAACCTCTGCTGTCGAGACCACGCCGGATCTCATCCAGGGGCTGTCTGCCCTTCGCATGTCGACCCCCCATCAGACAGACTGCAACTGCCGAGTCGCCGGGGACCACTGCTCTCAGCGCCCCTGCTCCAATCGGGCAAATTGCTGCTGACGCTGCACCGGGCTCATGGCATCGAACTGGGCCAGGGTCTCGGCCCGCGGACAATAGAGGCTCTGCCCGGTCTGTACCCTGATCCCCTTGCCCATGCTGGTGCGATTGTCCTCCACCAGGGCCAGCAGATAACTGTAGGTATCGGCCCCTCCCGTGCCCCCCTGCGACACCAGCTGGCTCGCAATGCGCCAGAGGGTCTCGCCCGCCGCAACCTGATGACAGACCCGCGATCCCGCCGCTGGCGCCGACAGGGTCAGGGTTGTCTCCTCAAGCCGCGTTGTGGCGGCAAGCTGCACCTGGGCTGGCTCCGAAGGGGGGGTATTCAAGGCCCCATGGCGCACCAGGCTGGCCAACAGTGGCTCCGGCGGCGCCAGTCGGTGACTTTCCCCACCGATACCGGGCAGGGAAAACTCGGCGATGAAGGGCTGGTTCAGCCCCTCCTGTGACGGCATGGGGGCAGACATGCCGACGGCCGGATTGACCGCTTGATGGGGCGCCATGCCATAGGCCATCTCGTCGATGCGCTTGAGCCGGGCCAAGTAGGCCTTGGAGAGCTCGGCCTCCCCCTCGAATAAGTCGAATGGGGGGACCAGCCGGGCGGGGAACAGCACCAGCCAATGGCCGTTCTTTTTCTTCTGCTCCAGCGGCGGGAACTGGTTGCCCCGCCAGGCCACGAAGATGGACGGCACGGCGCGGTGGACCGGATAATATTCCGGATTCAGCTGTACCCAGGTTTGTTCCGCGATGGGTTGATATCCGCTGATATTGACCAGCGCCACCCCTAACCAGATCCCCAGCATCCTGCGCCCTCCCCCTTTCTCCTGGTTTCCTCGTTCCCCTGCTCCCCGTCCCTCTTCGACAATGGTTCAGAAAACAGATACATAGCAGCTTAGCACTGCGCTATCGCATTGAGCACCCGTTTATCGGAGACCGGATAGGGGGTGCCCAACTGCTGGGCGAAGAACGACACCCGCAGCTCCTCGATCATCCAGCGGATATTGGCCACCTCGGTCGGGATCGGCTGGGATTTAGGCGTCTTGGCGAGCAGCGCCTTGTAGTCCGCTTCGACGCTCTGCACCTTGAGCATGTAGACCCGGTCGCGGTTAGGGTCGATGGCCAGCTTCTCGAGGCGCCGCTCGATGGCGCGCAGGTAGCGCAGCAAGTCCGGCAGCCGCTGCCAGCCGGTCTCGGTGACAAAGCCCTTGTGGATGAGGTTGCCAAGCTGCTGCTGGATGTCCGACATGGCAAAGGCGGTGTCGAGCTGCATCTTGCCCTTGAGCCGCTTCTTGATCTCATGGGACAGGGTCAGCACCGCCTCCACCTGGCTCGCCACCTCGACCACGGCATCGTTCAGCTCGGCGCGCACGAACTCCTTGAGCGCCTCGAAGCCCGCCTCGTCCCAGGCCAGGCCGCCGTGGCGCTCGATGAGCTTGTCACAGCCACAGGCGATGCAGTCGTCAATGAGCTCCGCCACCTTGCCGAAGGGGTTGAAATAGAGCCCGAGCTTGGCCTTGTTCGGCAGCTTCTCCTGCAGGTACTTGATGGGGGATGGCACGTTGAGCAGGATCAGCCGACGCTGGCCGCTCCACATCAGTTGCTGCTGGGCAACCGGGCTCTCCACCAGCTGGATGGCGACCGAATCCTTCTGATCCACCAGGGCCGGATAGGCCTTCACCTCGAAGCCCGCCCGCTTCTGGCTGTATTCCTTGGGCAACTCGCCAAAGCTCCACAGGGTGAGGCCGGACTGCTCTATGTCGTCATCCGCCACCTGGGAGAGCGTCTCCTGCACGCGCCCGCGCAGCGACTCTTTTAGCGCTTCCAGATCCTTGCCCTCGGCGATGGGCTTGTGCTTGTCGTCCACCACCCGGAAGGTGAGTTTCAGGTGATCGGGCACCGCAGCCCAATCCCAGGCTTCGCGGGGCACAGTCACCCCTGTCATGCGCCGCAGCTGGCGCTCCATCTCGTCCAGCAGCGGCCCCTGCTCCGGGTTGATGCTGGCGAGCAGCGCATCGGCATAGTTGGGGGCCGGCACGAAGTTCTTGCGCATCGGCTTTGGCATCGACTTGATCAGCGCCACCAGCAACTCGTGGCGCAGGCCGGGGATCAGCCACTCGAAGCCTTTCACCTCTACCTGGTTGAGCAGCGGCAACGGGATGTGCAGGGTGACGCCGTCCGCCGCCTCCCCGGGCTCGAACTGGTAGGTCAGCTTGAGCTTGAGGCGCCCCTGTTGCCAGAAGTTGGGGTAGTCGAGATCGCTGATGTGGGCGGCATCCCCCTTCATCAACATCTCTTTCTCGAAGTTCAGCAGTTCGGGATCCTGCTTTTGCGCCTCTTTCCACCACTTGTCGAAGTGGCGGGCAGAGATCACATCCTCTGGCAGGCGGGCGTCGTAGAAGCGGAACAGATCCTCGTCGTCCACCAGGATGTCGCGGCGACGGGACTTGTGCTCCAGCGCCTCCACCTCGGCCAACAGTTTACGGTTCTCGCCAAAGAAGCGGTGACGGGTCTCGAAATCCCCCTCTACCAGGGCGCGGCGGATAAACAGCTCGCGGCACTGGTCGGGATCGATGCGGCTGAAGTTGATGAGCCGCTCGTTCACCAGGGTCAGGCCATAGAGTGTCACCTTCTCCTTGGCCATGACGGCGCCATTTTTCTTCGACCAGTGGGGATCGCTGTGGTGCAGCTTGATGAGGTGGCCCGCCAGGGGCTCCACCCACTCGGGCTCAATCTTGCCGTTGATGCGGGCATAGAGCCGTGAGGTCTCCACCAGCTCGGCGGCCATCACCCACTTGGGCGGCTTCTTGAACAGCCCCGAGGCCGGGAACAGGTGGAAGCGGCCGTTGCGGGCACCGAGGAACTCGGGCTTCTCCAGATCCTTGTTGCCGATGTGGCTGAGCAGGCCGGTCAGCAGGGCGCAGTGCACCGCCTTGAAGTCCGCCGGTTCAGCATTGCTCTTGAAGCCCAGCTCCTTGACGCTCTGGCGCAGCTGGAAGTGAATGTCCTGCCATTCGCGCACCCGCAGATAGGAGAGAAACTCCTTCTGGCACAGGCGGCGGAACGGGTTGCTGCCCAACAGATCCTGCTGCTCTTTCAGGTAATTCCACAGGTTGACGAAGGCGAGGAAGTCGGAATCCTTGTCCTCGAAGCGCCTGTGCTGCTCGTCGGCGGCCTGCTTCTTCTCCATGGGCCGCTCGCGGGGATCCTGGATGCTGAGCCCTGCGGTGATCACCAGCACCTCACTGAGGCAGCCGGTCTGGGCGGCGCTGATCACCATCCTGGCCAGCCTGGGATCGAGCGGGATGCGCGACAACTGGCGACCGGTGTCGGTCAGCTGCAGACGGGCCTCTTGCTCCTCACTCCCATGAGGGTTTGGCAACTCACGCACCGCCTCCAGCTCCTTGAGCAGGGTCAGGCCGTCCTTGATGTGGCGGGATTCGGGCGGCTCGACGAAGGGGAAGGCCTCCATGTTGCCAAGCCCCAGCGCCAGCATCTGCAAGATGACGGAGGCCAGGTTGGTGCGCAGGATCTCGGGATCCGTGAAGGCGGGCCTGTTGTTGAAATCTTCCTCCGAATAGAGGCGGATACAGATACCGTCCGCCACCCGGCCGCAACGTCCCTTGCGCTGGTTGGCGCTGGCCTGGGAGACGGGCTCGATGGGCAGGCGCTGCACCTTGGTGCGCCAGGAGTAACGGCTGATACGGGCGGTACCGGGATCGATCACGTAGCGGATGCCCGGCACGGTGAGGGAGGTTTCCGCCACGTTGGTGGCGAGCACGATGCGCCGCCCGGCGTGTTGCTGGAACACCTTGTTCTGCTCGGCGTTGGAGAGGCGCGCATAGAGCGGCAGCACCTCGGTGTCGCGCAGGTTGAGTTTGCGCAGGGCGTCGGCGGTGTCGCGGATCTCCCGCTCGCCGTTCATGAAGATGAGGATGTCCCCCAGTCCTTCGCGGGCCAGCTCCTCGACCGCATCGAAGATCCCCTGCAGCTCGTCGCGCTCATCCCCGCTCTCCTTGCCATCGCTCTTTTTGTCTTCAAACAAGGGGCGATAGCGCACCTCCACCGGATAGGTGCGGCCGGACACTTCGATGACCGGCGCCTGGTTGAAGTGGCGGGAGAAGCGCTGGGGATCGATGGTGGCCGAGGTGATGATCACCTTGAGATCCGGGCGCCTTGGCAGCAACTGCTTGAGGTAGCCGAGGATGAAGTCGATGTTGAGGCTGCGCTCGTGAGCCTCATCAATGATGATGGTGTCGTACTGGGTCAGCATCCTGTCGTGCTGGATCTCCGCCAGCAGGATGCCGTCTGTCATCAGCTTGATGTGGGTCTGTTCGCTCACCTGATCCGTGAAGCGCACCTTGTAACCCACGTACTGGCCGAGCTCGGACTGCATCTCCTCGGCGATGCGGGCCGCCACGGTACGGGCCGCCAGCCGGCGTGGCTGGGTGTGGCCTATGTAGCCCTTGACCCCGCGCCCGAGCGCCAGGCAGATCTTGGGGATCTGGGTGGTCTTGCCCGAGCCGGTTTCGCCGGCGATGATCACCACCTGATGCTCACCGATCGCCTTGGCGATTTCGGCCTGCTTCTGGCTGACCGGCAGGTTGTCCGGGTAGGTGACGCTGGGCACCCCAGCCAGGCGGGACTGATAGCGCGCCTGCGCCACATCCAGATCGGCGGCGATGGTCTCCAGCACGGCGGCCTGTTTGCCCTCAGGCAGTTTCTTGACCCCGTGCAGACGGCTTACGATTCGGCGGGCGTCGAGATTCATGCAGACAGAGAGACGGCGGCGCAGCGCCTCGATAGAGAGAGACAAGGTACTGATTCCTTAGTGGGGGCCTTCAAAGGCCAATGCGATAGCTGGGGCAGATCCTATAAAAAATCAGTCAGTTGTGCATGGATTTTGTTATGCGGATTGCAGTGGAAACAGCCTACAGCATTTAGCATCCAACTGGGGCCCACTATGTATCCGAAGAAAATCAACCTCAACACCAGCCTCTTATTGCGGGGCCGCACTTGGCACATTCACTGGAACGTACCGCGAACACTGCGCAGCAATCCCTACTTCAAGGGGCAAAAGATTTACGCTAAGACGTTACAGACCAAAGATGTTTTTGAAGCCCGGAAGATGCGCGACTTGCTTGTGTCTAAGTTCCGACAGATGGCTGACATCTCAGCGACTCACGCTGCCCGCAGTGCCTTCATGGTGCAGTACACGAAAGCCAGCAAGGCCGTCGAAGAGACAAAGCGGGAGCTTGCCTATGTGGACAGTGTAAAGGCGTTAAACGCTTGGGAGACGCTCGAATCAGCTTTTAACGTGGATGCTGTTATTGAGAAAGGGGATCTGGTGCGAGCGGAAGCTTGCCTTACGGCTATTCCTACGGAGCCAGAAGAGGTGGCGCCTGCCCCCATGACACTCTATGAAGCCGCTGAGCGATTTGTTAACGCCTGCGAGGGGGACGTTGCTCAGAACACCCTCCGCAGAGCCAAGATAGCAACGGCGAGTCTTCTTAAGACGATTGGGGGCAAGGATACAAAGCTGAAGGACGTGACATCCCGACAAGTCACCCGATGGATCAACAGTATCAGCGGAGACATCGCAGACAACACGCGAAAGGGGTATTTGGGAGCGCTTCAAAAGATGTGGTATTGGGCGTGGGAGAACGAGCACGTAGACGGCACCAGTCCTTTCAAGGGGATCAAGATGCAACGGCAAGGGGACGAAGCCAGTTACGAACCTTTCACGCCCGAGGAAGTCCAGAAGATGGCCAGAGTGGCACAGCCTGATTTGTCAGCACTGGTTAGATTCGGACTCATCACTGGCTGCCGTATCAGTGAACTTGTGGGACTCACCGCCGCCAGCTTTATCGTCGTTGAGGGTATTCACGCCATCCAGATCAAGGACGGCAAGACAGAGGCGGCAGCGCGTGTGATCCCCCTCCCCCCAGTCTTATGGACTACCTGCAAGCAATGCGTGGAAGCTGGCATGTGGGCCGGAACTGTAACGATGTGGTCTCAACGGTTCGGGGCGCTCAAGCTGAAAGCTACCGGGAAGAAAGATCGAACAAAAGCATTCCACTCCTTCCGCCACATGACGGCCACGGCTTACGAACGGGAGCACATAGAGGAACGGATCACGTCCGTCATCCTCGGTCATAAGAACAAGCGCGGGGAATCCATGTCCTATGGCCTCTACTCTGCAGGCCTTGCGCCCAAGCAGTACTTGGAAGCCGTTGAGCAGATGCTCGCAGGGGTGTACATGGCCTCCTTCTTGGCACTGTTCAACACGCAATCACCTCAAGACTGCGCCGGATAACCCGTTGATAGGTAATAGGAAGATTATTCAAATACTGTTTTTTAAATGCGCAACCGTTTGCCTGCCACAGCTCTTGTACAGCTCCGCTTTGCTACCATCCCACCACTTATTGAGCCCCGTAGGAGTCACCTTCTTCGGAGACCCCATGTTGGCCACTCACTCGCTGGGTTGCCGTAACCATAACGATAAAGAACGGGATAAAGAGAATGAAAGCAGTGGCGTTTGGCCGGGTCATGATCTTGGCGGCAGCGGTGTCACTTGGGCTGGGGGGATGTGCTGCTCCTACTGCAACGGCACCACAGGGCGGGCAGGTGCTGAACGGGGAAGCCAGTAAAGATGCCGGGCAGGAAAGTGCCGAGTCCCAATACTTGAGGGGGCTTGCGTACACCCTTGGGGAAGAGGTGGTACAGGACAATAAGCAAGCTGTTTACTGGTATCGCAAGTCTGCCATGCAGGGGCATGCTGGGGCTCAATGCATGCTGGGTGCTTCATACAATGATGGCCTGGGTGTACCACAAGACTACAAGCAAGCTGTTTATTGGTATCGCAAGTCTGCCGAACAGGGGAATGCTGTGGCTCAGTGCTTATTGGGGGCGGCTTATAAATTTGGACAAGGTGTGCCACAGGATTATGAGCAGGCGTTTTACTGGTTCAGTAAGTCGGCTGTGCAAGAGGATACTGATGCTCTATTTGAGTTAGGCTCGGTGTACTTTAGTGGGCGGGGTGTCCAAAAGGATAAAAAACAAGCAATTCAATGGTTCAAAAAGGCTGCTGAGCAAGGGCATGCTGTGGCTCAATTCGTGTTAGGGGGGCTGTACTTCGAGGGGGAAACTGTACCCCAAGACTACAAGCAAGCTGTTTACTGGTTCAGTAAGTCTGCCGGGCAGGAGCATGCTGAGGCTCAATACAGGCTTGGAGGAATGTATTACTATGGCCTGGGTGTCCCCCAAGACTACAAGCAAGCTGTTTATTGGTACCGTAAATCGGCTGAACAAGGGAATGCTAAGGCTCAGTCTATGGTAGGGGGGGGCTACTCTAGGGGGGATGGTGTCCCCCAAGATTACAAACAAGCTGTTTACTGGTATAGCAAGTCTGCCGAACAGGGGAATGCTGGGGCTCAATTCGGGCTGGGAATTATGCATGCTCATGGTAACGGTGTTCTCCAAAATAATCAGCAAGCCTATGCTTGGTTCTCAGTAGCTGTAGCTAATGGCGCAAAAGCTGCGTCAAAATTTCGTGACGAGGCAGCTGGGAAGTTGACCCCTGAAGCTCTTATCGAAGCCCAAGCGTTAGCCGCTCAATACTTCGAGCAGTACCAACCCAAAGCGGAACAGTAACCCCCTCCCTACCGCCTAGCCCTGCACGGACGCGGGGCATCTACTTGTATTCGGCTCACCTCGTTCCAGCTCAGGCCGACTTGGTGTTTCTGTAGTGGTCTAATCATCCCGGACACCATTTTAGGTGGTACAGTCGCCACCAAGATCAGAGGTGTTCAATGACAAGATTACGTCGCTCATTTACTGCTGAATTCAAACTCGAAGCCGCATCCCTGG
>NZ_JAKZFK010000042.1:0-29203 GCF_022549315.1 Aeromonas sp. MR16 | reverse complement strand
TCACAGGCGGTTGAAGGAGTGGATGGCGCGGTTCCATGGGGTGGCGACGAGCTATTTGAGGAATTATCTGGGCTGGCGAAGGATGTTGGAGCGTTATGGGCAGGCAGTGGATATCCCGCGTTGCTTGTATGAGGCGCTGGGGCGCCCCATGCAACACGTAATTGGGACATAGCCAAAACTAAAGGGGCAAGGGTGAGATGAAAAAACGCAGCCAATTGGCTGCGTTTTTTTATTTGATGACTTTCAGGGTCGGGCGACCGCTCGGACGCGGCGGCTCAGGCTCCGGCTCGGCGGGCGCCTCGGCCTGCTCCAGCCAGAGATCGTAACCCGGCTCGGGCGGGAACAGAGTGCCCACGCCATTCTCCCGGGCATGGATGGCCAGGATGGCCGCCATGGGGATATAGACCTGCTGCGACACACCGCCGAAACGGGCGCTGAAACTGACGGCTTCATTGTCCATGTGGAACTGGCCTACGGCCCGCGGCGCTATGTTCAGGACGATCTGACCATCCTGTACAAACTGCATCGGCACCATCACATGGGGGATATTGGCGTTGACCACCAGATGGGGGGTCAGCTCGTTATCCAGCAGCCAGTCGAAGAACGCCCGCAACAGATACGGGCGACTGGGTGTCATGGTCGGTTCAGTGCTCATACGCTGGCACGGATCTCGCGCTCGGCTTCGGTCAGGGAAGCCTGGAAGGATTCGCGCTCGAACAGACGTACCATGTAGGCCTTCAGCTCCTTGGCACCACGACCGGTGAAGTCGATGCCGAGGCTCGGCAGACGCCACAGCAGCGGAGCCATGTAGCAGTCGACCAGACCGAACTCTTCGCTCATGAAGTAGGGCATTTCGCCGAAGATCGGCGCAATGGCCAGCAGGTTGTCACGCAGCTCGGCACGAGCGGCCTCGACGTCGGTGCCTGCCATGATCTTGTCGGCCAGGGAGTACCAGTCCAGCTCGATGCGATGCATCATCAGACGGCTGTTGCCGCGCGCCACCGGATAGACCGGCATCAGGGGCGGGTGCGGGAAGCGCTCGTCCAGATACTCCATGATGATGCGCGAGGTGTACAACGCCAGCTCACGATCCACCAAGGTCGGCACAGTGTTGTACGGGTTCAGCTCGGCCAGCTCGTCCGGCAGGTTGCTCGGATCAACCTGGCAGATATCTACGCTAACACCCTTCTCCGCCAGGACAATACGCACCTGATGGCTGAACATATCGTTGGCACCGGAAAACAGCGTCATTACCGAACGCTTATTGGCAGCTACAGCCATTGAACCCTCCCGTCATTAAAAAGCAGAAACGGCAATGAAGCATTTCGAACCTCATTGCCGTGCGTCATATTACCCTGATCCGGTCGCTTAGTGAACGTCGCGCCAGAATTCCTTCTTCAACAGCACAGTGAAGATGAAGAAGATAACGATGAATCCGAGTACCCAGAAGCCCATGCGTTCGCGCTCCTGCTGTACCGGCTCAGCTGAGTAGACCAAGAAGTTTACCAGATCCAGTACCGTCTGATCATACTCTTCGTTATTCATTTCACCGTTACCGTCAGATTTGACACTGACAACCTGCCGGGTTTCCACCCCGTCGACCGTATGAGTGGCAAACTCGGCACGGGGGGTGCCTTGCAACGGCTCCAGTACGTGGGGCATGCCCACGGACGGGAACACCACGTTGTTCACGCCAAACGGACGGGTTTCATCCACGTAAAACGAGCGCAGATAGGTATAAATCCAGTCTGCACCACGCACCCGCGCCACCAGAGTCAGGTCGGGGGGCGGCGCACCAAACCACTTGGCCGCATCCTTCTCTGAGACCGAGTTCTCCATCAGATCACCGATCTTGGCACCGTTGACGATCAGATTGGCGGCCATCAGGTCTTCCGGAATGCCTATGTCTGCCGCCACCCGGCTGTAACGCTGGTACTGGGTGCTATGGCAGCCAAAGCAGTAGTTCATGAAGGTGGTGGCACCACGCTGCAGTGACGCCTTGTCGTTCAGGTCATAACTGGCCTTGTCCAGATGCACGGCTCCGGTATTGGCGAATACCAGCGCCGGCAGCAGGGTCAGTACTGCAAAAATGATTCTTTTCATTTGAATGTCACCCTCTCCGGCAGCGGCTTGGTGTTTTCATTCTTGCTGTAGAAGAACAGCAGGACGAAGAACCCGAAATACCCCAGTGAACAGATCTGCGCGATCAGGGTAAGGGTCGGGGTCGATGGCAACACGCCAAGCACACCCAGAATGACGAAGCAGACCACAAACTGGGCGATGTTCAGCTTGTGCAGGGTGCTGCGGTAGCGCACGGAGCGCACCTTGCAGCGATCCAGCCAGGGCAGCAGGAACAGCACGACGATGGAGAGACCCATCATGATGACCCCCAGCAACTTGTCCGGCACCGCCCGCAAGATGGCGTAGAAGGGCGTGAAGTACCACACGGGGGCAATGTGCGCCGGCGTCTTCAGGCCATTGGCCACTTCAAAGTTCGGCTTCTCGAGGAAGTAGCCCCACATGTCCGGCTTGAAGAAGATGATGGCGCAGAACAGGAACAGGAAGCCCGCCACCCCGATCATGTCCTTGACCGTGAAGTAAGGGTGGAACGCCACCGCATCCAGCGGCCAGCCCTTCTCGTCCTTGTGCTTCTTGATGTCGATGCCGTCCGGGTTGTTGGAGCCCACCTCGTGCAGCGCCAGGATGTGCATGGCCACCAGCATCACCAGCACCAGCGGCAAGGCGATGACATGCAACGCGAAGAAGCGGTTCAGGGTAGCGCCCGAGATGACGTAGTCCCCCCGGATCCACAGGGTCAGATCGTCACCGATGACCGGGATGGCGCCAAACAGCGAGATGATGACCTGAGCACCCCAGAACGACATCTGTCCCCAGGGCAGCAGGTAGCCCATGAAGGCTTCCGCCATCAGCACCAGGAAGATCAGCATGCCGAAGATCCACAGCAACTCGCGCGGCTTCTGGTAGGAGCCGTAGATCATGCCGCGGAACATGTGCAGATAGACCACGACGAAGAAGGCGGAGGCACCGGTAGAGTGCATGTAGCGCAGCAGCCAGCCGTAATCCACATCCCGCATGATGTATTCCACGGAGGCAAAGGCACCTTCCGCCGACGGGTTGTAGTTCATGGTCAACCAGATGCCGGTGATGATCTGGTTGACCAGCACCAACATGGCAAGGGAGCCGAAAAAGTACCAGAAGTTCAGGTTCTTGGGGGCTGGGTACTTGGCCATGTGGTCGTTATACATGGCAGTGAGCGGGAAACGATCGTCAATCCAGCCCATGAGTTTGACAAACATGGTCAGGCCTCCTTGCCATCGGCACCCACCAGGATGGTGGTGTCGCTAAGAAATTGATATGGCGGAATGACCAGGTTCAGCGGCGCAGGTACGCCCTGGAACACTCGGCCAGCCATGTCGAACTTGGAGCCATGGCACGGGCAGAAGAAGCCGGAGGCCACTCCCTGTACCTGCTCACCGAAGCTGTCCGGCAGATAAGAAGGGGAACACCCCAGATGTGTACAGATACCGACGGCGACAAAGATCTCCGGCTTGATGGATCTGTAACCGTTATGGGCATAATCCGGCTGCTGTGGCTCATCGGAGGCAGGATCGCGCAGCTTGTCATCGTGCGTTGCCAGGGCATCCAGTGTCTGCTTGGTTCGTTTCACCACCCAGACCGGCTTGCCGCGCCACTCGACGCGAATGAGCTGACCCGGCTCCAACTTGCTGATGTCCACTTCGACCGGAGCCCCCGCCGCTTTGGCTTTGGCACTCGGGTTCCATGACTTTATAAACGGCACTGCGGTAAAAGCAGCTCCTACTCCGCCAACGGCAACCGTTGACCAGGTAAGAAATCTGCGGCGACCGGTATCAACTGGCGCATTGCTCATCCAAAAACTCTCCCATGTGGACTCCGCTCATTCTTATAGTGTCCCCGTTTCCTATCTCCTCTCCCCATGACAACTGCAGCGGAAGCGGAGTGGCAATTGACACAGAAAGACCATGGAAATTTTAAAGAAAAGATAACAATTTGACAAGAAAGAGAAGCGATGGGCAAAAACAATAAATACACAAATTTTTGTCTTTTGTGACGCATGGTTAGCATTGGAGTATGTAATGTTACCAATAAAAAAAGCCTGGCAGTTGCCAGGCTTTTTTGACACTCGTGAGAGTGCGTACCAAAAGCGAATTAACGCTTGGAGTACTGCGGACGCTTACGTGCTTTGTGCAGACCGACTTTCTTACGCTCAACCTTACGGGCATCGCGAGTAACAAAGCCAGCTTTACGCAGCTCGCCACGCAGGGTCTCGTCGTACTGCATCAGAGCACGAGTGATACCGTGACGGATCGCACCAGCTTGACCGGAGATGCCGCCACCGTTAACGGTGATGTACAGATCCAGTTTCTCGGTCATCTCAACCAGTTCCAGCGGCTGACGAACTACCATGCGGGCAGTCGGACGGCCGAAGTATTGCTCCAGGGAGCGCTGGTTGATTACGATTTTACCGCTACCCGCTTTGATAAAGACGCGAGCAGTGGAGCTTTTGCGACGGCCGGTACCGTAGTATTGATTTTCTGCCATGTTGCCAGTTCCCGTTAGATATCCAGTACTTGAGGTTGCTGAGCAGCATGAGCGTGCTCTGCGCCTGCGTAAACTTTCAGCTTACGGAACATGGCACGGCCCAGCGGACCCTTCGGCAGCATGCCCTTGACGGCAGCTTCGATTACCATTTCCGGCTTACGCTGAATCAGCTTGTCAAAGCTGATGGACTTGATACCACCCGGGAAACCGGAGTGAGAATGGTACATTTTGTCGGTAAATTTCTTACCGGTTACGTGTACCTTCTCAGCGTTTACAACGATGATGTAATCACCGGTGTCAACGTGCGGAGTGTATTCAGCTTTGTGCTTACCACGCAGACGAGCAGCGATCTCGGTTGCGATACGACCCAGAGTTTTACCTTCTGCGTCCACAATGTACCAGTCACGTTTTACGGTTTCTGGCTTGGCAACGAAAGTTTTCATTAAGTTAAACCCAATTACCTGTTACAGACCCAATTGCTTATGGGGGCTCTCCCACAAACAACAAACGATGGCCTACCTGTACCCCTTCGAATACAAGTAAAGCTTAAAGTGTTGCTGCCTTATCGACAGCTGTAACGTGGGCCGGGCGATTATAAGTGAAGTTGCCTTAAATATCACCTGCTAATTTCACTGCCATGAAGCTAGCAAATGTCGCCCGGCCCTACCTGCCGCAGATGCCCATCCGACTGGCAGGCTCGGGTATTGTGACTAAGGAAGGTGCACTCTGGCAAGGTATTCGTGCGATTGCATCTCCTGAAGCCGCGAAAGACAGCGCTTGAATTCGAAATTCAGCAGACCCTCCCCATAGAGCTCATTCATGGGCACGGCCGCCGAAAGGATGAGTTTGACGTGTCGCTCGTAGAACTCGTCCACCATGGCGATGAAGCGGCGAGCGGCGTCGTCCGTCCCCCTCCCCATCGGCTGCACATTGGCCAGCAGAACGGTGTGAAACTCCCGGGCCAGCTCGATATAGTCGCTTTGCGATCGCGGGGTACAACAGAGTTGCTCGAACTCCATATAAAGCACCCCCTCTCCCATCCCCAGCACACTGAGCTGGCGATGATTGACCTCCAGCATGGCGGCATCGAGCCGCGCCGATCCGCTCAGTTGCCCGAAATAGCGATCGAGATTGCACCTGGCCTGCTCGTCCAGCGGGAAGTGGTAGATCTCCGCCTGCTCCAGGGTGCGCAGCCGGTAGTCAACGCCCCCATCGACATTGAGCACCTCGCAATGACGCTCGATCAATGCGATGGCGGGCAGGAAGCGAGCCCGTTGCAGGCCGTTGCGATAGAGATCCTTGGGCGGAATGTTGGAGGTCGCCACCAGCACCACGCCGTGGCCGAACAGTTCCTGGAACAGGGTGCCCAGCAACATGGCGTCGGTGATATCGGAGACGAAAAATTCGTCGAAACAGATGACATCGGTCTCGCCGGCCAGCTTGCTGGCGATGAGCTTGAGCGGGTCGGCCTGACCGGTCAGCGCCTGAAGCTCTGCGTGGATCCGGTGCATGAAGCGGTGGAAATGAATGCGCAATTTCCGCTCACCCGGCAGACTCTCGAAAAAAGTATCCATCAGCCAGGTCTTGCCTCTGCCCACTCCGCCCCACATATAAAGCCCGAGGACGGGATCGGCAGGCTTGGGCTTTTGCAACCAGCCGCGCAAGCCGCGGGATCTGGTCGGAGTCGGGCTGGCGCACAAATCCTGATAGAGTCTCTCCAGGCGGGCCACTGCCATCGCCTGAGCCGGATCGGCCAAAAAGCCGGGACGCTGCAAATCTTGCTGATATTTTTGCTGCGGGGTCATCCTGTAAACCGCCTCCAAGTCCCTGAATGAAGGACAAAATGGTATCACGCTCTCGGGGTGCACGGTATAGTGCCCACGAGGCATTGCGGCCAACAGGGCCGTCTCAACACTCATCGAATTAGCTGTAACAAGGAGCATCTATGACTCTGTTAAACGGGATCCTGCTGGCGGTAGCCGCCCTGATCATCGGCGTTCTGGTCGGTCGTTTCACGGTCCGCAGCCGGGATGCCGGGCGCCTGGAACAGGAGCTGAAGAAGGCCCACAAGGAACTGGAAAGCTATCAGGGCCAGATCACCACTCACTTTGCCGACAGCGCCGCCCTGATGGAGCAGCTGGCCGATCAATATCAGACCCTGTATCGCCACATGGCCGAGCAGAGCAAGTTCCTGGCCAAGGTACAGGAGCCGCTGTTCCGCGAACCTCAGCCTGACGAGGTCAATGACGCCTCCGCCAGCGAGGAACCGGGCCTGCCGCCGCGCGACTACGCGGGTGCTTCCGGGCTTCTCAAGCAACCCAGCTAGTCCCTAGTGGAACTAATTACGCCTTATCGTGGTCAGACCTTGACGATTGCAATGCAACTTTTTCTGGGAGCTGTTTCTCATATGCGTAAATCTCTTTCTGTATTCAGTGTCTTAGCCCTCAGTGTCGGTATCGCCCTGTCTGCGGCGCCAGCGCAAGCTGCCCTGCCCCTGCTGGGGAACACCCAGGAGATGCCGAGCCTGGCCCCTGTCCTCGAGCAGGTCACCCCTGCCGTGGTCAACATCTCAGTCTCTGGCAAGAAGATCACTCGCCAGCGTCTGCCGGAACAATTCCGCTTCTTCTTCGGCCCCAACATGCCTGACGAGCAGGTGAGCGAGCAGCCCTTCCAGGCGCTGGGCTCCGGCGTCATCATAGATGCCAAGAAGGGCTATGTGATCACCAACGCCCACGTGGTCCACGAGGCGGACGAGATCAAGGTCAATCTGAAGGACGGTCGTGAATACGCCGCCAAGAAGATCGGCGAAGACAAGCAGTCCGATATCGCCCTGCTGCAGATCAAGGCCGAGGACCTGGTGCAAATCAAGTTCGCCGACTCCGACGATCTGAGAGTCGGTGACTACGCCCTGGCCATCGGCAACCCCTTCGGTCTGGGTCAAACCGTGACCTCGGGTATCGTCAGTGCCCTGGGCCGCAGCGGCCTCAACATCGAGAACCTGGAGAACTTCATCCAGACCGATGCGGCCATCAACTCCGGCAACTCCGGCGGCGCCCTGCTCAACCTGCGCGGCGAGCTGATCGGCATCAACACCGCCATCCTGGGCCCGAACGGTGGCAACATCGGCATCGGCTTCGCCATTCCGTCCAATATGGTGCGGGATCTGTCCGACCAGATCGTCAAGTACGGCGAAGTTCGCCGTGGCCAGTTGGGGATCACCGGTACCGAGCTGACCACCGACATCGCCAAGTCCTTCGGCTACAACAAGAAGGACGGCGCCTTCGTCAACCAGGTCATGCCTGATTCCGCCGCCGACAAGGCCGGCATCAAGGCGGGCGACATCATCATCAGCATCGATGGCAAGCCCATCCGCTCGTTCGGTGAGCTGCGCGCCAAGATTGCGACCATGGGTGCCGACAAGCAAGTTGCGCTCGGCCTGATCCGCGATGGCAAGGAGCAAACCGTCAAGGTCACCCTGAAGAAGGCCGATGACAGCGAGATCCTCGCCAGCGCCCTGCATCCGGCACTGGAAGGGGCCAAGCTCAGCACCACCACAGAGCCGGTGACCGGCGTGGGCGTCTCCGATATCGATCCGCGCTCCCCTGCTGCCGCCTCCGGTCTGCAGAAGGGCGACATCATCATCGGGGTCAACCGCCTGCGCATCAACTCCCTGGGAGAGCTGACCAAGGCATTGAAAGACAAGCCGGAAGTCCTGGCGCTGAACATCCAACGTGGCGACTCCTCGCTCTATTTGGTGATACGTTAAGTCCCTCACACCCGCGGCAACCGCCGCGGGTGATTTTTATCCACCGATAATGTTATTCTCTGCGCGCAGCATGTACGGATGAGAATGACATGAAAATCCCACCTTTGATCAGTTACTTGGGCAAGTCTGTCGGCTTCGGCCTCACCGTCGCCGCGCTCCTGTTGCTGCTGTTCCCCAATTTCAGGGGTGGCGCGCCCCTGCCGGGTCTCATCACCAATGCCCGTGAGCTGAGTTTTTCCTACGCCGCCCATCGCGCCGGCCCGGCCGTCGTCAACATCTACACCCGCAGTTTCGCCGGCAATCGCGGCGAAAAGGCCGAACTCAGGCCGCAAGGGCTGGGCTCAGGGGTCATCATGAACCAACGCGGCCACGTGCTGACCAACTACCACGTCATCGCCGACGCGGACCAGATCATAGTCGCACTGCAAGATGGCCGGGTCTTCAGCGCCGAGCTGGTCGGCACCGACAAGCTGACCGATCTGGCAGTGCTCTACATCGAATCCGATAACCTGCCGGTGATCCCGCAAGATCCTGAGCGGCTGCCGGACGTGGGGGACGTGGTGCTCGCCATCGGCAACCCCTACAACGTCGGCCAGACCATCACCCAGGGCATCATCAGCGCCACCGGTCGCATCGGCCTCTCCAGCATGGGGCCGGACAGCAACGGCCGGCAGGATCTGCTGCAGACCGATGCCGCCATCAACGAGGGCAACTCGGGCGGCGCCCTGGTCAACGGCCGCGGCGATCTG
The DNA here is from genome assembly GCF_022549315.1 of Aeromonas sp. MR16. Classification (NCBI taxonomy): domain Bacteria; kingdom Pseudomonadati; phylum Pseudomonadota; class Gammaproteobacteria; order Aeromonadales; family Aeromonadaceae; genus Aeromonas; species Aeromonas sp. MR16. Next base: position 20,086 of record NZ_JAKZFK010000042.1, on the reverse strand, counting down.
GTGGGCATCAACACCGCCGCCTATCACCTCAACGGCAATCAGGAGAGCTACGGCATCAGCTTCGCCATCCCCTACAAGCTGGCCAAACGCATCATGGACGAGCTGATCGCCAATGGCCGGGTCATTCGCGGCTACCTCGGCATCTCCAGCGTCGAGATCAACCCCATAGTCGCGCGCATGATGAATCTGGGCGATCTGCAGGGCCTGGTAGTGGAGAGCCTGGATCCCGACGGGCCAGCCAGCAAGGCAGGCCTCAAGCGCGGGGATGTGCTGCTCAAGGTCAACGGTGAGGCCATCAGCGGCGTGCGCTCCGTCATGGACAAGATCGTCGAGAGCCGTCCCGGCACCAAGCTGACCATCTCGGTGATCCGCAACGGCAAGCCACTGGAGGTAGAGGTCGTCATCGAGGAAGACGTGCGCTACCAGAACCTGCCGAGCACCAGCGCCGCCTCCGCCAGCTGAGGCTAGGCTAGACTCGACCACCACAAGGGGCGCATTGGCGCCCCTTGTCACTCCTCCCTCCCCGTTCCCCCCATGAGTTCTCCCGTACTCCGTGAGATGACTCACAGTTTCCACCAACGACTCCACCCAGGTCACCGCCGCGAAAGTGCGGGCCCGATCACATAGAGTCGGCTCCGATAGCCCCCCTTTGCTCCCCTGGCACACAGAAAGGGCCCCTTTCGAGGAGTCCCGGCCTGGGATTTCCATTTCGAATCGGAAAAACGCTGCCTCCTCTGCGTTTCCCCCCAGGCTTAGGGTAAGGCTATTCCTTCTGCCAGCCTTGGAGAGCAGACATTGACTACCGACACCCATGACACCGCCCTGACCCCGGACAGTCCGCAGTTGCTGCGCAAGACCGAGCTGGTCCTGGCCCGCATCCACAGCCTGCTCGGCGAGCAAGGCATCATCCCCAACGAGGTGCAGAAGCAGATGCTCGCCTCCCACGTCAAAGCCATGGTGTGGCGCTCCCACAGCGGTGAATCCCTGCCCGAGGTCGACCTCAGCCTGTTCGAGGAGATCTCCCCCCTTTCCCTGCGACTGGCCGAACAGGTCGTCGCCTGGCTGGACAGGCTGGCCCATGAAGAGGCGCACCTCTTGTCCGTCCATTTCGAAGTTGCCAAAGAAAATGAACTCAGCTCAGCTGCTCGACCAGTAACCACAGGAGATAACTAAATGTCAGCCATCAAACTCGTGATTGGAGATCGTCTCGGCAAGGGTCAGAAAGTGGGCGCAGGGGCGGAAGCCGCCGGTGCCAGCGTGACCGTCATCCCCGGCATGGCCGCGGACATGAAGCTCGGTGATGTGATGAACAAGGAGCAGGCGGATCTCGGCATCTCCTTCTGCGGCAGCGGCGGCGCCGGCGCCATTACCGCCCAGACCAAGTACGGCTACAAATGCCGCTACGGCATGCGCTCCGTCGAGGAGGGTGTCACCGCCATCAATGACGGCTGCGTGGTGCTCGGCTTCGGCTTCATGGACAAGGAAGAGCTGGGCCAGAAGCTGATCGAAGCCTTCGCCAAGAAACACGGTCGCGCCTGATGAAAGAGGACTTCACCACCCAGGTCATCGTCAACGGCAAGGGGACGACCCGCCAGCAGGCGTTCGCTTCCGCCCTCAGCCAGGTGCAGCACAGCCTGCTCAAGGACAACCCGCGGGTGATGCTGCGGATCGAGCCGGTCGAGGTACGGGTGCTCAAGGCCGAGGAGTCGGTCCGGGTGGAGAAGTTCCTGTTCTTCTTCCTGCCACGCCAGCGCCGCGAGTTCCGCGTCCAGCTGGAGATCACGGTCAAGGTCAGCAGCCTGGACGCCGACAAGGTGACGTTCACCCTGGTGTGATGCCTCGACGGGCACAACCCCACAAAAAGGACATGTTGGATGTTTCTAATCATTCTTTTCAAATCATTGATCATCGGCGGCCTGGTGGGCGTCGGCGTGGGAGCCGGTGCGGCGCGGATGTTCCACGCCCCGACCGTACAGGGCATGGGCGCCTTCCGCACCCTGGGTGAGCTCAACTCCTGCGAAGGGGATCCCGCCTCCCACTTCTCCTTCGGTCTCGGCTTCTTTTTCAACGCCTGGGCCTCCACAGTGGCGGCCGGCGCCTTCACCCAGGATGTGGATCACCGCATCATCCCACACTGGGCCACGGCCGCGCTGCTGGTCAAGAACCGGGATCTCGCCACCACCTTGCACGATCCCAAGAAGATGGCCATCGCCGGCGGCATCATTGGTGCCATCGTCGTCGCCTTCCTCAACAGCACCGCCGCCGCGGTTCCCGAGGCCCTGCAGGTCACCGCCGTCAAGGTACTGGTGCCGGCCGCCAACCTGCTGGTCAACACCGTCATGCCGGTGATCTTCTGGCTGGCCGCCATCGAGGCGGGCAAGAAATCCGGCTTCTGGGCCACCATCTTCGGCGGTCTGGCGCAGCTCATCATGGGCAACGCCGTGCCGGGTCTGGTGCTCGGCATCCTGATCGGCAAAGGGGTGGAAGAGAGCGGCTGGAACCATGTCACTCGCGTGATGATGGGCGCCATCGTGCTGCTGTTCGTGCTGAGCGGATTCTTCCGCGGCTTCGATATGAAACTGATTGAATCCTTCCACATGGGCATCCCCCTGTGGCTGGAGAACGTCCATAACCTGCTTAGCGGCAAATAAGGGGCCACCACATGGATGAGAAACTGAGAAACAACTTCTGGTATGCCGACTGGTCCTTCCCCATCTTCGTCGGCCTGCTCTCAGCCGGCGTCTTCGCAGGGACCCACATGTTCTACCTGTATGGAGTCGGGGCCTTCAACGAGGTGGCCTTCGTCTCCATGCTGAAAGCCGGGATGGACACCGGCGCCTATGGTGCGGTCGCGGCCTTCGGGGCCAGCTTCCTGTTCGCCCGCATCATCGAGGGCTCCCTGGTGGGGATCCTGGATATCGGCGGCGCCATTCAGACCGGGGTCGGACTGGGCGTCCCCGCCCTGTTGCTGGGGGCCGGCATCGTCTACCCGATAGAGAACTTCGGTGCCTCCCTGGTGACCGGCATGGCCATCGGGGTCGCCATCGGCGGCATCATCATCCTGGCGCGCAAGTTCACCATCAACCAGAGCAACTCCACCTACGGGGCGGATGTGATGATGGGTGCGGGCAACAGCTCGGGGCGCTTCCTCGGCCCCCTGATCATCCTCTCCGCCATGGGCGCCTCCATCCCCATAGGGCTGGGCTCTCTGCTGGGTGCGCTGCTGTTCTACGTGTGGGGCAAGCCCATCACCGGCGGCGCCATCCTGGGTGCCATGCTGCTCGGGACCTTCTTCCCGATCGCCCTGGTCTAAGCACAGGCCGCCCTTCGGGGCGGCATTTCAGAGGTCATCAGCATGTATGACATGATCATCAGAGCGGGGCGCCAGGGAAACGGCGAGCTCATCGACATCGCCATCCAGGACGGCAAGATTGCGGCCCTCGGCCAGCTGCCAGCGACGGCCGAGGCGAAGCAAACCCTCACTCTGGCTGGTGCGGTCGGGGTGAGCGCGGGCTGGATCGACGGCCACACCCACTGCTATCCCGCCTCTCCCATCTATCAGGATGAGCCGGACAAGGTCGGCGTGGAGTCCGGCGTCACCACCGTCATCGATGCCGGCAGCACGGGCGCCGACGACGTGGACGCGTTCCAGCGATTGGCGGCCGGTTGCAAGACCCGGGTGCACGCCCTGCTCAACATCTCCCGCATCGGCCTGCTGCGTCAGAACGAGCTGGCCGACAGCCGGGATCTGGATGTCGGGCTGGCATCTGCCGCCATCGCCCGCCACCCGCGGTTTATCGTCGGCCTCAAGGCCCGCATGAGCGGCAGCGTAGTGGGCGAGAACGGTCTGCAGCCGCTGCGCATGGCCAAGGCGCTGCAACAGGCCCACGGCCAGTTGCCGCTGATGGTGCATGTGGGCAACACCCCGCCCGAGCTGGACGAGATCGTCGCCCTGCTCGGCCAGGGAGATCTGCTGACCCACTGCTTCAACGGCAAGCCCAACCGCATCCTGACCCCGGCCGGCGAGCTGCGGGTCGCGGTGCGCGAGGCGCTGCAACGGGGTCTGCGGCTCGACATCGGCCACGGTGGCGCCAGCTTCAGCTTCGAGGTGGCGGAGGCCGCCATCCGTCAGGGGATCCTGCCCCACACCATCAGCTCGGATATCTACTGCAAGAACCGCATCAAGGGGCCCGTGTACAGCCTGGCCCACGTGATGTCCAAGTTTCTCGCCATCGGCATGACGCTGGAGCAGGTGCTCGCCTGCGTCACCAGCCAGGCCGCCGAGGCGCTCCGCCTCCCTGGCAAGGGACGACTCGAGCTGGGGGCCGATGCCGATCTGACCCTGTTCGAACTGGCCAGCGGCCCGGCCCTGTTTATGGATACCGAGGCGCAATCCCGCCACGGCGATCTGCAACTGCTTCCCCTCGCCGCCCTGGTGGGCGGTGACCTGGTTCTCACTCAATATGGAAAATCCCACCATGCCTTCTGTGTATGAGAAATATCAGCTCAAACCGGTGATCAACGCCTCCGGGCGCATGACCCTCCTCGGCGTCTCCACCCCGGAGCAGGAGGTGGTCGACGCGGTCAACTTCGGCCTGTGCCACTACTTCGAGGTGAAGGATCTGGTCAACAAGACCGGCGCCTACCTCGCCGGCCTGCTCGGCGTGGAGGATGCGGTGGTGGTCTCCTGCGCCAGTGCCGGCATCGCCCAGTCGGTGGCCGCCGTCATAGTGCGCGGCGATGCCTACCGACTGGAGCAGCTGCACGCCCATGCCCACGGGGTGCCGAGCGAGATAGTGCTGCCCAAGGGTCACAACGTGAACTTCGGCGCCCCGGTCGGCACCATGGTCAACCTGGGGGGCGGCAAGGTAGTGGAGGCAGGCTATGCCAACGAATGCTCCCCCGCCCAGCTGGCCGCCGCCATCAACCCCAATACCGCCGCCATCCTCTACATCAAGTCTCACCACTGCGTGCAGAAGAGCATTCTGTCGGTGGCCCAGGCCGCCGAGGTGGCCAGAGCCCACCAGCTGCCGCTCATCGTCGATGCGGCCGCGGAAGAAGACTTGCAGCTCTACTACAGCCAGGGGGCGGATCTGGTCATCTACAGTGGCGCCAAGGCCATCGAGGGACCCACCAGCGGCCTGGTGCTCGGCAAACGCCAGTATGTGGAGTGGGTCAAGCAGCAGACCAACGGCATAGGCCGCGCCATGAAGGTAGGCAAGGAGGGGATCCTCGGCCTGACCCACGCCATCGAGCGCTATCTGGTCAAGGAGAAGGAGAGTGGTGCCGCCATGGTGGCCAAGATGACCCCCTTCATCGAGCGCCTCAACCAGTTGCCCGGCGTCAGGGCCCAGGTGGTGTGGGACAGTGCCGGGCGCGACATCGCCCGCACCGACATCGCCTTCGACCATGCCCGGCTCGGCATCACCACCCTGCAGCTGGTGGATCGCCTGCAACAGGGCAATCCGGCCATCTACTGCCGCGGCTACAAGGCCAACGAGGGCCACATCGAGATCGACGTGCGCAGCGTCAGCCCGGCCCAGCTCGACCAGATCCATGCCGCCATCGCCCAGCTAACCCAGGAGACCCGCTGATGTCCCTTACTCCCAACTACTACCTTGACCGTGTCTGCCTCAACGTGCTGGCCGGCTCCAAGCAAAATGCCGTCGATATCCATGAGGCCGCCGAGGGCCACGTGCTGGTCGGCGTGCTCTCCAAGAACTACCCGGATGTGCCCTCCGCCGTCGCCGACATGGGTGAGTACGCGAAGCTTATCGACAACGCCCTCTCCATCGGCCTGGGCGCAGGCGATCCCCGCCAGTCCGCCATGGTGGCCGAGCTGGCCCGCCAGCTGCAGCCCCAGCACGTCAACCAGGTGTTCACCGGGGTCGGCGCCAGCCGGGCGCTGCTCGGTCAGCCTCACACCTTGGTCAACGGTCTCATCTCCCCCACCGGCACACCCGGCATGGTGAAGATCTCCACCGGCCCGCTGAGCGCCGGCCAGGCCGATGGCATAGTGCCCATCGATACCGCCATCGCCCTGCTCAAGGACATGGGGGGCAGCTCGGTCAAGTTCTTCCCCATGGGCGGCCTCGCCTGCCGTGACGAGTACCAGGCGGTAGCCGAGGCCTGTGCCCGCCACGGTTTCTGGCTGGAGCCTACCGGCGGCATCGATCTCGACAACTTCGAGGAAATCGTCCGCATCGCGCTGGCGGCCGGGGTCGAGAAGGTGATCCCCCACGTTTACAGTTCCATCATCGACGGCGAGAGCGGCCAGACCCGTCCCGAGGATGTGCGCACCCTGCTCGCCATGGTGAAGCGACTGCTGGCGTGATATGACTGGCACCGGCCCACTTCCGGCCGGTGCCTGGCTTGTGCATGTCCCGCTTGTTAACATCGATCCTCATCCCGCGACAGGAGTCTCGCTTCCCCATGACCAAGCTGCCCCACCCCAGACTCCATCAGCTGCTGACCCTGCTCCACGCCGAACCGCTGCCACAGGAAGAGCTCGCCCGTCGCCTCAATGTCTCCACCCGCACGGTGCGCACCGACGTGGCGACCCTCAACGAGCTGATTGCCACCCACGGTGCCCATCTTATCCACCAGCGCGGCTACGGCTACCAGCTCAAGATCTACAATCAGGGGCTGTTTGATGAGTTGCTGGCGGCGCAGGAGCAGGAGAGCAGCCTGCCCCGCACCAGCCGTGAGCGGGTGCTGCACCTGCAACTGCTGCTGCTCACCGCCGAGCAGGGGATCAAGCTCGATGAGCTGGCGGATACCTGGTATCTGAGCCGGGCGGCGCTGCAGGGGGACATGGCGGAAGTGCGGGAGCGGCTCGCCCATTTCGGACTCAATATCGACAGCAAGCCACGGCTCGGCATGCGCATCCAGGGGGAGGAGACGGCGATCCGGGCCTGCCTCACCCAACTGCTCTATCGGGAGCAGACTCGCAACCACCCGCTGCAAGGCTTGCTGCCGAACCTCTGCCCCAGCAAGACGCGGGAGGTCATCGGCAATCGCATTCATGCACAGCTCGGCCATCATCAGCTGCGGCTGGCGGACGAGAGCCTGCAACAGCTCACCATCTACTGCGCCGTCGCCCTGCTGCGGCAGGCATCAGGCCATGAGCTGCTGGCATTTTGCAGCGAGGATCTCACCGCGCCCCTGACGGCGGTGGCCCGCGACATCTATGAAGAACTGCCGACCCTGATGCCGCCGGGAGATCCTGAGGTGAGCGCCCTCGCCATCCAGATCCAGGCGCGCCTCATCGCCGATACCCCGCACCTCAGCGCGGCCATGGCCGCCGAGAGCGCCCAGCTGGTCGAGCACCTGCTGGATTACATCCACCAGCACTATCCCTACGATCTGCGCCATGACGGCCAGCTGCGCGCCGATCTGCTGACCCACATCAGCGCCATGCTGCTGCGGATCAAATACCAGGTCGGCAGCCACAATCCGCTGGCGGATCACATCAAGCAGTATTATCCCCTTGCCTACGACATCACCCTGGCCGCCATCTCCCAGTGGATCAGGCAGACCCCCTATCACCTGACCCACCACGAGATCGGTTACCTGGTGATCCACATCGGGGTCGGCCTGGAGCGCCACCACGACATCGGCTACAGCCGTCCACCCCAGGCGCTGCTGCTGTGCGACGCGGGCAATGCCACCTTCCGGGTGCTGGAGGCACGGATCAAGCGTGAATATCCCCAGTTGCAACTGACCAGCCTGGAGTCGGTGCGGGATTACGAGGGATTGGGGCGGATCGAGCAGGACTTCGTCATCAGCACCGTCAAGGTGAGCGAGAAGAACGTCCCCGTGGTGCAGATGGCCCCCTTCCCGACCCAGTACCAGCTGGAGCAGCTCGGCAAGCTGGTGCTGATAGACCGCACCCGCCCCTATCTAGTCGACAAGTACTTCGACGCCGACCACTTCATGGTGGTCAGCGAGCCCCTCAGTCAGGCGCAGCTGTTTGCCCGCATCTGCGATCAGCTGGAAGCCGAAGAGCTGGTGGAGAGCGGATTCAGGAATTCACTGCACGAGCGGGAGCACATCGTCTCCACCATGCTGGGGGACGGCATTGCCCTGCCTCACTCACTCGGCTTGCTGGCGCGCCGCACCCTGGTCTATACGGTGCTGGCGCCACAGGGCATCGACTGGGGCAATGGCGAAACCGCTACCCTTATCTTCGTGCTCGCCATCGCCAAGGCCGACTACGAGGAGGCGATGGGGCTCTACGATCTGTTCCTGGCGCTGATGAACGAAAAAGCCAGCAGAAATCTGCTGGCTTGTCGGGATTTCGCCGGTTTCAAGGCGCTGGCGCGCGCCGGATCATGACGGCAAGGGAGGCGCCGCTCACTCCTCGTTGAAACCCGAGGTGAACAGCGCCACTACGGCGGCCAAGGCCTCTTCTTCTTCCGGCCCCTCCACCTGGACTTCCACTTGCTTGCCCTGGGCGGAGTCGAGCATCAGCAGGCCGATAACGCTGTCCGCATCGGCCTCCACCCCGTCCTCGTTGCGCAGCAGCACATGGGCATCGAAGCCCTGCACCAGCTCGAACAACATCATGGCCGGTCTGGCATGAATACCCAGCTTGTTTTTGACTTCTACCGAGGCGGAAACTGTCATCTGAGCGTCCTGTTGGTCTATCAGACTTGCGGTGAACGCTTGTCCAGCGTGCGGTGGCGGATCTGCACGTTCTTGCCGAGCAGACGGAAGGCGCTGGCCAGCCGCTCGGCAACGAACACCGAGCGGTGCTGGCCACCGGTACAGCCGATGCCGACCGTCACATAGCTGCGATTGTTGCGCTCCAGCTGGGGCAACCAGGTCGCCAGCATGTTCTCTATCTGCTGGATGAACAGCATGACGTCAGGCTGGGCCGAGAGGTAATTGGCGACCGGCTCATCCTGGCCGGTGAAGGGCTTGAGTTCGGGGATCCAGTGCGGGTTGGGCAGGAAACGGGCATCGAACACGAAGTCTGCGTCCTTGGGAATGCCGTACTTGAAGCCGAACGACTCGAACACCAGCACCAGCTCGTTCTCTTTCTTGCCGAGCACCCGGGTCTTGATGAGCTCGCTCAGGTCGTGAATGCTGAGGCTGGTGGTGTCGATGCGCAGATCGGCGGTGGAGGAGAGCGGTGCCAGCAGGTGGGTCTCTTCCCGGATCGCCTCATCCAGTGACAGCTTGTTGCGCGACAAGGGGTGCAGCCGGCGACTCTCGCCATAGCGCTTGAGCAGGGTGGTGTTGTCGGCATCGAAGAAGAAGCTGGAGAACTCCACCCGCCCCTCGTTGCGTACTTGAGCCAGCAGGTTGTCCAGTTTATCAGGCTGGCTGGGCAGGTTGCGCACGTCTATGCTGACCGCCAGCTTGTCATACTGGCTCTCCACCGAGACGATCAGCTGGGGCAGCAGATTGACCGGCAAGTTATCCACGCAGTAGTACCCCAGATCCTCCAGCACCCTCAGGGCTACCGTCTTGCCGGAGCCCGAACGGCCGCTTACCACTATTAATTGCATCTTGTCCCCTCACGCCAACATGGCTGTGTCGTGCCCGGCATCAGGCCGAGGTCATGATCTGATAGAGCTCTTCATCGCTGGTCGCCTGGCGCAACTGACGGCAGACCGCCTTGTCGCCGAGCTTGGATGCCATCAGGGAAAGGGTCTTAAGATGCTGCTTGCACTCGCTTTCCGGCACCAGCAATGCAAACAGCAGGTCAACCGGTTGATTGTCGATGGAATCGAAAGGGATGGATTCGGAGAAGGTCATCAGCACGGCGGTCGGCGCGAAGGCGTCGTCGATCCGACCGTGGGGAATGGCAATACCGGCACCGATCCCGGTACTGCCCATTTTTTCCCGCGCCAGCAGGCTCTCGAACAGTACCTGACGGGAGGTGCCGAGGCGCTCTGCGGCCAACTCACTGATGATCTCGAGGGCGCGTTTCTTGCTGGTACAGGGGACCGCACTCTTGGTGCAGTCCCGACTCAGTATGTGTTCAAGTTGCATAGTTATTTTTGATTTAATTTATCTTTGTGCTTGATGATCTGCCGATCCAGTTTATCCAGCAGGGTATCAATCGCAGCATACATGTCGGCATGCTGCGAATTGGCGAACACCTCCCCCCCGCTGACATGCAGCTTGGCTTCGGCAATCTGGTTCAGTTTTTCGACGCTCAACACCACGTGTACGTTGTTGATATGGTCAAAGTGACGCTCGAGTTTGGCAAATTTGTTGTTCACATAATCACGCAGAGCTTCGGTAATCTCGACATGGTGTCCGGTCAGGTTAATTTGCATAACGTCTTCCTTTTGTTTGCCTAAACCAGGCGTTTGCGCTGATTCGATGGCGGGATCAACAAGGATTCACGGTACTTTGCGATCGTGCGTCTCGCCACCATAATACCCTGTTCGGCCAGCAAATCCGCGATCTTGCTATCACTAAGCGGTTTGGCAGGGTTCTCTGCCGTCACCAACTTTTTGATCAGGGCGCGAATTGCGGTCGATGAGCACTCCCCTCCTCCCTCCGTATTGACATGACTGGAGAAGAAAAACTTCAGTTCAAAAATGCCGCGGTGTGTGTGCATGTACTTCTGGGTCGTCACCCGTGAAATGGTCGACTCATGCATCTCCACCGCCTCGGCGATGTCGTTGAGCACCATGGGTTTCATGGCCTCCTCACCGTATTCGAAGAAGCCCTGCTGCTGCTCGACGATGCAGCTGGCCACCTTGAGCAGGGTGTCGTTGCGACTCTCCAGGCTCTTGATAAACCACTTCGCTTCCTGTAGGTGGGAGCGAATGAACTGGGTATCCGTGCTGCTGCGCGCGTTGCGGGCCATGGCCGCGTAGGCCTCGTTGACGCGAATGCGCGGCGCCGAATCCGGATTGAGCTCCACCACCCACTTGTTGCCCTTCTTGATCACGGACACGTCCGGGATCACGTATTGAGATTCGCTCTGGATGATGCCGTTGCCGGGCCTTGGTTCCAGTTGCTGGATGAGATCCAGCACCTCCTTGAGGTCGCTCTCCTTGAGCTTGGTCTTGCGGGCCAGGGTGCGATAATCGCGATTGCCGAGCAAGTCCATGTACTCGCTGATCACCTCCCTCGCCTCATTGAGCCAGGGCAGATCGGCCGAATACTGGCCAAGCTGGATCAGCAGACACTCCTGGACCGACCGGGCCGCAATGCCGATCGGATCGAAATGCTGCACCCGCTTGAGCACGGCCTCAACCTCATCCAGTTCGACTTCTACCTCATCGCTGCTGACTGCAGCCTGAATATCCTCGAGGGAGACGGTCAGATAACCGGAGTCGTCGATGGCGTCGATGATGGCGAGGGCGATGGCGGCGTCCAGATCGCTGAACGGCGTCAGCCGCATCTGCCACAGCAGATAGTCCTGCAGGTTTTCGGTGGTTTCCCCCTGATAGACGCTGTCTTCCCCATCGTGGATGGGGCCTGCGCTCTGGGCTGTGCCGGCCGAATAGACATCGTCCCAGGTGGTATCCACCGGCAGCTCGTCCGGCATCTTGTCCTGCGCCATGGCATCGCTGGAGTCGAGTTGACTGGCGTCGGGCACCTCTGTCGGGTTGGTTTCCTGCGCCTCGTTCTCCTCTTGCTCCAGCAAGGGGTTACTGTCGAGCGCTTGCTGAATTTCCTGCTGGAGTTCCAGCGTGGAGAGCTGGAGCAGACGAATCGCTTGTTGTAATTGTGGCGTCATGGTCAGTGACTGACCGAGGCGCAACTGTAATGTCGGCTTCATCTACGTCGGGATATCCTTATGTTCAGCGAGGCAGTCACCTAACAAAAATGAGGGATGCCCCCTTACTATAGACTGAATTGATCGCCCAAATAGACGCGCTTGACCTGCTCATCGGCGAGGATATCGACCGGAGCGCCTTCGGCAATCATCTTGCCATGGCTGACGATATAGGCCTTCTCGCACACATCCAGCGTCTCTCTGACGTTGTGGTCGGTGATCAATACACCCAGCCCCCGCTCTTTCAGATGTTGGATGATCTTCTTGATATCTATCACTGAAATAGGATCAACACCTGCGAAAGGCTCATCAAGCAGGATAAATCTCGGTTCTGCCGCCAGGGCGCGCGCGATCTCGACCCGCCGCCGCTCGCCACCGGACAGGCTCTGCCCCAGGCTGTCGCGGATATGAGTGATGTTGAACTCTTCCAGCAGCTGCTCGACCTTGTCTTCCCGCTCTTCGCTGCTCAAGCCCTTGCGAGTCTGCATGACCCCCATCAGGTTATCGAACACCGACAGACGGCGGAAGATCGAGGCCTCCTGCGGCAGATAGCCGATGCCGTTGCGGGCCCGGATGTGCATGGGTTGCAGGCTGATGTCCTGATCGTCGATGGTGATGAGGCCGGCATCCCGTTGCACCAGGCCCACGATCATGTAGAAGGAGGTGGTCTTGCCCGCCCCGTTCGGGCCGAGCAGCCCCACGATCTGACCGGTACCCACTTCCAGGCTCACGTCGCTGACGACCATGCGGCGCTTGTAGCTCTTCTGCAGGCCAACTGCTTTTAACACTGCCATGGCTCGTTTCCTACTTCTTCTGATCGGCGGGCTTGTCGAAGTTTTCTATCTGATCCGGCAGGAACACCGTCTTGACGCGCTGGGCCGGGCCCTTGCTCTCGGCAATCATCTTCTGGGTGACGATGTCATAGCGGATCAGATCCCCGTTGACCTGGCTGTCTTCCTGCTTGAGCTGGCCGTTACCGGTGATGGTGACCTGCCGGTTCTTCAGCTCGTAACGGATGCTGTTGCCATGGGCGTTGACCGGCTTGCCGTTGTCCAGCACCTGGAAGAAGGTGGCGGGGTTGCCATAGGCGGTCATCACCTCGGCGCCCTTTTCGCCGGAGCGGATCACCACCACCTTGTCGGCCTTAATCTTGATGGAGCCCTGAGTGATGATCACATCCTCACTGAAGGTGATGCGGTTGTCCTGCATCTCGGCCACTTGCTTGACCGCATCCACGTAGACTTTCTGGGTGAAGTCGGATTCTTTGGCATTCACAACACCGCACAACAGCAGGGCGGCGAGGGCCAGATTAACGTTTTTCATTGAAATAAGTGGCATGGCCTTTATCCAGTAATTCGAAATATTTACGACCAAGGTGGCCCTTGAGGCCAACCCCTTCGGTCTGGAACTCCTGACCGACGATACTGATGTGCTGGTTGCTTCTCACGTCCTGGGTCACCAGATCCATCTCCAGATAAGGAGTATCCAATGTGGAGATGAAGGAGGCAGGCAACAAGCCATCCAGATGCACCTTGTCGCGCAGGATCACGTTATCATCGGTATTGAGCACGCCGGTCTGCGCCGTCACCTTCCATTCGGCTTCTCCCTGCTCATCGAACAGGTAGATCACCGGCTTGTCGAAGGTCGCCTGCTCGAGGATCTGGAAATACTCGGCAAATTCCGACTCCAGCCGCTCGGTCCGCCTGCCTTGCTCGTTGAAGCGGGTGGTGACCAGATTCTTGGCGGTGAAGTCCGGCTGATAGTTCTCGACCTTGGTGGTCGGCTCCGGCGCCAGCTCGATGTCACCGAGCTGCCAGGCCGCCAGCGCCACCAGGAACAGCAGACCGAACAGCAGTGTCTGCTTGTTCATACGGACGCCTCGGGCTGGTAATCGCCAAGCCCCTGCGCCTGCAAGATGAGATCGCACACCTCACGCACCGCACCGACACCCCCGCCGAGGCGGGTGACCAGATCGGCGCGCGCCAGCACCAGTGGGTGAGCATCCGCCACCGCGATACCGAGGCCGCAGGCCGCCATCACCGGCAGATCGATGGTGTCATCCCCCATGTAGGCCGCCTGCGATGCCTCCAGACCCAGCCTGGTCAGCAAGGCCTCGAAGTGGGGCAACTTCTGATCCGCCCCCTGCACCAGATGCTGCACCCCCAGGCCCCTCATCCGATCGCTGACGATGCGGGAATTGCGGCCGGTGATGATGGCAAGCTCGATCCCGGCGTTGAGCAGGGCACGCATGCCCGCCCCATCGCGGGTGCAGAAGGCCTTCAACTCTTCACCGTTATTGCCCATATAGATGAAGCCATTGGAGAGCACCCCATCCACATCGCACACCAGCAGACGGATCTGCGCCGCCTTGTCGTACTGGCTGCGCGTCACCGGACCATAGAGGGTCGGTACATCTTGCATCAAATCACCCCGGCTTTGAGCAGGTCGTGCATGTTGAAGGCGCCCAGCGGCCGCCTCGCCTCATCCACCACCAGCAACCCGTTAATCTTTCTGGTTTCCATCAGCTTGACGGCCTCGGCAGCCATCATCTCTGGCCCTACGGTAACACAGTTGGTCGTCATTACCTTGGCGATCGAGGTGTGATGGATATCCACCTGCAGATCCAGGATCCGGCGCAGGTCACCGTCGGTGAACAGACCGGCCAGCAGCCCCTGCTCATCCACCACCGCCGTCATGCCGAGGCCCTTGCGACTCACTTCCAGCAACGCCTGGCTGATGGTGGCATCTATCCCCACACGGGGCAACAGCTCGCCGCTGTGCATCAAGTCCCCGACCCGCAGCAGCAGCCGCTTGCCAAGTGAACCGCCCGGATGGGAGAGCGCGAAGTCGTCGGCGGTGAAGCCACGGGCCTCCAGCAGCGCCACGGCCAGCGCATCCCCCATCACCAGGGTGGCGGTGGTGCTGGAGGTAGGTGCCAGACCGAGCGGGCAGGCCTCCTTCTCGACCTTGATACAGAGGTGGACATTGGCCTCCTTGGCCATGGTCGAGGCCCGGTTGCCGGTCATGCAGATGAGCGGAATGCCGCGGCGCTTGAGCACCGGCAGCAGGGCCAGGATCTCGTCACTCTCGCCTGAGTTGGAGATGGCGATGATGAGATCCCCTGTTGAGATCATTCCCAGATCCCCGTGGCTGGCTTCCCCCGGGTGCAGGAAGAAGGCAGGAGTGCCCGTGCTGGCGAGGGTCGCGGCTATCTTGTTGCCCACATGGCCGGACTTGCCCATGCCGGTGACCACTATCTTGCCGGCGCAGCGCAACACCATCTCGCAGGCCTGGTCGAAGGTCTCGTCGAGGTACTGGTAGAGTCCATCAATCGCTTGCTTTTCAATGTCCAGCACCGCGCGGGCACTGCGACGAAAATCGAACAGTTCAGACACTTTCTCAGGCTTTACAGACATAAATGCACAGCTCCGGGCCGAAATTTGCTGCGGGATTATAAAAAAGTCTGTCGAGATAAGCGAATCGGATGCGGGGCCATCACCCCGTTGATGCAAGTTGTTACATAAAACTGTCGTGTATTTGGGGGGGATAGACGTCCAATAGTTGTTCCTTGCTGTTGCTTAGACCTAGACTAGCCCATAAAATTCGCTCTTCTTTTATACCGGATGGACAATTGTTTGAACGATGACCTGATCACCATCGCCGATCTGAGCTTCAGTCACGGCGATAGGTTGCTGTACGACAGGATCAACCTAACCATTCCCCGTGGCAAGGTCACCGCCGTCATGGGGCCAAGCGGCATCGGCAAGACCACCTTGCTGCGCCTGATCGGTGGCCAGCTGAAACCGGAATCGGGTCATATTCTGTTCGACGGGGAAGACATTCCCAGCCTCTCCCGCAACCGCCTGTACGAGGTGCGCAAGCGGATGAGCATGCTGTTCCAGAGCGGTGCCCTGTTCACCGGCATGACGGTATTCGACAACGTGGCCTTCCCGCTGCGCGAACACTCCGGCCTGCCGGAGGAGCTAATCCACACCATCGTCATGATGAAGTTGCAGGCCGTCGGGCTGCGCGGGGCGGCCAGGCTGATGCCGTCCGAGCTCTCCGGTGGCATGGCGCGCCGCGCCGCGCTGGCCAGATCCATCGCGCTGGATCCGGATCTCATCATGTATGACGAACCCTTCGTCGGTCAGGACCCCATCACCATGGCGGTGCTGGTCAAGCTCATCAAGGAACTGAACGATGCCCTCGGCATCACCTCCGTCATCGTCACCCACGATGTGAAAGAGGTGCTGAGTATCGCCGACTACGCCTACATCATCGCCAATCGCAAGGTGGTGGCCCATGGCACCCCGGATCAGCTGCGTGAGGAACACAACCCCGAGGTCGAGCAGTTCCTGAAAGGATTGCCCGACGGTCCTGTTCCGTTTCATTTTCCGGCAGGCGATCTGCTACAGGATCTGTGATGTTGACAAGCCAAGTAAGCAAACTGGGTCGGGTCGGGGTGCGCGTCATCAGTGCCATTGGCCGCGCCACCATCATGCTGTTTCATGCGCTGGCGGGCCGCCCCCAGCCACGCAAGCACTTCCCCCTGCTGATGCAACAGCTCTATGTGGTGGGCGTGCAATCCGTCGCCATCATTCTGGTGTCGGGATTGTTTATCGGCATGGTGCTCTCCTTGCAGGGTTACAACGTATTGAAGGATTTCGGCGCCGAGCAGAGCCTGGGGCCACTGGTCTCGCTTTCCCTGCTGCGGGAGCTCGGTCCCGTGGTCACCGCCCTGCTGTTTGCCGGCCGGGCGGGTTCCGCCCTGACCGCAGAGATCGGCCTGATGAAAGCCACAGAGCAGCTCTCCAGCCTGGAGATGATGGCGGTGGATCCCCTGCGCCGGGTGGTGGCTCCCCGCTTCTGGGCCGGGGTCATCAGCATGCCGCTGCTGGCCTTCATGTTCAGCCTGATCGGCATCTTCGGTGGCAAGCTGGTCGGTGTGGACTGGCTGGGAGTGGACGAGGGCAGCTTCTGGTCCGCCATGCAGGCCGCCGTCGATTGGCAGGATGACATCATGCAAGGGGCCATCAAGAGCGTGATCTTCGCCCTGGTTGTCACCTGGATTGCGCTCTTCAATGGCTATGATGCCAAGCCGACATCGGCCGGGATCAGTCAGGCGACGACCCGCACCGTGGTCCACTCATCCCTGGCCGTGCTCGGTCTGGATTTTATACTCACCGCAGTCATGTTTGGATAAGGTAAAGATGAAGTTCAGCAAAGTAGAATTCCTGGTTGGCGCCTTCATGCTGGCTGGCATCGCGGCCATTCTGGCATTGGCGCTGCAAGTGGCGGGATTGAGTTTCAAACCGGAAGGAGAAACCTATACCCTGCGCGCCCATTTCGATAATATCGGCGGCCTGAAAGTGCGCTCACCGGTCAAGGTGGGTGGCGTGGTGGTCGGCCGGGTCAGTGACATCACCCTGGACGCCAAGAGCCAGGTGCCTGTCGTCTCCCTGCAGATGCAGAAGGCCGCCGGCGAGTTTTCCGAGACCAGCACCCTCTCCATCCTGACCTCGGGCCTGCTCGGCGAGCAATATGTCGGCCTGGCGCCTGGCTTCACCGATGAGGAGATGGGCACCAACATGCTCAAGGATGGTGACATGATCGAAGACACCAAATCAGCCATAGTGCTGGAAGATCTGATCGGCAAATTCCTCTACAGCCAGTCTTCTCCAGCCACCAACCCGCCAGCAACCAAGGAGTAACCATGTTCAAGAAGATCGCCCTGCTGCTGGGCCTGATGACCAGCATGTTGTTTTCCGTGACCGCCCTGGCAGAGGTCAAAGCCTCGGATCCCTATGCCTTGGTGGATCAAGCCGCCCAGCAGACCTTCGCCCGTCTCAAGTCGGATCAGGCCCAGGTCAAGAGCAATCCGGATCACCTGAGGGTCATCATCCGCGAAGAGTTGCTGCCCTACGTGGATAACCGCTTCGCCGCCTACAAGGTGCTCGGCAACCAGATTAAAGAAACCACCCCGGCCCAACGCGACGCCTTCGTCAATGTATTCACCGAGTACATGGTGAGCTCCTACGCCGATGCCCTCGCCCACTTCGACCAGCAGACCGTCAAAGTGCAGCCGGGCAAGACCCCGAGCGACAGCAACATCACCGCCGTCAGCGTCAGCGTGAAAGAGACCGGCAAGCCAGACATCTTCCTCGAGTTCAAGCTGCGCAAGAACAACAAGACCGGCGAGTGGAAGGCCTTCGACATGGTCGCCGAAGGCATCAGCCTGCTCTCCGCCAAACAGAGCGAGCTCGGTGGCCTCATCCGCCAGAACGGCATAGATGCGGTGATCGCCCAGTTGCGCGAACACAATGCCAAGCCGCTGGTCATCAAATCATGAAATTAAGCGGTGAGCTGCAGGCGCCACAGGTCGTTGACCTGTGGCAGCGCCGCTCGGAGTGGTGGCAAGACGACGAGCTCGAGCTCGGTGAGGTCACCACCCTGGATTCCGCCGGGCTGGCCCTGTTGGTCAAATGGGCCAAGGCCGCTCTGGCACGGGGAGGCTCGCCACGGTTGGTGGGCGCCTCTCGTGATTTTCATACCTTGGCCAACCTGTACGGGGTGGCCGATTTGTTTCAATCAACCCCGCCCAACACTGAGGACGCATAATGCAAGTCTCTGAAATTGAAGCGATACTCCTTGAGGCCTTGCCATTGTCCGAAGTCCATGTCAAAGGGGACGGTAGTCACTTTCAGGTGATCGCCGTCGGTGACATGTTTGACGGTATGAGCCGGGTCAAGAAACAGCAGGCCATCTATGCCCCGCTGATGGACAAGATCGCCAGCAACGCCATCCACGCACTCTCCATCAAGGCCTTTACCGATGCCGAGTGGAAGCGCGAACGTAAATTCCTATTGCCCTCCTGATTTGGTATCTAAGTAAATGGACAAATTCAAGATCGATGGTCGTTGCACCCTCAACGGCGAAGTGACCATCTCCGGCGCCAAGAACGCCGCCCTGCCAATCCTGTTCGCCACCCTGCTGTGTGATGAAGAGATCCAGCTCTCCAACGTACCGCGACTCAAAGACGTGGGCACCACCCTCAAGCTGCTGGAGATGCTGGGTGCCAGCACCAAGGTCAACGGCAACGTGACGGTGCTGACCGGTGCGGTGAACAACCACGTCGCCCCCTACGAGCTGGTGAAGACCATGCGTGCCTCCATCCTGGCGCTGGGTCCGCTGGCGGCCCGCTTCGGGGCGGCCGACGTCTCCCTGCCCGGCGGCTGTGCCATCGGTGCCCGTCCGGTCAACCTGCACGTCCACGGCCTGGAGCTGATGGGTGCCAAGATTGCCATCGAAGATGGTTACATCAAGGCCCGGGTCGACGGTCGCCTCAAGGGTGCTCACATCCTGATGGACATGATCTCCGTCACTGGTACCGAGAACCTGATGATGGCCGCCACCCTGGCGGACGGTCGCACCGTGATCGAGAATGCCGCCCGTGAGCCGGAAGTGGTGGATCTCGCCAACTTCCTCAACACCCTCGGCGCCGACATCAAAGGCGCGGGCACCGATACCCTGACCATCGACGGTGTCGAGCGTCTGCACGGTGGCAGCTACAGCGTGCAACCTGACCGCATCGAAACCGGTACCTTCCTGGTCGGTGCCGCCGTTACCGGTGGCAAGATCACCTGCCGCAAAACCGATCCCTCCCTGCTGGAAGCCGTGCTGGTCAAGCTGGAAGAAGCCGGTGCCCTGATCGAGAAGGGTGCTGACTGGATCAGCCTGGACATGACAGGTCGTACCCTCAAGCCGGTCACCATCAAGACGGCCCCCTACCCGGCCTTCCCGACCGACATGCAGGCCCAGTTCACCGTACTGAACGCGGTCGCCAAGGGCACCGGCATGGTCACCGAGACCATCTTCGAGAACCGCTTCATGCACGTGCCTGAACTGGTGCGGATGGGCGCGGACATCGAGCTGCAGGGCAACGTCGCCATCTGCCGTGATACCGAGCAACTCAAGGGCGCCCAGGTGATGGCAACCGATCTGCGCGCCTCCGCCAGTCTGGTACTGGCTGGTTTCGTGGCCGAAGGCACCACCATCGTCGAGCGCATCTACCACATCGACCGTGGCTACGAAGACATCGAGCACAAGCTGCAAGGCCTCGGCGGTCGTATCGAGCGCATCAAGGGCTGATCTCGGCACCTGGTGAATGTCTGATAAAAAGGCCCCCTCGCGTTGGCGAGGGGGCCTTTTTCATGGCGCTGTCCCAATTACGTGTTGAAAGGCTAACCTTGAAATAGGTCATCCCCCTGAAGGCCACCATCATGGATACTCAAGCCTTTCAACACCTGCTGTCTCTCTTCCCACTGCTCACCTTGCGCC
>NZ_JAKZFK010000041.1:0-33445 GCF_022549315.1 Aeromonas sp. MR16 | reverse complement strand
CGACCATCGACAACGACAGCAAGGCGGGTGCCACGCTGACGGAGTTTGATGACAGCGTGACCATTGCGGTGAACGGGGTGGGTGGCACCAGTGCCAGCGACCAGCTGATAGTACGCATCGTGGATGATACTCCGACTGCCAATGATGATGCTGACAGTGCGACTGAAGGCGTGTTCACGGCCGTCACCGGCAACGTCATCACCGGGGCTGGTACTACGGGCGGCACGGGGGGATCGGGGGTTGACGTCAAGGGTGCGGATGACGCCGCAGTCAGCCAGGTTGTCGGCTTTGGTGGGAGCATTGACAGCAACCCGGCAGGTGGCTTCACGGTCACCGGCCAGTATGGCAACCTGACCATGGGGGTGGATGGTACATACAGCTACACCCTGACGGCCGCCTCGATACCTGCCGGTGCGTCGGATGTGTTTACCTACACGCTCAAGGACGGTGACAACGACACAGATCCGGCAACCCTGACCATCAATATCGCGCAGGATACGCGCATCCCTGTGCTCACTATCGGCAATGCGACCGTCGATGAGGAAGGTCTGCCGGCACGTGCTGGTGAACCTGCGGGGACCGCGGCCAGTGGCAACTCCGAGATTTTCAACGGTAGCTTCTCCATCAACACGCAAGGTGAAAACCTCACGGCGTTGACCATCGATGGTCAGGTTTACAATCTGGCCGGTGGCGGCAGCCAAACCCTGATCAGCAATACCCAGGGGATGCTGGTCGTGACCGGGGTGAGCGGTCCGGTTTCGGGTGTATTCACGGTGAACTACACCTACACGCTCAAAGACAACATCCTCACCCACAATGTGCAGGGCAATGCTGATACGGCCAATGGCCCCAGCTTCGTGGTGTCTGCGACGGATGCCAGCGGCGATACCGGCACTGGTACCCTTCAGGTGGTCATCAGCGATGATGCTCCGATTGCCAACGGGGCTACCAATGCAGGCCAGGCGACTCAGGCCCAGAACACGAACCTGATGCTGATCCTCGATATCTCCGGCAGTATGGGCGATCCATCGGGATATCAGGGCATGACCAGAATGCAGGTCATGCAGAAGTCGGCACTGGAGTTGCTCGACAAGTACGATGCCTACGGTAATGTGATGGTCAACATCATCACTTTCGCCACCATGGCATCCAACCCGACAGGGACCTGGGTCAGTGTCGATGCGGCTAAGGCAATCATTCTTGGGCTGTCACCAACAGATTCGACCAACTACGATGATGCGCTGAACGATGCCATCAATGCCTTCGCGGCGAGCAACAAGATTGTCGGGGCGCAGAACGTGTCCTACTTCATGTCGGATGGCTTGCCCAACGCGAGTTCCGTCAGCAACGCTGCGACTGTCCCCGACGGTTCCAACAGCTTTGGTGATAGTGATGGCATCAGTGCCGCCAATGAAAAGGACTGGACCGATTTCCTGAAGGCAAACAATATCAACTCGTTTGCTCTCGGTATGGGCTCAGGCGCTACCCAGTCGGCACTCGATCCTATCGCTTACAACGGCGTCACTGGCGCCAGTCCGGCGAATACCTCCGCTGTGGTGGTGACGGATTTCAGCCAGCTGGCGGCTACACTGCTCAGCACCGTTGTCGCGCCGCCCTTGTCCGGACAACTGATCGACGGACTGACGGCGAGCACGGGGGCGGATGGCGGCTGGATCAATTCCATCACGGTCGCGGGTGTCACTTACAGCTACAACCAGAAGACAGATGTCTCGGGCGTCACGGGGGGAGCCTCGGCCGGTTCGTTCGATACCAGCACCAACGAATGGTCAATCACGGTTGCCGGTGGCATCTTCAAGATCGATATGGATAACGGTCTGTATACCTACACACCGCCCTCTTCGATCCCGGTGGGTGGCATCAGCCAGGTGCTGGGTTACAGCGTGATCGACAACGATGGCGATACCGCGTCCAGCTCCTTGTCCCTCATCGTCAATCCGGCGGTCGGTCCCACAGTGGTGCGTGATGACTTCATCATTACCAGCCAGGATCCGTCGACCATCCCGGATTGGGCTCTGCTTGCCAACGATACGGGACCACTTGCAGCCACCCAGACGCTCACAGGGGTCTCGGGTGCGGTCGGTGGCACTATAACCGACAACACAGGATCGGTGACGTTCGATGATGGTGCGGGCAGCGCAACGCCCAACATCTACGATGGGTCATTCAACTACACCAACAGCACGACCTCGGATACGGCCAAGGTGTTCGTGGATGTGCAGAGTGGCTCGACGCTCACCGGGGGCTACCTCGACGAGATCCTGATCGGTGGGTCGGGCAATGACACCATCAACGGCAATGCCGGCAATGACATTCTGCTCGGTGGTGCCGGTACCGACAATCTGAGTGGTGGAGAGGGGAACGACATCCTCGTCGGTGGCGCGGGCAACGATACCCTGGATGGTGGGGCAGGCAACGACACCGCCAGCTATATCGATAGTGCTGCAGGTGTCACCGTCACTGTCAATGGCGCTGGCCAGGTGACAGGTGGTGCCGGGACTGACAGTCTGAGCAACATGGAAAACCTGGTGGGCTCCATGTCCAACGACAATCTGACCGGTGATGGCAATGCCAACATCCTCAGTGGCCTTGCTGGCGACGATATCCTGAACGGTGGTGGCGGCGACGATCTGCTGATTGGCGGCACCGGGAGTGACACCATGACGGGGGGAGCTGGCAAGGATACCTTCAAGTGGATGGCGGGGGATGTTGGCGGTACAGACACCATCAAGGACTTCACCACGGGGGCGAATGGGGATGTGCTGGACCTGAGTGAGCTGTTGAACGGGGAGCACGCGAATGCGGCCTCACTGGATCAATATTTCAACTTTGCATCGGGTCCGGGTAGCAACAAGTCGACTCTGACGATCGATCTGGATGGCTCGAGTGGTGGTGTCACGACCCATACCATCTTCTTCGATAACATAGATCTGACGGTTGGCAATACCCGAACCGATCAGCAGATCATCCAGGACTTGTTGAATCAGGGCAATCTCAAGGTTGATCCCTAATCAGGCAACAGGGGCCGGGCATGCCCGGTCCCTGTTATTTGACGAAGAGGACGGATAAGATAACGGCAGTATCGGGAGAGGGTCACCATGCAGTCATTCAATTGGGTCGACATTGATGGCATTCGCTACAGCTGGGACGGGCAGGACAGCATCGTCTGCACCGGCCGTTTTGGCTATCAGGCCACTATGCAGGGCGACAAGATAAGTGCCCTTGATCTGGAGAACGAGGATGGTGAGGTAGCAGGGCGGCTCAATGTGGACTTTGCCGCCCCCCATATCAGTTTCACACCGACCGAAGATGCTCCCATGCCCCACATGATGGTGCTGGTTGGCCATGAGCAGGGGCAACAGGAATATTCGCTGCAAAGCCTGAGCGACAGCGCCCTGCAGGGGTTACTGAGCCAAGAGGACGAATTTGACTGGAGTTCGCTGGCAGTGGTGACGGCAACTGAGCCCATGCCCCCTCCCCAGGGTCATGTTCTGTCGTGGGATTCCTTTCATTTCGAAGAAGATTCGCTGCTGGGTGCCCAGGGACCTGCGCCCGTGCTCGCGAGCCGTGGCAGTCCGCTGGACGGCGAGATCAGCATCAACATCGACATGACCAATCAGGTGCTGGAACATATCCCCCCGTTGCACGATATATGAATCTCATTCGACGACGGGCATAATGACCTCCATCAAATTGATGGAGGTTTTTTCTATGTGGCGTCCCCTTCTTACCCTGTCTGCGCTGGTCGTCAGTGCCCCCTTGCTCGCCATCGAGGTACCTCAGGCTCCCCATCTGGTGGTTAGCGGCTACGCCGAACAGAAGGCCGAGCCCGATATGCTGACGCTCAATGTCTCGGTCACCGCGCTGGAGAAACAGGGCATCAAGGCCAAGCAGCAGGTCGATACCAAAGTTGCCGCCTTCTTTGGTCAGCTGGAGAGCCTCGGCATCAAGCGCAGCGATGTGGAGGCCGGTAATCTGGTGATCTCCCCAGAGTATCAATATCCCCAGAACAAGCAGCCTGAGATGGTGGGCTACCGTGCCCAGCGTCAGCTCTCCGTCAAACTCTATCAGCTCGACAAGCTGAGCCAGCTGATGGATACCTCCCTCAAGGCGGGGCTGGAGTCTGTCTCCCAGATTGAGTACGGCCTCAAGTCACCGCAAGTCATCAAGGAGCAGGCCCGTCTTGGCGCGGTGGCCGATGCTACGAACAAGGCGGAGTCTCTGGCCAAGGCGTTTGGCATGAAGCTTGGCAAGGTTTACAGCGTCGAGTACCGCAACAATACCCCGATACCGGTCTACAGCCGGGCCATGAAGGCCGCTGCGGCTCCTGCCGCCGACATGGTGGAAAACAGCTATCAACAGCAGCAGATCAGTATCACGGACAACGTGGAAGCCGTCTTCCTGCTGGAATAGCGGAATGGCCACTCGGCTCTGTTCCATCACGGCTTTCAACACAAAACCCGGGGCTGCTCACCCCGGGTTTGTTGTTTATAACGGTCATGAATAGCAAGGGAAATCTATATAGAACAGTACCTTGTAATAGGCTTTAAATGACATGTCTGCATGAAGTGAGGCAAGGCGCCTGGGAACAGACCACCTTGCCTCAGCATTGGCCAATCAGGCCATTTATACGCTTATGGAAGCACTCTATTCATGGTCGGCACGTTCTTGGCCGGCTTGGCAATAAAGTTATGATAACGCCCCATCCAGTACGGCAAGGTGTAATAACCCGGAGAAACCATTTGGTTAGGGCTCTCATCCTTGTCAATTTCACGCATTGGCCTATACGGCGTTCTCAAACTTTTCTCATCCAGGGGGAGGTCGGTGTATTTATCAAGGTCCATGGCGTCCAGATTGGTCGCTGTACCATCTTGAGATTTCAATATTGGGCAGTTAGACAACTCATCATTGACGCAAGTGCGAGCAACGTCAGGTCTAGAATTGTCATAAGCGCCCCACTGGGTTAAATCCAACGGGTGGCGTGAAAGGTTCCAGGCATTCGCCGAATTGATTTCGTTACCATATCCATCATTCAGTGTCGTTTCTGGTTGCCCTAACTGACGGACATAACTATGGAACGCATTGTCTTCATATTTAGGGCCAAGTTCCCACTGAGAGTCATACGCTGAAACCCATTTTTTATGCAACGGGGTTCCCTGAGGCTCCAGTGTGAACAAAATATAATATGCCTGTGCCATATGGCTGGCATCACCCAAGTTGTTGTACTCCCTGACCCACTCTGAAATATAAGCAGGGTCATTTTTTAGATCCTGATCACATTCAGCCGCGCCCTGTTCGCAATAGGTAGTCAACAGGTGCTCATAAGCACTCCAACGAGTCTGCGCAAGGTCTGCATAATGATAAAAATCAGACAGAGCCAATGACTGGTATTCATCTTCGAACCGTTTCTCGCCAGTGACATAGGCCGTCAACTTCATACCGGCCATCAGGAAGGTCGCATACTCGTTACGATCTTCAAATGTCCATGGATCGTTACTGAGCTTGAGTCTTGATATGTCCGACCAGCGATTGGGTTGTCCCTGAGCGTCGACCATCATATAGCCGTTGGCAATATTATGTTCTGCCCATTGACGCATGTTCTGACGGATCAACGCTTTGAGCGCGGATTCTTCAGGATTATTTTCATCCAAAATATCGTAAGCAACCCGTTGAGTGAACAGATTGGTGATCATGCCGTCATAACTGGTATCGGTGGAGAAAGCGACATCGGAACTTGTAAATACAGTCCCGGCTTCATCCTGCATGATGCTCACACAGTCTGATTGGGCCGCAAAGTCTCCCGAGCAAGCCAGCACATCAGGGATGCTTCCTTGTGCATCCACCACATAAGGCTTATTGCTCCCGATGGCGCAGTTAGCCTTAGAGGAAATGCCCGGTAAAGCCGGTGAACCATCTTTTAATAAACAGGTATTCAAATAGGGAGACTCACCACCAAAACGATTCGATGAGTAACCCAACAAGGTTGCGGTACCATCTCCATCGCGATTTCGTTGCCACGTTCCTGATGCACCCTGTGGTTTTCCATGGAACATTGCACCGTTAAGGGAGAAGTAACGAACCGGCAATCCTTCGACCATCCTTTTTGTCGTAGCAACATCCGTAATCTGTGGGTAGAGGCTGCTGCCGGAATAATTGAATGGATTGGGGTCGAGACTGTTCCAGTCATCTGCCTTGATAGGCTCCAAATTGTAAATGTCACCGTATATTTTGGTTAACCCGGTTGGCCCAAATGGATTGATATTAACTGCAAAGTCTCTCTCTTTTTTCAATGAAACAGGGCGATAGATGTCACTGTTAAGCGCCGGCAGCCTTATCTTTGCCTCAACACTACCCTGACGACCAGTAATATTTGGCAAGGCTAACATTTGCTTCAAAGATGCCAGGGCATTCTGACGTGCTTGAAAATAATCATCCCCCTCGCGTTGTTGCACGGCCCATCGCATCAGTTCACCGACGGCATAGAAACCAGTCGTAATAGGATCGCTATCCGAGTATCCCCCGGTCCAGGCAGGAGTAGAAGCAGGATCTCTGCTGACGCCCCCGGCCATAATCTGGCCACGGCGGGCGATGTTATTCTGTGTGATGTGGCTCAATATTTCGGCTTTAGTGTCGGCATCCAGATTTTCGAAATAGATGTGACTCAGACTACCATTGTTACCTTTTATCCATATTCCATTGCTACCATCGCTTGCAATGGCGATCGGGCGATCAATGGCTCCATTGTTACTCTTGGCTTTTTGAGGGTTTTTAGCAAAACCGGTAGGGGAGATAGTCGCATCCATGGGAAGGTAGCGGCTATCCATGAAGTATTGGTATTTATCAAAATATTTTTTGCTGTATGGCTCCGGTTTATAGATGGTTTTGTCCGTCCGCAGGACATAGGGCTTGCCAGATCCCACTGCGGGCGCCATGACCAGTTCCCATTTAACGAAGTCATTCTCTAACACCGTGTTTCCGGCGGCCAGCTGGCTGCTGGCCAATGCAGAGACAGGTGCCGTGACGGCATCAGCAATACTGTATCTATCAACGAATTTTTGTAATGTGTTGGGCATTGGTACTGGCGCTTGCCAAGATAACACCCCGTTGGAGGGGGTTGTGCTCATGGTCGGGTTGGCAACCACGGTAAAGTGAGCCTGGGCTGTTACCCCCGTGTTGAACCGGGAAGACACGGTGATGTTGACATCACCTGCTCTCTTGGCCTCGATCCGACCCAGTTGATCGACGTCCATGATGCTTGGGTCTGAACTTGTCCAGCGCACTCCTTGCTCCTGCAACACCGCTGATGGATCTGCAGGGGCCGACAGGTTCTCATCAGGCAACAGACTCACCTCAATGGTTCTAGCCTGACCAACAACCATTTCACAGTTTTTGGACAACCCCATTTTTATTTTGGTGGGGGCGGTTAAATCATAACGACCATCACTATTTGGTGTTGACGTAACTGTGACGCAGTTACTGTTATCTTTCACGACAACAATGTCAGAATCTGAATTGGAATTAGAGTCAGAATTGGAATTGGAATTGGAATTGGAATTGGAATTGGAATTGGAATCAGAGCCAGGGTCAGGTTTTGAGTTGGTGCCAGAATTGGGGGCAGCATCAGAATTGGAGTCAGAGCTGGAATCAGTACATGCGCTCAAACCCAGGGTTGCAACAAGAACCAACATGTATATTTTATTAAGCGCAAAGCCGTTGCTCATTATGCTCATGTTTATTTCCTTTGATTTTAAAATAAAATTACGAATTGCTTGGCGCGGTATATGCGCTCATCCAGCTAGCGGATGAGCGCACCACAATATGGTTTCCGGTTGCAGATATTCTGGTAGGGTTGTTTATCTGATATACATCAAATTACCGAGTCGCCCTGCTCAACAGGGTTAACCGATAAGACCTTTACCACCAAACATTGACCATGGCGCCAACGGCCCAGGTATCGTCGCTGTTATGGCCTTCGAAGCTATGAGTGGTGTCGTCCCAGTTGCTGTTATCGCTGTCCAGATAGGAAGTGTAAACACGCAACTCAGGCTCGCCACGGCCAAAGGACAATGCTTGAGCGAGTGTGACTTTGGAACCGCTGCGGTCATAGTCGGTATTGTTGACGCTCTTGTCGTCCTGAAAGTACCCAGCGTCGAGATAGGTGCGGGTAATATCCGACCAGTGATAAACCACACCGGCGTTGACGGCCATGCTGGAGCCATCTCCCTCGTCACCATTCCACTGCTCGACGCTATCGGCCTCGGCATAAGTGAGCACATGGGTAAAGTCCCAATCAGCAGAGAGCGGGATCGCGCCAAAGTTGCGGATGGCAAACCCTGAACCGTCTTTCACTTCCCCATTCAACACGTCGGCCGCACCAAATTGGACGCCTTGCAGGGCCGAGCCATCCAGATAGTACTGCAGCACAGTGCGGTTATAGCCAGATTCGCCAATTTCCTGTTTGAGTTCGACCAGGAAGGCATGGCCATCGGCGTAATCATGTTCACCCAGTTCCGGATTGTCGATTTGGGCGTCTGTTGGGTCGGCATGGAGGAACCTGTAGCCCATTGCCAGAGTGCCTTTCTCCCAGACAGAGAGATTGTCATAGAGGATCTCGTAGTTCATGGCATCGATGAGGGTGCCCTCCAGGGCTCCTTCTTCAGAGTCGATGCTCGGATTGTGAATGACGCCATCGAGATCCCGATGCAGTACGGCGAGGGAGAGGTTGCCCGGGCCAACCTTCATATCCTCGACACCGGCACCAACGGTGGTCTGACCCCAGTAATAGTGGTCGGTTGTATCGATGTAGTAATTGCTCTTGTATTGACGGATACCCGCCCATGAGGTTTCGCCCAAGCCCATGAAGTTGCGTAACTGCATGTTCATGTTTTCCCAGCCAAAGGGGCTATCGTCGGTACTGCTGTTGGTATCCCCGTCCCACATGTTGAACATGGTTTGTACGTAGACGGAGCGATTATTCTCGTTATACAGCTCGGTTCCGAAACCGACCTCGGCGTAGTTGTCAAACTCGTTGCCGATACGGCCTATTTTATTTTTCTCGAAAGAGTCACCGCCAATGTTGTTTTCCATGCTGCCATCGGCACCACCCGCAACACCGGCTCTAAAATAACCAAAAAAATCAATGTTCTTGGCTGCTGTGGCCAGAACGTCAGCGGTCGTTGTTCCCTCGGCCGCCATGCTATTCGTTGCCCCGAGGGCGAGAGCAGCGGCAACCATGGTGTAACAGATCGATTTTTTCATAACTCTAAATCCCTATCATTAGTTATGTGACTCACCCAGCCTTGGCAAAGGCAGCAACCTAGATCCGTTGAACGGCCGATTAAGCGCCGTATATCGGTATCCTGACCTCAAGGTTCGGACTCATTCTTTGGCCTCCCCCTTCAGATTGGTATCAACATACCAGACCAATATTTTCATTGAAACACTCTGTTACATAATCGTGAGCACAATCACAGTCAGGGGCTTGTCTTCGAACGAAAGCAAAATTTCATCCGATGGGAAATGACGAAAAGTGATGGGGAAGAGCATTCCACAGAAAGGTTCTGATGAATCCAGACGGTGTCAGGCAGTACTTTACCTCTTGGTTGTACTCGATCGAAGATTATCTAAAGTCATGATTTTATTCATATAAAAATAGATCTTGTGTGTTGATAAAAATATCCATATAAGGGGTGCTGTTGACCGTATAGCAGGGTGTCGCAGGGATCTCCCGGGCATGAAAGTGGTGATGGTGATGGCTGAGTATCATCTGAATCGCGGGTTTGACGGGGTTTTGCAATCGCCCTCACACTTTGGTGAAATTGTGGTAGATACCAAAATTGGTCTTTGTTATTTTGCGACCAATTGGTATTCATCTGCGATGTGGTTGGAGTCTTTATGAAGAGAATGTTTGAAGTCCTCAGAGCCGATGTCCTGGCGACGACGCCGGTGCAGCTACTGCAGATGATCCGGCATAGCGAGGGGCGGACCCTGATGGCCGAGACGGTGGTGAGCTGCCAGCCCTTCTCCGAGGGGGTGAGCAATCCAGAGCTGGCGGCATCGTTTGGCGCAGACATGATCACCCTCAACACCTTTGATCTGGGCCAGCCCTTTGTCGAAGGCCTGTATGACGAAGCGGTCGACGACGATGCCTGCCTCGCCACCCGCTATGAGCAGCACGCCAGCTTCATTCGCCAGCAAGCGAGCCTGAATCGGGTGGTGCAGGATTTAAAGCAGGTATCCAGCCGTTTTATTGGCTGCAATCTGGAGCCTGTGCCGCAAGACATTAAGTATCCGGCCGGTTTTCGGGTATCGGCAGACAACATCAAACAGGCGGTGGCCCTGGGTCTGGATTATGTCGTCATCACCGGCAATCCCAATACCATGATCACCGAAGAAGGGATCATCGACGCCATTCGCATGGCCAAGGCCGTGGCTGACAATCAATTGCTGATCATTGCCGGCAAGATGCATGGGGCCGGCACAGGCACAGAGGTTGCGGCTGAGGTGCTGCTCAAATATTGCCAGGCGGGGGCCGACATCATCATGATCCCGGCGCCTTATACCACCCCTGGCATGACACCCGAAACCGCCAAGGCGCTGATAGAAGTGATTCATGGCGCCGGCAAGCTGGCCTTGTGCGCCATGGGAACCTCCCAGGAGGGAGCCGATAGAACGGTCGTCGAGCAAATAGCACTTAATTCCAAGGTGGCTGGTGCAGATATTATTCACATCGGTGATGCGGGCTTTGCGGGCATTGCCGATCCAGAGAACATCAAATATTGCTCAATCGCCATTCGTGGCAAACGGCACACCTATCGCCGGATAGGATTGCGTCGTTAATTCATGTCATTAAATGGTTTTTGAAATGGAGCCTGTTATCAGGCGTATTTAAACAATGCTGTTGCGTTGATATATGGCGAGGGATGCTATGAATAATGCCAATACAAAAGATCCGATTGAAAAATATGTAATGCCGCTGGCTCAGCGGTTGGGAAATAACCGTCATCTGATCGCTATCCGGGATGGTATGGCACTGGTCATGCCCTTCATGATCATTGGCTCGCTGTTCCTGATCCTGGCCTTCCTGCCGTTCCCCGGCTACGAAGAGTACATGACCGAGAGCGGTCTGATGGACAAGCTGCTGCTGCCGGTCGGGGCAACCTATGATCTGATCGCCATCTTTGCCACCTTGGGGGTGGCTTATCGTCTGGCACAGAAATATACCCAGCTCGATCCCATTATCGCCGCCGCCGTTGCGCTGGCTGCCTATATGCTCGTCACGCCCTACAACATCACTCACACCATAGAGGCAACCGGTGAGGAGATCAGTGTTAGTGGCATCAACCTGGCTTACATGGGCAGTGCCGGTATGTTCCTGGGGATCCTCATCGCCATCTATGCAACCGAGGTGTATCGGTGGTTGATGGTCAGGAACATCAGTTTCAAATTGCCCGATTCCGTCCCGCCCGCCGTGTTGAAATCCTTCGCGGCCCTGATCCCGGCGTTCGTTGTGCTGACCTCGCTGTGGCTGGTACGCCTGGCCATTGAAGCGGCCGATCTTGGCAATTTGCATACCATCATAGAGAGCATCCTGACGGCTCCGCTCAAGTTGATTGGCGGCAGTTACATCGGGGCTCTGGTGGCCACCACGATGGAACATGCGTTGTGGGCCGTGGGCATCCATGGCAGCAATATCGTCTCCAGCATCATGCTGCCCATCTGGCTGGTCTTCACCGATGAGAACCGGATCGCCTTCCAGGCCGGTACCGAAATCAAAAACATCATCACCGATCAAACCAACTCCATTTTCCTGAACTTCGGCGGTTCTGGCAGCATGATGGCACTGGTCTTGTTGCTGGCCTTCCGCGCCCGCAGTGAACAGTGCCGCTCTATCGGCAAACTGGGCCTGCCTTCATCGCTGTTCAATATCTCCGAACCCATCATGTTTGGTCTGCCTGTGGTGCTCAACCCCATCATGGTCATTCCCTTCATCCTGGCGCCTGTCGTGGGCCTGACCCTGACCTATATCGGCATGGCCAGTGGCCTCGTGGCGTTGCCGGCGGGTATTTCG
Organism: Aeromonas sp. MR16; assembly: GCF_022549315.1. Taxonomy (NCBI): domain Bacteria; kingdom Pseudomonadati; phylum Pseudomonadota; class Gammaproteobacteria; order Aeromonadales; family Aeromonadaceae; genus Aeromonas; species Aeromonas sp. MR16. The sequence goes on along the minus strand of NZ_JAKZFK010000041.1, from coordinate 21,357 downwards.
GTGCCTTGGACAACCCCCATCTTCATCGGTGGTTATCTCTCCACGGGGGGGCATATCTCGGGTGCCGTGATGCAGCTGATAAACCTGTTGGCAGCCATGGCCATCTATTACCCCTTCATGAATAAATGGGACAGCATCTGCCTGGCCAATGAAAAAATGGTGACGCAAGAGACGCCGGAAGAAGACGAAAAGGCAGCACTCTCCTTCTAAGTCAGTCAGCGGCAGGCGTTGAGTCATCGGGCTTAACGTCTGCGATAAAACGGGGTAAGGCATCATGCAGGCAATTGTGGTGACAGCGGGAAAGGGCACCAGGTTATGGCCATTTACCGAGATAAGAAGCAAATCCATGCTGGCCGTCAGCAATATGCCGATCGTCTACTGGTTGCAGCAGGCCTTGGCCGCCGCCGGGGTCAATGAGGTGGCAATACTTGCCGATGAGCATGAAGGCCAATTCGTCCAGTTTTTTCACCACAATAAGGCAGCGTCCGCGACCAGCCTCCACTCGGTGGCGGGGGCTCAGGACATCGTCGAGGCCTTGCTGGCGTATCAGCAGCGCAACCCGGTCACCGATGCGGTGCTGGTGATCCCCGGGGATTGTCTCATTGAGGCGGAGGATCTTGAACGACTGGTAAATAGCCCCTCTGCCAACGCCGTCTTGCTGAGAAAATTGCGTACCGAGGAGCGCTCCGATCGGCTGTGTTTCAATGCCGAGCAGGACTTCAAGCTATTGGCGCACCCGCGGCGGGAGGGGTTCGATTGCGAGATAGTCGCCTATAAGCTGAGCGCCGATTTTTTCAGCGCGGCATTGCCTTACACAACTGACATTTATGACCATGTTCAGGTTGGCATGATGCCTTCGAGTGAGAAATTTCTGGAGTCAGCCCTGGTTGGCTGGGCGCAGCAGGTCACCGTCGACTTTATCCATTGCGACCAGCCCAGTTTCAATCTCGACTACCCCTGGAATATTCTGGAGGTCAACGGCTATCTCAACCGCCAGCGCTGCCAGCAACTGAGCGCGAGCGAGATAGCACCAAGTGCCACCGTCTCATCCCGTGCCGTGATACGCGGACACATCAAGGTCGGTCAGCACAGTCATATTGGCGACGGGGTCATTTTCCAGGGTAATGCGATCGTCGGCGATCATTGCCAGATAACAGACGGTGCCATCATCGGTGAGAACGTGGTTATTGGTAACGGTGTGACCATCAAGGAGTATTGCAAGCTGGCCGATGAAACGACGGTGGGTAACCAGGCCATCATCGGTCACTGCGCCGAGTTGGCGGGTGTCATTTTTGAGAGCACCTATTTGTATCACAACTGTGAGATTGCCGGGGTACTCGGTCGCAATGTGGATATCGGCGCCGGCACGACCTTCGGCACGCTGCGGTATGATGATGCCAAAACCAGTCATCTCATCAATCAAAAGCGCGTGACGCCTCATCATTACAGTAATGTCGTTTATATGGGGGACTTTACCCGTACCGGGGTAAATACCGTGATCATGCCCGGCGTGAAGGTCGGCTGTCGCTCCGTCGTCGGCTCGAATGTGGTGTTGGCCGATGATCTTCCCGATGAGCGCATTATTCAGGTCGAACAAACCTTGATTACCAAGCCTTGGGGTAGTCAGCGTTATGGCTTTAATAGATAGGGCGTCCCCATAGGAAATACAGGGCAATGTATTGGTGAGCTCCTGGGCTTATATTTATGGTCAATCATCGACAGGGTGACTTATGTTCGAATATGTAGAGTTATTGCAGCGCAGGCTTGAGACCTTGATCAGTTGCAATGCTGAAAAGATGAAAAGAGTCATTGGATTATTTTCTGATGCAATATTGAACAATCACATGATTCATATCCTCGGCACCGGTCATTCTCATATGGTCGGCCTGGAAGGGTTCATTCGTGCCGGTGGACTTGGCAATATCAATGCAATCCTTGATTCGACGGTGACGACCAGTGACGGCGCCCTGCGCAGCTCCAAACTGGAGAAATTGCCGGGGCTGGCGGCCATCCTGTGGTCAGAGCAGCCCATCAGTGCCGGTGATCTGATCGTTGTGGTCTCCAATTCGGGGCGCAACGCCTTGCCAATTGAATTTGCCCAGATAGCGCGGGCGTGTGGCCACACTGTGGTCGCTATCACGTCGGTAGAGCAGTCGAGCGCCTACCCAAGTTTGCATCCTTCAGGGCAAAAACTGTTGGATGTGGCTGACATAGTCCTTGATAATTGCGTTCCGAGTGGAGATGGCTTGTGCCTGGTCAACGGCCGAGTCACTGGCGCATTTTCTACAGTGGCAGGTGTCGTCCTGCTCAACAACATAGTAGTGGAAGCGCAAAAGCAGGCATTGGCTCGACATGGTACGCCCTTGATATTCTCTAGTCAGAACGTCGATGGCTTTAATAATGATGATGTCTATGCCCACTTTGCTGGTCGCCTGAAGTCAATGTGAGGAGATTATTTTGTCCAGTTACCGTTATCAAGAAGTCTGTGCACAGCTGAAAGAGTTTATTCTCAATGAGAAGGACTTTCAGAAATTACCCGATGAGAGGACGTTGGCACAGCAGTTTTCGGTAAGCCGGGTAACCATTCGCAAGGCGTTGGCATTATTAAAAGAAGAGAAGATAATTGACGTTCGTCACGGTTCTGGAATATATATAAACAATAACAAGATGATTAACTCGTTTGAATTTGGTAGCCTGACTCAAGACATGAAAACAATTGGTAAAGAAGTGGCTACTGAGCTTCTTAATTGTTACGTGATGGCAACCCCAGCGCACGGAGAGTTAAGCGGTTTCTCAGGTGAGAATGTTATTTGTCTGGAGCGTGTGCGCAGTGTCGATGGTGTGAAATCTATTCAAGAGCTCAATTATCTTTGTGCCGATCGGTTTCCTGAGTTAGACAAAAAAGTAGAAAGTAATCAGTCTCTTTACCAGTTATTACTGCAAGAATATCAAGTGAAATTCGACCGTGGTGTTGAAACATTATCTGCTGGTTTTATATTGCTGGACACGGCCAGTAAATTAGATACATCGGCGCTCAGCTGCGCAGTAAAAGTAATTCGTGCTGCTTATGAACGGGATCGACTGGTTGAATACACCATCTCCTATACATTGGCCGAGCATTATAGTTGGCAGTATGAGTTGAATAACGTCACTTTATTACACAGATAATCAGGTTGGTCATATGCAGAAAGCGATTAAAGTGGTGACTATCGGTGGTGGGAGCAGTTATACCCCGGAGCTGATGGAGGGATTCATCAAGCGTTATCATGAGATGCCGATCAGCGAATTCTGGTTGGTGGATGTGGCCGACGGGGCAGAAAAGCTGGGCATCATCTTTAACCTGTGCCAGCGGATGATCAAAAAAGCGGGCCTGCCCATCAAGCTCTACCAAACGCTGGACAGACGCGATGCCCTGCCAGGTGCCGATTTTGTGACTACGCAATTTCGCGTCGGGCAATTGGATGCGCGGGCCAAGGATGAAAAGATCCCGCTTTCTCACGGAGTGCTGGGGCAAGAGACGAACGGTGCTGGCGGGCTGTTCAAAGCGCTGCGAACGATCCCGGTCGTCTTTTCTATCATCAAGGATATTGAAGAGCTGTGTCCGAATGCTTGGCTTATCAATTTTACCAATCCGGCGGGTCTGATTACCGAGGCGGTCCATCGCCACACCGATTTCCGTCGTTTCATCGGGGTCTGTAATGTGCCCGTTGGCATGAAGATGTTTGCCAGGGAGTTGCTCCGCTGTGATGAGCATGCCGAGGTGAATATGGATCTCTTTGGCCTGAATCATATGGTGTTCATGCAGGATTTCCTCATCGATGGCGACTCGAAGATGGAGCAGCTGCTGGCGGAGGTGACCAGGGACAGTAACCAACAGTCGGCCTCGGTGAAGAATGTGTCCGATCTTCCCTTCGATATGGATTTCATCAATGGCTTGAAGCTGCTCCCTTGTCCTTACCTGCGCTATTACATCAAAGAAAAAGAGATGTTGGCGATAGAACTGGGTGAGTATTACAAGGGCGGGACCCGTGCCGAAGTCGTACAAACGATTGAAGCTGACCTGTTCAAGCTCTATCAGGACCCCGAGCTGGATATCAAGCCAAAGCAACTGGAAGAACGTGGCGGAGCTTATTATTCTGATGCGGCCTGTGATGTCATCAGTGCAATCGTGAACGACAGTCACACCGAGCATTATGTAAATATCTGTAATAACGGCCATGTCAAAAACATTCCACATGACTGGTGCATTGAAATTAGCTGCACCATCAGTAAAGAGGGGGCCAAGCCTAAAGCTCAAATTGAATATTTTGACGAACGCGTACTGGGTATCATCAGTTCGATTAAATCTTTTGAGATTGCAGCCAGCAAGGCGGCCCTGACAGGAAATTACCAAGACCTGATCGTGGCCATGAATTTGAGTCCGCTGATTCATTCAGATACATCAGCGAAAACTATCGTCAATGAAATGTTATTGGCTCATCAGAAATACTTGCCGCAGTTTGATAAAGTGATTGCGCAATTGAGTGATTAGATAGTAACGTGAGGGTGAGTCATAACATATAAATTCAGGTGTCATATGAATAAGAAAATATATCTTTTTTGTGCCGCAGGTATGTCAACGTCATTGTTGGTTAATAAGATGAAGGAGCACGCGACCAAACATGCAGTTCCGGTAGATATTCAGGCATTCTCCGAATCATTAATTCTGGAAAAAGGACCCGAAGCCGATCTGATTCTGCTTGGGCCACAAATTAAATATATGCTCAATGACTTTGCTGGCAAGTTTCCTGATAAGCCGGTGGCCATCATTGACTCCTTAATCTATGGCAAGATGGATGGCCTGGCATTATTGAAATCATCCATCGCCATGATCAAAGCACATCAGAGTGCATAGTCCATCCACGTAAAGCAGGAAGACCGGTGAATATGCTTGATATTGAACTGCCTGGTTCAGAGGATATCGCCTCTGATCTGGAAGAACAGGTAATGGGATTGATCATCAATTCCGGTAATGCACGCAGTTGTGCCTATGAAGCACTCTCTTTTGCCAAACAAGGCAATTTTTTGAAAGCAGAAGAAGTGATGCAAGAGGCCAGGGCTGCGTTAAATGAAGCTCATCTGGTTCAAACTAAATTAATCGAACATGATCAGGGAGAAGGCAAGACCAAAATGACGCTTGTCATGGTCCATGCGCAAGATCATTTGATGACCTCCATGCTTGCTCGTGAATTAATTGCAGAGTTGATTCAGGTTTATAAACGGTTGTCAGAAAAGTAATCAGCGACATTTCAATTTAATACTACTTAATAGCAAGCCAATTTAACTCATTGTTTAAATGGAGTTTTGACATGGAAAAAAATGGACTTTTCAATAAATCCAAAATAGCCGTGGTTATTATCACCGCGATGCTCGGACTGTCGGCGTGTACCGACTCTACCGAGGACAACGGCAATGCGGCGGCGGACAATAATCCGAGCGATTCTCGCAATCCTGGTACCCCGCGAGATCCCATCGTTCCAACCACGCCAACCACACCGATTACGCCGACGACTCCCGATAATTCCGATGTGGCGGCCAAGCCCGTGCTCGATCTCGATGCGCCTGCCAAGATCAAAATGGGGATATGGAATAACACCGAACTGGTCGTCGGCCAATCCCGCTCGATCGAAGCCATGTTGATCCCTGATGAATCTCTGCCTTATCCCGGCAGTCCCGAAGAGGTGCTGCATAAGCAGGGCATCACCTGGTCCAGCTCCAATGAGGCGGTGGCAACCGTCGACAAATTTGGCCGGGTCAAGGCCGTGAGCACAGGCGCGGTGGAAATCTCCGCCCGCTCAGTGACCAACACCACGGTGGTGGGGGTCGCCAAGCTGAATGTGGTGGCTACCCCGACCCTGAACAAGCAGAACCCGACTGTCATGATCAAGGGTGACAAGCCTGCCAAGAACCCGATCTTGCTGGAGAAGCAGGTCACCCGTTATGCCTCTACCAATGTCAGTCAGGACCTCGTCGACATTCGTGCCCAGATGGCCGCCGACGGTGGCGACGAAGTCCTTCAGGACAACATACGCTGGCTGATCCAGGAAAATACCAACCCGGGTCGTGAAGGCGTCTATATCGTGCGGGAAGACAGAACCGCCACCAACCGTGACCGCATGATGTACTTCATGGGCAACCGCTATCTGCCCATCGAAGCGAACATTGCCATGACCGGTGAGGTGGAAGTCAATGCCCCGGTGAACTATGTGCCGCAGGTGCCCACCCAGATCATGTCTGACGGCAACAAGGGGATCTGGATTACCTCCGCCAGCGGTGCCCTGAGCCACATCGCCATGGTGCGTATGAACCCGGATGCCAAGGCAAGCCTGATGAGTGACGTGACCCAGCGCGTGGTCGATCGCCGCGGCTCTGTGTCCGATGCCAGCTATCGTGCCGATGGCAGCACCGGTACCTGGCACCCGGAGATCACCGACAACGATGGCCTCTGGACCTCCATGTACGGTGGTGGCGAGCTGATGCGTTATGCCACCCTCAAGCGGGAAGGGGCTGACAAGGAAGAGATCGAAGCCGCCCGCAAGACAGCGCTGCGTGCACTCAAATTCGATCTGCTGCTGAGCAACATCTCGGGTCGCAAGGGCGAGGTGAAGACCAAGGTTCGTCCTATCGTGGGGGCGGACGGTGGCGACTACAAGTTGCAGACTCTGGTGTTGCGCAAGGATGGCGAATACGCCATCAACAACAAGCCGACCGGGCCGACAGGCAACGGCGGCAAGGTGGGTCTGGTCTATAACATGAAACCGATCGACGACACCCAGTTTGTCGACGATCCCTATGCCATCGGTGCACTGAACGATACCAATGCCGACTATGACACCAAGACCCGCACCATCGAAGGCTTCTTCGCCCGCACCTATGCCTTCCAGGGCGCCGATACCAACGGCTTCACCGAGGGCTACGTGCAAGGCGGTGCCAACAACTATTTCCCGGGCGGACACACAGTGGCGCGTGCGGGTGAGCTCGGCACCAAGGGGGATCTGAGCGGCAAGAAAATTGCCAAGTTTGTCTACTGCGATGGCGTGCCAAGAGATTTGGGCGGTAACAAGGACTGCAATCCCGTTGGCGAGAAGATGGCCGGTCTCGAGATCAATGCCGAGCTGCCGATCCCGGATGTGCTGCAGTGTACCGGTGCCTTCGCCGCACAGAGTGATTGCGCGAATGCCATGGAAGACGATCTGGGCAACATCTTTACCGAGGAGCAGGTGCTCTACAAGGCGGACACCAGTAACGACGAGTCTATCGGCCACTTCTTCATCTACCGCATTGCCTACGACATCCTCGACGAGAGCAATCCGGAAGAGAAGGCCACCAAAGACCTGATCCGCACCACCATGCAGAAGTGGGCCGACCAACTGATCGCCAACGAGTACAACTTTGTTGATGCCAGTGGCCAGCCGACCAAGTGGGGCAAGACATCCCGTGATTACTTCAACAACGATTACGCATGGGAAGATGCGGCCCTGAACTCCGTGGTGCTGGTTGCCGGCATGAAGGTGGCCGCCTACGTCACCGGTGAGCAGCGTTACGAGTCCGAATATCAGGCGCTCGCCAGCAAACAGGGCTATGACTACGCCACCCTGGCCAAGGAGTACTGGAGCCGTTGGGCTGCCTTCGCGGGTGCCCAGTATGGTGCCGACACCTCCATCATCGGCTGTCTGGATTCGACCCCTGTCGTAGAGACCGGCGACAACACCAAGAACTCCCCCTCCATAGGCACCTTTGCCAGCGGCAACGACGGTGGTGGCATGTGTGGTGATGGCATCGAAGATCCGAACGATCCGGTGCAGGTTGAAGAGTGGGTGCGTGAGGTGGTCAACACCTCCGATGAGGAGATGGCGGCGCTGGCCTGGTACATCCTGTTCACCACGGAGCAACAGGGTACCGAGCTGCATCAGCAATACGTGGAGGCCTATGACGAGTGGTATCGCTCCATGGGTTACCAGGAGAACCCCTTCTTCGATTACGTCCGCCAGCTGGGCCAACCGCAGACCGAGTTGACCAACGCCTCGGGTAACAACCTGAAGAAGACGGCCGCCTGGCAACTGCACCGTCACCCGATCGACACCAGAAGATGGGGTGCCTATGACTTCGCTCGTCCCGACGTGTGGAAAGCCGGTATCGGTTCGGAAGCCGCGACCCGTGAGGATCGTTACCCCATCATCCGGACCAATGATTCCGCCATCGTCGATAGCCGGACCATGCGTGATCAGGTGCTGGCCGAGGGGTCACACACCACCCTGCCGCTGGATGAGCGCATGCTCACCAAGTTCAACAACAGTACCTTCAACCTGGGCTTCAAGCCGCTTCAGTATCATCAGTGGCTCGATAAGAACACCGCTTGCTTCGATAACGATGCCAGCACGGCCTGCGTCTATACAGGCACCAAGCCGAACCCGGCTTATGGCAGCCCGACCACGTTCGAAGGCTCGACCACCTACACCTTGCCGTACTGGATGGGGCGCTTCCACAGCTTCCTCGCCAAACCGGAATAACAGGGTGAATTGCCAGAGTGCATAAACGGAGGAGGCAGATGACTGCCTCCTCTTTCTCGTTTGACTGTCGAGAGGATCAAAGATGCAGGGATCAGACATTTTCATTGGCATCGATCTGGGGGGAACTCAGCTGCGGGTGGCCGCCATCACGGGGGAGGGCGTCATCCTGGAGCAGCTCAAGATGCTGACCGACAGTGCCCGTGGTTACAGGAGCATAGTGGCGGACATGCAGCGCGCCTGCCGGCACCTGACACAGGCGTATCGGGTCGCCGGAATAGGGGTCATAGCCCCGGGGCCGCTGGATGCGGTCAATGGGGTGATCCATGCGCAGCCCACCTTGCCGGACTGGGATGCGGTCCCGCTTCGGGCGATGCTGGAGGCCGAGTTCGGCCTGCCGGTGCGGTTGGAGAACGACGCCAATGGCGCCGCATTGGGGGAAGCCCTGCTCGGGGCGGGCAGAGGCCATACCAGCGTCTTCTACATCACGGTGAGTACCGGTGTCGGCGGTGGTTTCATCTACAAGCGGCAGCTGATCAGCGGTGCGCACAACTGTGCCGGCGAGATTGCCAACATGATCATCTCCGAAGAGGGCCCCCATGGGGACGGCCTGAACCGGGGCGCGCTGGAGAGCCTGACCAGCGGCACGGCACTGGGACAACAGGCGATGGCGTGGGGATTGGCGGATGCGGCCGCGCTGCTGACCCAGGCCGAGCCAAGAGCCCGTTTCGTCGCCAACCTGAGCACCGGCGTTGCCAACATCATTCATACCCTCAACCCGGACATCATCGTCATGGGGGGCGGGGTGATGAACTCCCAGGCACTGTTCTGGGATGAGTTGCAACGGCAGACAGATGAGAAGCTTTACCCCTATCTCAGGGGCAAGACCCACTTCGCCCTGGCGGCGCTGGACGGCAATGCCGGCATTGTGGGGGCTGCCCTGTTGGCGCGCCAATGCCTGGAGGAAGGTGCGACACCATCCCTGCCGTGAGTGCTTGAGTGCGGGGAGGCGGTCCATCCTGAGCCACTGAGCGGCCTGGCTGGATGTGACTGAGGGTCTTGATTGTCAGGCCGTGATAAGAGACATGGATGCAGCATATGAAAGGAAACCTGATTGCTCTGAGCCTGATGCTCGCCACCGGCGCCGCGATGGCAACCACCACCATAGATGTGAACTTCATGGTGCCGCAGGCCATGGCCGACCGCCAGGGCCGCGAGGCGTTGTTTGCCGGCTTGCGCGCCAACCTCGGCAAGGTGGACGAGTTTTACCTGTCGAAATACACGGGGATCACCAAGAATGGCAAGCCGGAGGATATCCACTTCAACCTGCGCCAGATCCTCGTGCTCAGCGACAAAACTGCCGATGCTGAGTGCCTGGATGGCTTGGCGCATACCGCAATGGTCCTGTACCAGGATGGGCAAATTGCGGCCAAGGACAAGGTTGCGCCCAGTGAGCCCGGGTACGACACCGCCTGCATCTCCCCCGAAGATGCCGAGCTGATCCGGCTTGCGGGGCACAGTTCTGGTGCGGATTTCTGGGTCACGCTGCACGATGGCTTCCTCCACGGCTATGCCATCGGGCTGGCGAGAGGCCAGATGGATGCGGAGGTGAAGCTCAACAATGTGGCCACCACCGGCAGCTACTATGCCCCCGGCAGCCTGGCACACGAGTTCCTTCACTTCTTCGGTGGCGTCGACCTGTACAACCAAGCGGAAAATGCCCTCTGTCAGTCTGACGGCGCCTGGTCGGGGCGTTTGATGTGTACCAGTCCCCAAGTCCCGAACGCCAACCTGTTTGGCAGCACTCAGTACCTGGATGAGAAACTGTTCTTGCAACGCTTCTACGACAGGGCCGATTCGACCATGGAGGACTGGACCTATAACGGCATCAACCGCAGCCGCTCCGCATTCAAGGCATCGGGGGCGGCGGTGATGAGGGCGCCGGCCAATGGCAGCCGTGTTGCCAGCCTGCAGGTGAGTGGCAGCACCCTCTCTCGGGAGGTGCCCTTCCTCACGCTGAGCGTCACGGTGAAAGGGGCCGGCCAGTATGCGCAACCCGTCGCGGTGGAGCTCTATACCCAGGGCGTCACCGCCAGGGCCGGCGATCACTACTTCGATGATGTCACCCAGACCCTGACATTCGATCCGAACAACCCCGACTATGAGGTCACGGCCGATGGCGGCTGGGTGAAGACCTTGCGGCTCACCAGCAAAAATCTGGACTTCAGTGGAAACAAGACGCTGCTCCTGGGCCTGCGCGCTGGCAACGCCACCGCGGTCAGTGCCGCTCAAACCACCATCACTGTCGCCAGAACCGGTCCGGCACCTGCCCAGGCCGAGCCCGAGCCCGTCCAGAGCAGCGATGATGGCGCGAGTGTGCCTGTGATCAAGAGCAGTGACGAGGGCTTCGGTGCGGGCGCCAGCTCGCCGCTGGTGTTGCTGGGGCTGGCTTGCCTCGCCTGGTGGCGCAGACAGTACCGCTAATGGATGCTATGGGGTTGGCACCATAGTCGAGCAGGGGGAGGGGATGCAAACGATGAGCATAACCGTCTGAATCAACAGTATTTCTAGATGAAAAATGCCGGTCATTGACCGGCATTTGCGTAACAAGAGCGGGGAGGCTTAGCCGAGGTTGGTCGCGACAGGGCTACGACGCTTCAGTTTGAACTGATAGCCGATGGCCAGCACCACCAGCCAGACCGGGATCAGCATCACCGAGATCTCCATGCCCGGGGTCAGGTACATGATGACCAGGATGGCGGCCATGAAGGCGAGGCAGAGATAATTGCCGAACGGGTACCAGAATGCCTTGAACTTGGGCTCTACCCCTTCGGCCTGCTTGGCCTTGCGGAACTTCAGGTGAGCGAGGCTGATCATGGCCCAGTTGATGACCAGGGCGGAGACCACCAGCGCCATCAGCAGACCAAAGGCCTTGCCCGGCATCAGGTAGTTGATCAGCACGCACAGCAGGGTCGCGGCGGCAGACACCGAGAGGGCGACCAGCGGCACGCCGCTCTTGTTGGTCTTGAGCAGGCTGCGCGGGCCGTTGCCCTGCTTGGCCAGGCCAAACAGCATGCGGCTGTTGCAGTAGACACAGCTGTTGTAGACGGAGAGCGCGGCGGTCAGCACCACGATGTTGAGCACCGTGGCCACCAGGTCGCTGTCCAGGGCGTGGAAGATCATCACGAAGGGACTGCCACCTTCCACCACCTTGCCCCAGGGGTAGAGGGACATCAGCACGGCCAGGGCGCCGATATAGAAGATGAGGATGCGGTAGATCACCTGATTGGTGGCCTTGGGAATGCTCTTCTCGGGATCATCGGCTTCTGCCGCCGTGATGCCGACCAGCTCCAGACCGCCGAAGGAGAACATGATCACCGCCATGGCCATCACCAGTCCGTTGATGCCGTTGGGGAAGAAGCCGCCCTGATCCCACAGGTTGGTCACGCTCGCCTCGGGACCCGCGCCACCGGAGAACAGCAGATAGCCGCCAAAGCCAATCATGCCGACGATGGCCACCACCTTGATGATGGCAAACCAGAACTCCATCTCGCCGAACGCCTTGACGTTGGTGAGGTTGATGGCGTTGATCAGCACGAAGAAGAAGGCCGCCGACATCCAGGTCGGGATTTCGGGCCACCAGTACTGCACGTAGATGCCGACTGCGGTCAGCTCGGCCATGCTCACCAGCACGTAGAGTACCCAGTAGTTCCAGCCGGAGGCGAAGCCGGCGAAGTCACCCCAGTACTTGTAGGCAAAGTGGCTGAAGGAGCCGGCTACCGGCTCTTCCACCACCATCTCGCCGAGCTGGCGCATGATGAGGAAGGCGATGAAACCGCCGATGGCGTAGCCCAGCAGCACCGAGGGACCCGCCATCTTGATGGTCTGGGCAATGCCGAGAAACAGGCCGGTACCGATGGCACCGCCCAATGCGATAAGCTGAATGTGGCGGTTTTTGAGGCCGCGTTTCAGCTCTCCGCCCTGTTGTTGAAGATCCATTCTTCCGTCCTTACGTCGCTGAAGTCACTCGTCTGTCGCCCGTCCACCTTTGCACTTCCTGTGCCCCGGCGCGGCACACTGTGCCGAAAACGTGACGAAATCCGTATTAATTTCGTTACGGTGTGCCACTCATCGTTTTTTATGGTGGCTACCAACCCGAGCAGAATAGTGATAATCGACCGCCCATGCACCTGTTTTCCTCATCATTGGCGCGTTTTTTGGGACCGATGCAGGTTTTTTATGATCCAGACAGGGGTTTTGGGAGTGGTTGCTGGTTTTGTGGTCGATTGGATTTTAGGTGATTGACATGGCGATATCGTCGTGTCCTATTGTCGTTCTTCTTCACGAAAGGACTCATTATGGTCGAGCGTATTGTCGGGGGGCTGCTGTTTGCCGCGCTCTGGTTGGGGCTCTGGCTCTCTCCCATGTTACTGACGATGGCGGCAGCCTGCCTCATCGTCTGGGGATGGCAGGGGGCGGATTATCTGGTGGCCAACATCATCATGGTGCTGACACTGGCAGCGGGCATTGGCCTGGTGCCCGCCTGCTGGCTGAGTGAGCGAGTGCGCAAAGGCCCCGGTCTGCTGACCCTGCATGGCTGGCTGATGAACAACCGGGAGCTCAACAAGCCGGGTTCCCGCCCGCATTTATGATGACAATGACGCCGACGTACCCCGTCGGCGTCATTTTTGTTCCCCTCTACTGTTCATTTATATTGCCGCATTCTTTCCTGGCGGAATTTCACACCAATCATTTCATGCTTATTAGCACAGTTGACGGCGCAAACCGGTGGCCTCCAGGATCTTGGCACTGATCTCCTCCACCGAGTGAGAGCTGGTGTCGAGGAAGTGGATTGCCTCCTGACGAAACAGTCGCTCCACGCTCGCCAGCTCCTGATCGCACTGCTCAAGGGACGAATAACGGCTGTTGGCGCGGCGCTGGTTGCGGATCTCGTGCAGCCGCTGGGGTGCTATGGTGAGGCCGAACAGCTTGTGGCGGTTGGCCTTGAGGGCCGCAGGCAGCTCCAGCGAGCCCATGTCCTGCTCGATGAAGGGGTAGTTGGCGGCGCGAATGCCAAACTGCAGCGCCAGATAGAGGCTGGCCGGCGTCTTGCCGCAGCGCGACACCCCGATGAGGATGATGTCCGCCTCGTCATACTCCTTGGTGGTGATGCCATCGTCGTTGCTGAGGGCGAAGTTGACCGCCTCGATGCGATCGTCATACAGCTTGCGGTTCTCCATGCCGTGGGTGCGATGCAGCCTGGGCTCGGCCTTGATCCCGAGCTCCTGCTCCAGCGGGCTCACGAAGGTGTTGAGGAAGTCGTGGCTGCTGGCCTGGGCCTTGAGCACCTCTTCGCGTACCTGGGGGTCGACGATGGTGTGAAACAGGATGGGGCGCACCCCGGTCTGGCGAAACTGTTCGTCGATACGCAGCCGTACCTGGCGGGCCTTCTCCTGGGTCTCCACGAAGGGGATGGTGACCTGCTCGAACACCAGGGGGAACTGGCTCAACACGGCGTGACCGAACACCTCGGCGGTGATGGCGGTGCCGTCGGATACATAGAATACGGTGTGCAATGGGGACTCCTGTGATGCGCTTCGGTGCGGTGGCAAGGTAGAAGTATCTCTCGAAACCATATCACCTTTGTCAACAGGTCTGCCGTAGCCAAGTTGTGAACTCGCTTGCAAACCTGAGTCGTTACCTTTTTGTGTCGGCATTGTAGAATGTCTGTGTCAAACGACCATCCCCAAATCTTGCAGGGGATATTTTTGACAATAAGTAGAAAACGTTTTCATGGTCGTTGGCAAGCACACACCAACAAAAACATATGATTTGGCACAGCAGGTGCGTTGACACCCTGGCCCACCAACCTGGAGACATGCAAATGCAACAGTACGTACTCTGGTACGAGCAGCTCGGTATGCAGGACGTAGAGCGCGTCGGCGGCAAGAATGCATCCCTTGGCGAGATGATCAGCAACCTCTCCGGGGCCGGTGTATCCGTGCCGGGCGGCTTCGCGACTACCGCCTTTGCGTTTAACGAGTTTCTGGAGTTAAGCGGCCTCAACGGCAAGATCCACGACCTGCTCGACAGCCTGGACGTGGACGACATCGCCGCCCTCAACCGGGCCGGTCAGCAGATCCGCGACTGGGTGGTGGACGCGCCATTCCAGCCTGCGCTGGAGCAGGCCGTGCGTGCGGCCTATGACAAGTTGAGTGCCGGGCTCGAGGCGTCGTTTGCGGTGCGCTCCTCCGCCACCGCCGAGGACATGCCGGATGCCTCCTTCGCCGGCCAGCAGGAGACCTTCCTCAACGTGCGCGGCATCGACTCTGTCATGACCGCCATCAAGCATGTGTTCGCCTCCCTGTTCAACGATCGCGCCATCTCCTACCGGGTGCATCAGGGCTATGACCACAAGGGCGTGGCGCTCTCGGCCGGGGTGCAGCGCATGGTGCGCTCGGACTTGGCCTCCTCCGGCGTCATGTTCACCCTGGACACCGAATCTGGCTTCAACGACGTGGTCTTCATCACTGGTAGCCAGGGCCTCGGCGAGATGGTGGTGCAGGGGGCCGTCAACCCGGACGAGTTCTATGTGCACAAGCCAACCCTCAAGGCCGGCCGCCCCGCCGTGGTGCGCAAGACGCTGGGCTCCAAGCTCATCAAGATGACCTACTCCGAGGACGCCGGTCACGGCCGTCAGGTGAAGATCGTCGACACCAGTGAGGCCGAGCGCAACCGCTTCTGCATCACAGACGAAGAGGTGATGGCGCTGGCGAAACAGGCGCTCATCATCGAACAACATTACGGCCGCCCGATGGACATCGAGTGGGCCAAGGATGGTCAGGACGGCCAGCTCTACATCGTCCAGGCCCGCCCCGAGACGGTGCGCAGCCGCCAGGAAGCGAACACCCTGGAGCGTTTTGCGCTCAAACAATCCGGCAAGGTGCTGATCGAAGGGCGCGCCATCGGCCACAAGATTGGCTCGGGTCCGGCGCGGGTCATCTCCTCCATCAGTCAGATGGACGAAGTGCAGCCCGGCGACGTGCTGGTCACCGACATGACGGATCCGGACTGGGAGCCCATCATGAAGCGGGCCTCCGCCATCGTCACCAACCGCGGTGGTCGCACCTGCCACGCCGCCATCATCGCCCGTGAGCTGGGGATCCCGGCCGTGGTGGGCTGTGGCGATGCCACCAAGCGCATCGAGCCGGGTCAGCTCATCACCGTCTCTTGCGCCGAAGGGGACACCGGCTTCATCTACGACGGTGAACTCGACTTCGACGTGGCGGTGACCGAGGTGGGCAATATGCCGCGCCTGCCCATCAAGATCATGATGAACGTCGGCAACCCGGATCGCGCCTTCGACTTCGCCCAGCTGCCGAACGCCGGCGTAGGCCTGGCGCGCCTCGAGTTCATCATCAACCGCATGATAGGGGTGCACCCCAAGGCGCTGCTGGAGTTCGACCAGCAGACCCCGGAGCTCAAGGCCACCATCACCAAGATGATCGCGGGCTACGACAGCCCCCGTGAATACTATGTGGCCAAGCTGACCGAAGGCATCGCCACCCTGGCCGCCGCCTTCTGGCCGGAGCGGGTCATAGTGCGGATGTCGGACTTCAAGTCCAACGAATACGCCAACCTGGTGGGGGGCCGTGGCTACGAGCCCCACGAAGAGAACCCCATGATCGGCTTCCGTGGCGCCTCCCGTTACATCGCCGACAGCTTCCGTCCCTGCTTCGCCCTCGAGTGTGAGGCGATGAAGCGGGTGCGCGACGTCATGGGCCTGACCAACGTCGAGGTGATGATCCCCTTCGTGCGCACCGTGGGTGAAGCTGAGCAGGTGGTGGAAATCCTGGCCGAGAACGGCCTGCGCCGCGGCGAGCGGGGCCTCAAGGTCATCATGATGTGCGAACTGCCCTCCAACGCCCTGCTGGCGGATCAGTTCCTGCAACACTTCGATGGCTTCTCCATCGGCTCCAACGACATGACCCAGTTGACCCTGGGTCTGGATCGGGATTCGGGCCTCATCGCCCACCTGTTCGATGAGCGCAACGAGGCGGTCAAGGCGCTGTTGTCCATGGCCATCCAGGCCGCGCGCAAGGCGGGCAAGTATGTGGGGATCTGCGGTCAGGGCCCGTCCGATCACCCGGACTTCGCCGCCTGGCTGGTCGAGCAGGGTATAGATTCCGTGTCCCTCAACCCGGATACCGTGGTCGATACCTGGCTCTATCTGGCCGAGCAACACCAGGCCAACTGATCCGACAAGACAGTCGCGGACGATAATAAAAACGGCGCCAACAGGGCGCCGTTTTTATATCTGACAGCAGGTGTGTCATCTATTGTGTCCGATGCCTCTGTGCTGCTCGTTCAAAATAAGCGTGTCAGCGCGTGCTTTTACACTCCGTTACATCGGCGCGTCTTCCCGGCGCTTCATAATAAGCCGTCATCGGATGGGGCCGGATATATTCCCCATGCGAAATAGCGCCTCTTTGGGGCTAGCCATCAATGTACAACATCAATATTGCCAGGGTAGGCGGATGTCACAGAGCGTATCAAATCAGGTGATCAGAAGAATGTTGGCGGCCTGCCAACAGCAAGGGGGAGACTCGGAGGCCATATTGATGGCGGCCGGCCTGACCGCATTCGATATCAACCGGACGCAGGGCCGGATCCTGGCCCAGAGCCATTACCGCGCACTGAGTCTGATGCAGGGTTATTTGAGCGGATTTCATCAGGAGATCCTCTCCTATGACATAGACCGGCTCTATGCACAGTACCCGCCGCTCATCAGTCTCTGCCTGAACCGGCCATCTCCTCGGGCGGCCATCGAGGCCCTGCTGGCCTATCGCACCGTCATCGGCAACTGCGACGATTTCCGGGTCAGGACGGGCGCGCTGCATACCCAATATGAGTACATCAATCAAGGACCTGCCATCTTGGGGGCGAGCCAGGCCATCCCCAACTTTGTCATCCTCTACCGGGTCCTGCGTGTCTATGAACCCGCTATTGCGGTGTCGCTGGGCTTTATCGGCAAGCCACCGGCACACCACGGTCAGTTGGATCACTTCTTCGGCAGCCGCTGCCGCTGGGAGCAGGAGGCGAATACCCTGACCCTCGCCAACACCCTGCTGGATAGGCGCAGCGATTGCTACAACGAGCCCCTTGGCCGCTTGCAAATCGGCCAGCTTGAGCACATTTGTGCCGAGATAGCCGAGCGGGTGCCCTTTACCCATCAGGTGGGGGAGCGGATCCGTCACAAAATTTGCGAGGGAGGGATGGAGAGCGATGAGAATGTGCTCGAGGATGTTTGCTCGACCATGAATATCAGCCGCTGGACCCTGAACCGGAAATTACAGGGGGAGGGGGGCAGTTTCTCCACCATTTTAAAACAGGTCAGAATGACGGAGGCCTGCAGATTATTGGAGCAAGGGGAGCAGACGCTGCAAAATATCAGCGATCTGGTGGGTTTCTCCTCCCAGAGTGCCTTCAATCGTTTCTTCAAGGCCAATGCCAATATGACCCCGCTGGTCTATCGCAACTCCCGCCAATAAAAAAGGACCGGGGCAATCCCGGTCCCTGATGATGGGGCAACAACATGGAAGTGGGCACTGGCGCCCACCCCCGCCCCGTTATTTGGTCACCGTGGTCACGGTGGCGGCATCCACCCCGCTTGGCAAGGCCAGCGCGCCGGCCGTGGTGTGGCTCACCACTATCTCCTTGCTCACCGTGAAGGTCACCGGCACCGTGGCCGACACGTCTGATGAGGGACTGATGTAGGCGCTGTAGTTGCCCGGCTCCACTATCCACTGGTTGCCGGCCTCATCGAAGCTGGCGAGGATGCTGGCCGGAATGGTGAAGCTCAGCTGCTCGCTGGCGCCAGGGGCGAGCTGCTTGGTCTTGGCGAACGCCTTGAGCTCGATGGCCGGCTTCTTCAGCTTGACCTCGGGGGCGCTGACATAGACCTGGGCCGCCTCCTTGCCCGCCACGCCGCCGGTGTTGGTGATGGTCGCCGTCAGCACTATGCTGCCGGCCGCACCGCTGGCCAGGGTGTTCTGGGCAACCGCCGGGCTGCCGTAACCGAAGCTGGTGTAGGAGAGGCCAAAGCCGAACGGGTAAGAGACCGCCTGCTCGAAGGTGCTGTAGTAGCGGTAGCCCACGTAGATCCCCTCGTTGTAGTAGAGATCGTCCGGCTCGCCGTCACCGTCGGTGTCCTCACCCGGGAAGGTGCTTGAGGAGGGCACGCTGGCGTAGCTCGCGGGGAAGCTCTGGGCCAGCTTGCCGCTCGGGTTGACCGTACCGGAAAGCACGTCCGCCACCGCATGACCTGTCTCCTGGCCTGCCATGTAGGCCAGCAGGATGGCGTCCACCTTGTGACTCCACTGGGCGGTATCTATCACCCCGTTGACGTTGAGCACTACCACCACCTTCTTGCCCTTGTCGTGGAAGGCGCTACTCACCGCATCGATGAGGGCGCTCTCGTCGTCGCCGAGCAGGTAGTCGCCCTTGCCACTGCTGCGATCCGCCCCCTCACCGGCCTGACGGCCCAGGCTGATCACCGCCACCTCCTGCTCGCTGGCGGCGGTGGTGATGAGGCTGGCAAGCGCAGGGCTGACGGCCGCCTCGGCGCAGGTATAGTAGCCCTTGGCGCCAAATTGCCCCTCGTGATAGACCTTGTTGTTCTCATAAAAATCGCGGTAGTAAGCCTGCAGTGCTTCGCTCACCGGGAAACGGCTGGCCAGCCCCTGGGCGATGGTGGTGAGGCTGGCGGCGTTGACATCCCCGCTGCCGGTACCGCCCTTGTAGGTGTTGGTCTGGTTGATGCCAAAGCTGGCCACCTTGCTGGTCGCGGCAAGGGGCAGGGCGGCGGCCTCGTTGCGCAGCAGCACCATGCTCTCGGCCCCGGCCTGGCGAGCCAGGGCGGCGTGAGCGGCCAGATCCGGACTGTTGCCGACGGGCAGCTGGTGATAGGAAGGGCTCTTCATCATCTGGGTCAGGATATGGATGGCGGCCTCGGTCACCTTGGCCTCGCTGAGATCCCCGTGATCGATGGATTGCTGCAACTGCTCCTTGACGTTGCCCGGTTCGATCAAATCCTGTCCTGCCAGCACCTGCTTGTAGGCGTTGTTGGCCACGTCCCCGGCGAACCAGTCGGACATCACCAGCCCATCGAATTGCCACTCGCCGCGCAGTACTTTGGTCACCGCGTCCTTGCGTTCGTTCACATAGGTGCCGTTGACCTTGTTGTAGGAGGTCATCACCGCCCAGGGCTGTGCCTCGTCCACGGCGATCTGGAAGCCGCGCAGGTAGATCTCGCGGAAGGTTCTCGGCTCGCCGATGTCGTTGATCTGGTTGCGGTTGGTCTCGGAGTTGTTGCCAAAGAAGTGCTTGATGGTGGTGCCCACCCCGTTGCTCTCCACCCCGTTTACCATGGCGGCGCCCATCTTGCCGGTCAGCAGCGGATCTTCCGAGTAGTACTCGAAGTTGCGGCCATTGAGCGGGTTGCGCTGAATGTTCATGCCCGGCGCCAGCAGGATATCCACCCCGTACTGCCTGACCTCATCCCCCATGGCTTCCCCCACGGACTCGACCAGCTCGACGTCCCAACTGGAGGCCAGCAGCGAGCCGATGGGCCAGGCGGTGGCATGGTAGGTGGCGCTGTCGTCGTCGCGGTTGGCGCTGATCCTAAGGCCCGCCGGGCCGTCGGCCAGCTTCAGGGCCGGGATGTCGATGCCGTCGGCGCTGCGGCTCACCCCGTTGATGTAACCCGCCACCCCGGCGACATCCTGCTTGACGTTGACGGCGCCGTTGGCGCTGCCATAACCGGGGCCGGAGAGCAGATCCAGCTTCTCGGCCAGGGTCAGCCTGGCCACCATGGTTTCGGCCTGAGCACGGTAATAGGCGTCATCCTTGACGATGGGGGCGTCGGAGTCGTTCTGGTTGCAACCCACCAGGATCCCGGCCAGGGCCAGGCTGACGGAAAGTGAAACCGTTTTCATTTTTGTGGTGGTGATAGGCATGAAGACTTCCTCTAACTGTCTGAATAAAAAGTGGAAAATACGATATCTATGCCACATGGTGACGTGGCCGCTCTGGTGGCGGTTTGCCATGGGCAGAGAGAGCGGGCTCATCCTTGCGTGTGATGAAGCGGGCCAGGAGCAGGTTAACAAGTTGGCGCAGGCCACCATTGCCCCGGGGGAGCGAGAAATGTGCCGTTGGGAGCAAGAAGATCAAGTTGTGACCCCGATCCCATTGGCCGGCATAGGTTGGGGAAATGGCGAGGCTGATGGCGTGGTGCCCGGTGAGAGCGCGACATTATGGTAATGGCACCGTGATGGGTGGCCATGTAAAGCAGGCTCTTCATCCTATTATCTGATCGGATTGAGGGCAAAGAGAGCGGCAGAAATAGTCATCCAGGTTATTATTCAGGCGATATCTGGCGGACGCCAACCAACATATTATCCAGAGACGGTATGTCCAGCCCATCCTTAATAAGATCGAACTGGCCTGATATATTGGCAATGTGGATCCCACACTGACATATACCGTGATAATAGAGCCACGTCCAACAGAGTGAGACCCGTCATATTGGCATTGTTCTCATCAAGCTTGTCATCTCGTCTCATATCACCCGGGCGGGAACTCACCAGACACAGATACTGAGTGTTAGCTCCATCATCTTTTTTAACAAAGATAAAATTTGTAGTTGCATAAATCGTCATAAATTCATTTTAAAGAGATTAAAGCCTGCTCGTATGAATCCTATCAATCAGTCATTTTGATGTATGTTGCTGTTATATATGTAATTTATTAT
>NZ_JAKZFK010000040.1:0-33612 GCF_022549315.1 Aeromonas sp. MR16 | reverse complement strand
AGCTATTTGAGGAATTATCTGGGCTGGCGAAGGATGTTGGAGCGTTATGGGCAGGCAGTGGATATCCCGCGTTGCTTGCATGAGGCGCTGGGGCGCCCCATGCAACACGTAATTGGGACATAGCCTTATTTTTGGCCTTTGACACCATTGGCCATAAACGGCCCGCATTGTTGTAAGAGATCTTCCATTTGCAAATCCGGCCTGGGCTGAAACAGCCTGCAGCTTTCATTATGGAAGTCATAAGTTTCAATGTGTTAAATAAGAATTGGCTATTTATCTTCGTTTGAAAACATTCTGAGTGGATTGAGCCATTCTGCCAAGTTGCTACAGTGGAGCCATGGAATGACCCTGCGAGCGGATCTGCGCTCGGCAAGGGTGGACAGGGAGTCGGCTCGGCACATGCAAGTGGTGAGCACGGGATTGAATGATCAGGATGGTAACCGCTCGGGATGAGCGGGGCTGCGGGAGGCAACCACCCCGGATGGATGGCAGGATGTCATCGAGACGGGTCAGGCAAGCACATGCACATTCAGGAACGACTAATAAGGGTCAGGATGACCCCACAAAACATGATGCGCAGAAGTACGTCCAGGGAAAAGGCGTTTGCAACCAGGGAATGGGACTCGCATAAACATATAAAGGCAGCTTCGGCTGCCTTTTTTCAGTTGGGTCATTAACCCGCCTAGCCATTCTGTGTCAAAATACCAGCAACATGCCCAGAGGATGCCGATCCTGCGGTGTTCAGCGACCAAATCTGGTCGAATTGGTGCGGGATCCCACTCTTGTTCCAGATTTACTGTTCCCCGTCTCAGCATCTCCCCGGACGAAATAATCCCGGGTTCGGGCTTCAATCCAGTTATTTGTCGGAGTCACTCATGTCGGCCAAACAACCCACCCGCAAGCCTACTGGCAAGCGCAAAGAATCAGATGTCAGTGCCCAGGAAGGTCGTGAGCGCAAACGCGCTGCCAAGCGCAAGGGCTTGAAGGCGGGCTCCCGTCAGCAGGCTGAACAGTCTCATAACAGCGGCAACAAACAGCCCAAGGATCCGCGCATCGGTTCCCGCAAGCCGATCGTGCTGGTGCTGGACGAGAAGAAAACCAAATCGGTGACAGCCAAACCACTGAAAGAAAAGAAGCTGGTGATGACACCGGAGCAGGAACTCGCCTCCATCGAGAACGATGATCGCCTGAACGATCTGCTGGATCGCCTGGATAACGGTGAGGTGCTGGACGCGGGCGAGCAGGCCTGGGTTGATCAACGCGTCGATCGCTATCAGGAGCTGATGGATGAGCTCGGCATCATCGACACCGATGAAGACGAAGATGAAGACGCTGTGTTCGATGAAGCCGACTTCGACGAACCGAGCCAGCCAGCCTCCGAAGAGGAGTTGTGGGAGCGCTTCAACCAGGCCGGTTATCAGCCTGAACCCAAGCCAGAGCCGAAGAAGAAGTGATGAGTGGATGGATGCTGGCTGCCCTCTTGGGTGGCCTGATCTTGCTGGGGCTGGCGGTATACGCCGGTACCCTGCTGGCGCGTCTCAAGCGCCAGCGCGATGCGCAGCAACAGGCCATCGCAGCCCGCAATGAACGTATCCTCGACAGTATCAGGGTGATCGCCCATGCGGTGCGGGACGGTCAGTGTGACTATTCCGAAGGGGCCATCCGGCTGACCCATCTGCTGGATGCCTTGCAGATCCAGGGCGGTCGTCCCTTCGCCAGCGAATTCCCCGGTCTGTACGCACTCTATGAGAAGGTGAAAGAGATGCCGACTCACGAGGCGAGGCGGGCCCTCAAGCGCAATGAAGTGATGAAGATGGATCTCGAACGCAGCGGCTACGAAGTAGAGCTGGAGGCGCAGATCCTAAAGGATGTTGCCCAACTGAAGGATCTTCAGTTAAGCCATTGATCACAATAAGAAAGAGGAAGCAAGCGTGCAAGTAGAGCAGATTGTGTGGGACCAGGCCCTGATCGAGAAATACAACTACAGCGGCCCACGTTATACCTCCTATCCCACTGCGCTGGAATTCAGCGAGCAGTTTGGCTATCCGGACTTCGTTCATGCCGCGGGCCAGTACCCGACCCGCAATCTGTCGCTTTACGTACATATCCCCTTCTGTCACAAGCTCTGTTATTACTGCGGCTGCAACAAGGTGATCACCCGTCACCAGCACAAGGCAGATCAATACCTCGATTTCCTCGAGCAGGAGATCAAGGCCCAGGCTCCGCTGTTCAAGCACCGGCTGGTGACCCAGCTGCACTGGGGCGGCGGCACGCCCACCTATCTGGATGAAGCTCAGACCCGACGGCTGATGGCCATGCTGCGGGAACACTTCCAGTTTGCCGCCGAGGGGGAGATCAGCATCGAAGTGGACCCGCGGGAGATCGAGCTGTCCATGCTGGATGTGTTGCGGGAAGTGGGCTTCAACCGCATCAGCCTCGGCGTGCAGGACTTCAACAAGGCGGTCCAGGTCGCGGTCAACCGCGAGCAGGACAACGACTTCATCCGCGCCATGCTGGAGCGGGCCCGTGAGCTCGGTTTCCGCTCCACCAATCTCGATCTGATTTATGGCCTGCCGCACCAGAACCGCGACAGCTTCCATCACACCCTGGAAGAGGTGCTCAAAACGGATCCTGCCCGCCTCTCCATCTTCAACTATGCCCATCTGCCGAGCCGCTTCGCCGCCCAGCACAAGCTGAAAGAAGCCGACATGCCTGCGCCCCGTGAGAAGCTGGCCATGTTGCAGGACACCATCGCCTTCCTCACCGGCCAGGGCTACCAGTTCATCGGTATGGATCACTTCGCCAAGCCCGATGACGAGCTGGCGGTGGCCCAGCGCGAGGGCAAGCTTCATCGCAACTTCCAGGGTTACACCACCCAGGGGGATTGCGATCTGCTGGGGCTGGGGGTCTCCTCCATCAGCATGATCGGCGACGCCTACTCTCAGAACCAGAAGGATCTCAAGGCCTATTACGCCCAGGTGGATGAGTTGGGCCATGCCCAGTGGAAGGGATGTTCCCTCAATCGGGACGACCTGATCCGCCGCGAGGTGATCAAACGCCTCATCTGCGATTTTTCCCTGAACTTTGCCGCCGTCGAGCAGGCCCATGGCCTGGTCTTCAAGGAATATTTCGCCGAGGATCTCAAGTTGCTGCAGACCTTCGTCGATGACGGCCTGGTGCGCATGAGCGACGACGGGTTGGAGGTGGTCTCCACCGGTCAGCTGCTCATTCGCAACATCTGCATGTGCTTCGACGTCTACCTGCGCAACAAGGCGCGCCAGCAGCAGTTCTCCCGGGTGATCTGATCGGCTACCGATACTGAGCAATAAAAAACCGCCTCTCGGCGGTTTTTTATTGGAGGCGGGATGGCGGTTAGTCCCGGCGGCTGGCGGCGCGGGCGCTCAGTTCAGCCTTCTCGGCCTCGCTCAGGAAGGCCAGCGTCAGACCATTGCGCTGTGCGGTACGGATTTCCTCCGCAGTCATGCCAGCGGCAGATGCTGCGACCTCGTATTCATATGGCAAATCTATGCCTTCAACAGCAGGATCATCGGTGTTGAGACAGGCCAGCACGCCGGCGGCCAGGAACTGGCGGATCGGGTGATCGGCGAGGCTCGCCACAGTAGTGGTCTGCAGGTTGGAGGTGAGGCAGGATTCGATGCCGATGCGATGTTCCGCCAGATAGGCCATCAGGGCCGGATCCTGGACGGCCTTGACGCCGTGGCCGATACGCTCTGCCCCGAGATCGCGGATGGCCTGCCACATGCTTTCGGGGCCCGCCGCCTCACCGGCGTGGACGCTGACCCGCATGCCTGCATCGCGCACCCGACGGAAGTGACTGGTGAACAGCTCGCCGGGGAAGCCCAGCTCGTCACCGGCCAGATCGATGGCGACCAGGCGATCCCGGAGGGCCAGACAAGCATCCAGTTCGACCCGGCACTGCTCGGTGCCGAAGGTGCGGCTCATGATGCCGATGAGGTTGGTCTTGATGCCAAAGTCACGGCTGCCGGCGGCCACACCGTCGATGATGGCCTCGACCACCCCTTGCGGGTGCAGCTTGTGGGCCATTGCCATGTAGGCCGGGCTGAAGCGCAGCTCGGCGTAGTCGATGCCGGCCCGCAGCAGATCTTCCACATTCTCGTAGGCGACCCGGCGGCAGGCATCGTAATCGGCCAGCACGGCCACGCCCCAGTCCAGTTTCTTCAGGAAGGCGACCAGACTCGGCTCGTTCTCGACGATCTGCACGTGGGGGCGCAGCGCCTCCAGCTCATCGGCGGGCAACTGGATATTGTGCAGGCGACCCAGCTCGAGAATGGTCTGCGGACGGATGTTGCCGTCCAGATGGCGGTGCAGGTCGGTCAGGGGGAGGGATCTGTCAATCATGGTGGCGCCTTCTGCGAGTCGGGTTGGAAAGCCTGCCATTCTAGGCGGGGATCTTGAAAAAGATACCCCGTTTGCGAGCAAACGGGGTCTGATTGGTAGGGGATTCGTCAAGGCGTGATGGGAATCGTTTTTCCCAAAGGCTCAAGGAATGTCGAGCTCCTTGAGCTTGCGGGTCAGAGTATTGCGGCCCCAACCGAGCAGGCGGGCCGCCTCCTGCTTGTGGCCGCGGGTATGTTCCAGCGCGGTTTCCAGCATGATCCGCTCGAACTGGGGCAGGGCATCGGCCAGGATGTCGGTTTCCCCCAGCGCCAGCTTGGCGGCCACCCAATCCTGCAACTGCTGTTGCCAGCCACCGGTCAGGGCTGGCTGGCCAGGCTCCGCCGTGCTGGTGATGGGGGTCAGCAGTTCCGGGGGCAGATCGCTCACCAGCACCTCCTGCCCCGAGGCCATCACCGTCAGCCAGCGGCAGACGTTCTCCAGCTGGCGCACGTTGCCCGGCCATGGCAGGCGGCTGACATAGGCCTGGGTATCAGGGTGCAGGCTCTTGGCCTCCACGTTCAGCTCCTTGGCGGCCCGCAGCAGGAAGTGCTGGGCCAGCTGGGGGATATCCTCACGGCGCTCCTTGAGGGCCGGGATGTGGATGCGAATGACGTTGAGGCGGTGGAACAAGTCTTCCCGAAACTCGCCGTCCGAGACCCGTTTTTCCAGATTCTGGTGGGTGGCGGCGATGATCCGCACATCCACCTGCACCGGTTGATGGCCACCGACCCGGTAGAACTGGCCATCCGCCAGCACCCGCAGCAGCCGGGTCTGCACATCCAGCGGCATGTCGCCTATCTCGTCGAGAAACAGGGTGCCGCCGTCGGCCTGCTCGAAGCGGCCGTGACGGATGTTGTTGGCGCCGGTGAAGGCGCCCTTCTCATGACCAAACAGCTCGGATTCGATGAGATCTTTCGGGATAGCCGCCATGTTGAGGGCGATGAAGTTCTTGTGGGCACGCGGGCTGTGCTTGTGCAGGGCATGGGCGACCAGTTCCTTGCCGGTACCGCTCTGACCGTTGATCAGCACCGAGATGCTGGAGCGCGACAGCCGGCCGATGGCGCGAAACACCTCCTGCATGGCGGGGGCCTCGCCGATGATCTCGGGGCTGTTACCGGGCTCCTGCTGGCGTGCCTTGCGCTTGGTGCGCTGCTCTTTGAGATGATTCTCGGCCCGGCGCACCAGGGTGACCGCCTCGTCGATGTCGAACGGCTTGGGCAGGTATTCGAAGGCGCCGCGCTGGTAGGCGTTGACCGCACTGTCGAGATCCGAGTGGGCTGTCATGATGATGATCGGCAGGTCGGCCTGACGGCGGTGGATCTGCTCCAGCAGGCTAAGGCCGTCGATGCCCGGCATGCGAATGTCGGACAGGATCACGTCCGGAGATCGCATCTCCAACGAGCTCAGCAGGGCCTCGCCATCGGCAAAGCTCTCGCACTCGAAGCCCTCGCTGCCCAGGGTTCGCTCCAGCACCCACCGGATGGAGCTGTCGTCATCGACGATCCACACTTTTGCTGTCATGAGGTTCCCTTATTTGCGAAGCGGTAGATAGATGGTGAATTCGGTGTGGCCGGGCCAGCTGATGCAGTCGATGCGCCCCTTGTGCTGATCGATCAGGTTCTGGGCGATGGAGAGACCGAGGCCCGTGCCCCCCTCCTTGCCGGTGATCATGGGGTAGAAGAGGGTGTCGCGAATGGCATCGGGGATGCCGGGGCCGTTGTCGATGATCTTGATCTCCGCCGCCAGGCGGTAACGTTGACCGTGGATGGTGATCTGGAAGGCGGTACGGGTCTTGATGCGGATGAGCCCGGCCTGCTCACCCAGTGCCTCGGCGGCATTGCGCACCATGTTGAGGAAGGCCTGCTGCAGCTGGTCTGCCTCCATCTCGAATTCGGGGATGCTGGGGTCGTAGTCCCGCTCGATGCGGATCTGGGGCGGCAGCTCCAGATCCACCAGGCGGCGCACCTGCTCGAGCACCGAGTGCACATTGTGCATCTGATGGCGGCCGGGGCGCTGGGGGCCGAGCAGGCGATCGACCAGCACCCGCAGGCGATCCGCCTGTTCGATGATGATGCCGGTGTATTCGCGCAGGGCAGGGTCCGGCAACTCCTTTTGCAGCAATTGCGCCGCGCCGCGCAGGCCACCGAGGGGATTCTTGATCTCGTGAGCCAGGCCGCGCACCAGCTCTCTGGCAGCCTGTTGTTGGGCGTGTTGCTGCAGCTCCTGGCTGATCTTCTTCTGCTGATCGATCTTGCGCAGCTCCACCACCATCAGCCGTTGCTCGTGGTCGCCAAGGGTGTCGGCCATGGGGCTCACACTGATCTCGACCAGCCTGGGTTCCCCTTCCACCACCAGGGTGACTTCGCTGTCGGTGAAGCCTTGCCCCGAAATGAGGCACTGCTTGAACCGCTGCAAGTCGAGAGAAATATGCTCAAGCAGATGGGGCAGCTCGATCCCGATCAGCCGCCGTTCACTGAGGGAGAGCAGCTGTTCGGCCGCGGGGTTGACGAATTGGATGCAGAGCCGTTCATCCATCAGGATGACGGCGGTCAGCAGATTGTCCAAGAGTGTCTTGGCGTGGTCCGAGTGGGTTGGCACAGATTTCTCCCTAAAACGGTGCTGCACACCAGTTGTGCACCGATATGGTGCATTGAGTTTACCCGCATCGGTGCATCACATCACCCCTAATTGGCCTTGGGGGTGGCTTTGGGAGCCTGATCCACGGTCGTTCTGTGCAGGTAGAAGGTGGCTAGCTTGGATTTAGCAAGGATCGTACCGTCTTTGGCGAGCAGCTCGAGCTGTGCCTCATGGGCTCCGCGATCGAGATTTTCTACCCGGATGGCCAGGCTGTTGTGGACCAAGGGGGCCGCCTTGCCGTCCAGGATCAGGCGCACATCGAATTGCACCGGGGCCTGAGGATGGATCTGGCCCTGGAAGACGATGTTGCCCGTGTTGTCACGCAGGGTGCTGCCCGGTTCCGGGGAGAGCAGTTCGATCGTCACCTGGGTGGCTTCTTGTGCCTTCCTGGCATCGACTCCGGTCAGGCTGTTGAAATTGTCGACCTGGACAGAGTGCGGTGTGGTACCGATGAGGGGGGAAACCCGCAGGTCTATCTCCTTGGCATTCTTGCCGGGGGGAGGGGCATCGGTGTAGTGGGTCACGCCATTGGCATCGGTCCAGGAATAGACCCTGGCAGCCTGGGCTGTGCAGGACATCATCAGCAATAAGCCCAGCATCCATGGTACTGTTTTCATCCATCTCTCCTTGACGGGGTTTCACTTAATCCTATCAGAGAAAAAACCGTCAGACCGATAGTCGGGTCTGTGGTGACGATATAGATCCTTTAGTTAGATGACGCGTCCGCTCGGTAGGCGAGATCATGATATTTCAGCCCCTTAGATAAAAAACCCGCCAGATGGCGGGTTTTTCATTTGAGACAAACATTCCGGCTTAGACGGAGTAGTACAGCTCGAACTCCAGCGGGTGCGGGGTCATGCGGACACGATCCACATCATGCTGCTTCAGCTCCAGGTAGGAGTTGATGAAGTCATCGCTGAACACGCCGCCACGGGTCAGGAACTCGCGATCTGCGTCCAGTGCGGACAGGGCTTCGTCCAGAGAGCCGGCAACTGTCGGCACCTCTGCGGCTTCTTCCGGCGGCAGGTCATACAAGTTCTTGTCCATGGCATCGCCCGGATGGATCTTGTTGATGATGCCGTCCAGGCCGGCCATCAGCTGGGCGGCGAAGGCCAGGTAAGGGTTGGCTGCCGGATCCGGGAAGCGCACCTCGATACGGCGGGCTTTCGGGCTCGGTACCACCGGGATACGGATGGAGGCGGAGCGGTTACGGGCAGAGTAAGCCAGCATGACCGGTGCTTCGTAACCCGGTACCAGACGCTTGTAGGAGTTGGTGGTCGGGTTGGCGAAGGCGTTGATGGCCTTGGCGTGCTTGATGATGCCGCCGATGTAGTGCAGTGCCATCTCGGACAGACCGCCATACAGGTCGCCGGCGAACAGGTTGACGCCGTTCTTGGCCAGGGACTGGTGGCAGTGCATGCCGGAGCCGTTGTCACCGAACATGGGTTTCGGCATGAAGGTAACGGTCTTGTTGTAGGCGTGGGCCACGTTGTGGATCACGTACTTCAGCACCTGAACTTCATCCGCTTTCAGGGTGAGGGTGTTGAAACGGGTCGCGATCTCGTTCTGACCGGCGGTCGCCACTTCGTGGTGGTGAGCCTCAACGACCTGGCCCATCTCTTCCAGCACCAGACACATGGCAGCACGGATGTCCTGGGAGGAGTCGACCGGTGCAACCGGGAAGTAACCACCCTTGACGAAGGGACGGTGACCCTTGTTGCCGTGCTCGTATTCGGTACCCGAGTTCCAGGCCGCTTCTTCGGATTCGATCTTCACGAAGCTGTGGCCCATGGTGTTGGAGAAGGTGATGTTGTCGAACATGAAGAATTCCGGCTCCGGCCCGAACAGCACGGTGTCAGCGATGCCGCTGGACTTCAGGAAATCTTCGGCGCGCTTGGCGATGGAGCGCGGGTCACGGTCGTAGCCCTGCATGGTGGCAGGCTCGAGCACATCACAGACGATGTTCAGGGTGGTCTCTTCGGTGAAGGGATCCAGCTTGGCGGAGGCCGCATCCGGCATCAGCACCATGTCAGACTCGTTGATGCCCTTCCAGCCGCCGATGGAGGAACCATCGAACATCTTGCCGTCTTCGAAGAACTCTTCGTTGACCTGATGGGAAGGAATGGATACGTGCTGCTCTTTACCCTTGGTGTCGGTAAAACGCAGATCAACAAACTTGACTTCGTGTTCCTGGATCAAGGCCAAAACGTTCTGGGCTGACATGCTAAGTAACCTCCGGTGTTAAAACTCTTTGGGTGAATGCGTCGTCACATTCACATAAGCCAGTATCGTGCCAAGTTTGTGACAGCTTGATTTCAGGGCATTTGCACCCTTTCAGGCTGTCGGGTCACCCGCTCTCGTGCATGGCTGCGCCTCAAAGTGGTGCAACCCTGGATCGTTTTGGTGCACCAGGTTGGTGCACCCACGTCCCGATGCCATCTAAGCAGGCTTTCGGCACGGGGTCCATGATCCAGATCCCCTGTTGTATGCGAATGTGCTGCAATTATGCTAGGCAGATCACAAAGGCGAGAGTACAATTAGCGCCCAATTTTACCCGGTGATTTGAGGCGAGAATGTTAGAGAATTTACGCAATATTGCGATTATTGCGCACGTTGACCACGGCAAAACGACTCTGGTTGATAAGCTGCTGCAGCAATCCGGTACTCTGGATCGCACCAGCGAAGGTCAGGAACGGATCATGGACTCCAATGATCTGGAACGGGAACGTGGCATCACCATTCTCGCCAAAAACACTGCGATCCGTTGGAACGACTACCGCATCAACATCGTTGATACCCCGGGTCACGCCGACTTCGGTGGTGAAGTAGAGCGCGTCATGTCCATGGTTGACTCCGTGCTGCTGCTGGTCGACGCCGTTGACGGCCCGATGCCGCAAACCCGTTTCGTGACCCAGAAGGCATTCGCCCAGGGTCTGAAGCCGATCGTGGTCATCAACAAGATCGACCGTCCGGGTGCTCGTCCTGATTGGGTAATGGACCAGGTATTCGACCTGTTTGACAACCTGGGTGCCACCGATGACCAGCTGGACTTCAAAGTTGTCTACGCCTCTGCCCTGAACGGCTTTGCTACCATGGATCCGAATGTTCCGTCTGAGAACATGGAGCCCCTGTTCCAGGCCATCGTTGACAACGTAGAAGCCCCTGCAGCGGATGCTGACGGTGGTTTCCAGATGCAGATCTCCCAGCTGGACTACAACTCCTACGTCGGTGTTATCGGTATCGGCCGCATCACCCGTGGCCGCGTCAAGACCAACCAGCAAGTCACCATCGTCGGTGCCAACGGCAAGACCCGTACCGGCAAAGTTGGCCAGGTGCTGGGTTACCTGGGTCTGTCCCGTACCGAAGTGGCCGACGCGCAAGCGGGCGACATCATCGCCATCACCGGTCTGGGCGAGCTGAAAATCTCCGACACCATCTGTGACAACAGTGCCGTCGAAGCGCTGCCGCCGCTGTCCGTTGACGAGCCGACCGTGAACATGACCTTCCAGGTCAACACCTCCCCGTTCGCCGGTAAAGAAGGCAAGTTCGTGACCTCCCGCAACATCATGGAGCGTCTGAACCAGGAGCTGGTCCACAACGTGGCCCTGCGCGTGGAAGAGACCGAAGATCCGGACAAGTTCCGCGTCTCCGGCCGTGGTGAACTGCACCTGTCCATCCTGATCGAAAACATGCGTCGCGAAGGCTACGAGCTGGCGGTATCCCGTCCGGAAGTAATCCTGCGCACCGTGGACGGCGTTCTGCACGAACCGTTCGAAACCGTGACCGTGGACGTGGAAGAAGCGCACCAGGGTTCAGTGATGGAGCAACTCGGCCTGCGTAAGGGCGAGATGACCAACATGATCCTGGATGGCAAGGGTCGCGTCCGTCTGGACTTCATGATCCCGAGCCGTGGTCTGATCGGCTTCCAGACCGAATTCCTGACCATGACCTCCGGTACCGGTCTGCTGTACCACACCTTCGACCATTACGGTCCGCACAAGGGTGGCAGCATCGGTGAGCGTCAGAACGGCGTGCTGATCTCCAACGCTACCGGTAAGGCCCTGACCTTCGCCCTGTTCGGTCTGCAAGATCGCGGTCGTCTGTTTATCGGTCACGCCGCAGAGGTGTACGAAGGCCAGGTGATCGGGATTCACTCCCGCTCCAACGACCTGACTGTTAACTGCCTGAAGGGCAAACAGCTGACCAACATGCGTGCCTCCGGTACCGACGAAGCCCAGGTGCTGACTCCGCCGATCCGCATGACCCTGGAGCAAGCGCTCGAGTTCATCGACAACGATGAGCTGGTTGAGGTCACCCCGAAGGCGATCCGTATCCGTAAGAAACTGCTGACCGAGATGGATCGCAAGCGCGCCGGTCGTGCTTGATATCTGTTCATCGACAGACAGAGAGAGGCCTTCGGGCCTCTTTTTTTATGGTTGTTTGCGCACCGATGATGGCTTACCAATGGGCTTTGGCCATGTCGCGCCTGCCCATGGGTGGTCAAATGGCCACCCTGTCTGACACAATATCCCCATGATGAATTCTTCGAGAACCACGATGCAGCATAAAATCAGCGGCCGCCTGGCTCATGTAATCTCCTTCTTGCGCCACGACGGTGGCCACTTCGCCCACTTTGTCTGGGGCCGTTTTCAACAGGACAGGCTGACCGTCACCGCCGGTTATCTGGCCTATGTCACCCTGCTCTCCCTGGTCCCCATGGTCGCCGTGGTGTTCGGTATGATGTCGGCCTTCCCCGTGTTCCAGAGCCTGAAGCAACAGGTGGAGCAGTTCGTCTATCACAACTTCGTGCCCACCGCCGGTGAGATGCTCAAGGAGTACATTGACGGCTTCGTGGCCAATGCCACCAACACCACGGCGGTCGGCATCGGTGCCCTGATAGTGGTTGCCCTGATGCTGATCTCGGCCATCGACAAGAACCTCAACTACATCTGGCGCTCGACCCAGAACCGGCCGCTGGCCCAGGCCTTCGCCATGTACTGGATGATCCTGACTCTGGGCCCCGTGCTCATCGGTGCCAGCCTCGCCATTTCCTCCTATATCCTGTCCCTCAAGCTGTTTGCCGCCGACAGCCTGTTTGGTGTCGGCTATCTGCTGCTGCGCAGCCTGCCGTTCCTGTTCTCGGTGCTCACCTTCCTGCTGATCTATACCGTGGTGCCGAACTGCAAGGTGCGGCTGAGCCACGCCTTCATCGGCGCCCTGGTGGCGGCGACCCTGTTTGAGCTGGCCAAGCGTGGCTTCTCCCTCTACATCACCAACTTCCCCTCCTATCAGGCCATCTATGGCGCCCTGGCGACGATTCCGATCCTGTTCGTCTGGGTTTACCTGAGCTGGTTGGTGGTGTTGTTGGGGGCCGAGACCACCGCCTGCCTCGGAGAATACGAGAAACCGGGTGCCGAGGAGCTGGGTTGAGGCCGTTGCCTGCTGCGGTGAGCGCCCGATGGGTACTGTGCCGAGGAGCTGGGCTGAGGCCGTTGCCTGCTGTGGTGATCGCCCGATGGGTACTGTGCCGAGGAGCTGGGTTGAGGCCGTTGCCTGCTGCGGTGATCGCCCGATGGGTACTGTGCCGAGAAATTGGCCTGAGCCCGCCGCTTATTGCTAACATTGACGACCGCCTTCGGGCGGTCGTTCGTTTCTGACAAGACAAAGGAGTTGCGGGTGATTGCATTGATCCAACGGGTATCCGAGGCCAGCGTGACCGTGGAGGGAGAGATCGTCGGTGCCATCGACGGCGGTCTGCTGGTGCTGCTCGGGGTAGAGCAGGGGGATGATGAGGCCAAGGCCGACAAGCTGCTGCACAAGGTGAGCGGCTACCGGATCTTCTCCGATGAGGCCGGCAAGATGAATCTCAATGTGAGTCAGGCGGGCGGCAGCTTGCTGGTTGTCTCCCAGTTCACCCTTGCGGCGGATACCGGCAAGGGGATGAGGCCCAGCTTCTCCGGTGGCGCCCATCCGGTGGAGGCCGAGCGACTCTACGATTATTTCGTCGCTCAAGCGAGAGCGGGCGGCCTGCCGACCGAGACCGGCCGCTTTGCCGCCGACATGAAGGTACGGCTGCTCAACGACGGCCCCGTGACCTTCTGGCTACAGGTCTGAGATCCAGTTTGTTATTTTGATAAAACGATATTTATCAGCGTAACTTGCTGTATTGTGTCGCTTTAATAGTCACTAAAACTGCCTTAAGCGCCGCCATTCATCTTGTCGGCGGCCTCCCTTGGCCGATCACGGCCGACTTGATGCGGGCTGACTGATCGTGTGCAGGATGAGGTTGCGGTAGCCGGGCACGGCGTGGGCCTCGGTGGGGCCAACCCACTCCCGGGCCAGTCGCAGCGCCTGTTCCTGCTCCAGCCGGGTGCGTGGCAACAGGTTGATGATGAGGGTGCCGCACAGGCGCCGGGCCAGCGCCTGATAGAGCGGGGCCTGGAACAGCAGCAGCGGGTTGCCGTCCTGGTTGAACAGATCCAGCAGCACCAGATCGTAGCTATCCTGGCTCTGGAGCAGGAACTGCAGCGCATCGGCATGGTGCAGTCCTGGCCTGTGTCCCGAGGATGGCTGAAAGAACTGCTGGAACAGGGTGAGGATCTCGGCGTCCAGATCCACGCAGTCGTGCTGCGCCTCGGGCCAGCGTGCGGCCAGATGGCGGCTGAGATCGCCGCCGCCGAGCCCCAGCTCCAGGATGCGGCTCGCCTGTGTGGGCAACTGAGCCGCGATGTAGCGCTGATGGGGCAGGCAGAGGGCGGCCGGGTCGGCGAGGCTCATGGCCGACTGCACCACACCGTCCATTTCCAGCCAGCGGTGCTGGCCATTTTCCAGCACACAGAGCCGACGCTCGGCTTTGACGCTGAGGTGCAATAAGTGGTCGGCTTGGTACGCTTGCAGATTGAAGTCCATGAATTTGCACGGCAAGATGGATTTCGACCAGTGTAACTCAAGGATGTATCTATGTACCGGGTGGTCACCCCCCAAACCCCAGCCGAGCTGGATGCCTGCTATCCGTTGCGCTGGGAGGCATTGGTGCGCAAGCCCTTCAATCTGTCCGTCGGCGCCAACTCAAGGATCGCTTTATGTACCGGGTAGTCACTCCTCAAACGGCAGCCGAGCTGGACTCTTACTACCAGCTGCGCTGGGAGGTATTGGTGCGCAAGCCCTTCAATCTGTCCGTCGGCGCTAACTCAAGGATCGCTTTATGTACCGGGTAGTCACTCCTCAAACGGCAGCCGAGCTGGACTCTTACTACCAGTTGCGCTGGGAACTGCTGCGCAAGCCCTTCAATCTGCCCATCGGCTCCGAGCGGGACGAATACGACAGCGTCGCCATTCACCGGCTGATGCTGGCCGAAGATGGCACCCCCATCGCCGTCGGTCGGCTGTTCGTCGGTGGCGACGAGGCCCAGATCCGCTTCATGGCGCTGCGCCCCGAGTTTCGTGGGCAGGGGCTGGGGGCCCGCATGGTGGAGGATCTCGAGCAACTCGCCCGTGACGAGAAGGTGAAGCGGCTGGTGATGAATGCGCGCCAGGAGGCGGTAGAGTTCTACCGCAAGTGCGGCTTCCTCGAGGTGGGGGAAGGGCCTGTCTCCTTCGGTCGCATCGCCCACCGCCAGATGATCAAGTCCCTGAGCCCGCTGCAGACCATCCAGTACCGCCCGGAGTGGTGCCAGGATCTCACCACCCGCTGGTCGAGGGGCATTCCCATCAGCGAGAAAATGGGGGTCCACATCACCCATTACGACGGCCAGACCTTCCATCTCAAGGCCAAGCTGGCGGCCAACCTCAATGTCCACGACACCATGTTTGCCGGCAGCATTTACAGCCAGTGCGTGCTGGCAGGCTGGGGCCTCATCTGGTTGCAGCTCAAGGAGGCCGGGCTGGGGGGCGACACCGTGCTGGCCGAGGGCAACATCAAATACCACAGGCCGGTGAGCGAGGAGCCGGAGGCCAGGGTGGCCCGGGAGGGGATGCCCGCCGTGCTGGCGCCGCTCAAGGAGGGGGAGTCGGCCAAGTTCAGCCTCAAGGTGCAACTGTTCAGCGGCCGCAAGCTGGCGGCGGAATTCCTGGGTCAGTACGTGGTGCTGCCGATCAAGCGAGCCGGGCACTGATCTCTACCTGCCCTCGCTAGCAAACAAGGCCTCATCGTGAGGCCTTGTTTGTTACTGGCTCGCTTCCTGCGCCGATTGTGGTTTGGGCGCTGGTGCCGGTCGCCAGAGCGGGCTGTTGCGACCCTGGGCCGGGTAGCGCACGCCCGGCTCCCAGCCGCAGGAGGCCTGGGCCGGTAGTTCCCAATTCAGGCTGGGAGCGTCGAGCGGACCGCGCCAACGGGTCAGCAGCTCGGCGCAGCGCTGGCCGTTGAGCACGCCGAGATCCAGCTGCCACTGACCCTTGGCCAGATCCACGCCCCCTTGCAGGGCAAGCAGGTGGGTGATGGTGGAGGCGCCGGCCTGCTCGATTGCCAGCTGACCCTGCTCGGCCTTGGCCTGCAGCTTGATGCGATAGAAGGGGGTATCTCCCTGCTGCATCGCCTGCCACAGCGCCGCCGGCGTCAGGCTGGGGGGCTTGCTGCCCTTGAACCAGTCATCCAGCAGGGTATCTATGCCGACCTTGTCCCAGAAGGGATCCTTGGCATCCAAGCTGATCTTGCCCTGCAGGGTGCCGAGCCAGCCATCAGCTGTCTCATTCGGCGTGCCGCTCGGCGTTTTTTGCATGTCCGCCTGCAGGTCGGCGCTGATATCCAGCTTGCCTGCCAGCGAGACAGGGGACGGCGAGTGGGGGTGCAGCAGTTTGTTCCACTGCTCCAGATCCAGCTGCTTGCCCTGCAGTTGCAGCTGGCTGATCTGGCCGGGTGCCTTGCCCCACTGACCGCTCAGGCTGAGGGAGCCCTGATCCGGCAGTGCACTGGTCAGCTTGTTGAGCTGCCAGGCGCTGGGGGTCAGCTCCGCATCGAGCTCGCCGTTGCGGGCACTGAGGCCGTCCCACACCAGCTCGAACCACTTGCTCTCGATCCGGGCCCGGCCGAGCAGGGGCCCTGGCTGGTTGTCGCGCAGGCTGAG
Organism: Aeromonas sp. MR16; assembly: GCF_022549315.1. Classification (NCBI taxonomy): domain Bacteria; kingdom Pseudomonadati; phylum Pseudomonadota; class Gammaproteobacteria; order Aeromonadales; family Aeromonadaceae; genus Aeromonas; species Aeromonas sp. MR16. Next base: position 17,495 of record NZ_JAKZFK010000040.1, on the reverse strand, counting down.
ATCGGTCAGGTAGAACTGCCAGCCAGTCAGGGAGAGCGGCAGGGCATCGTCGAAGGAGAGCACTTTCAGCCGGTCAAAGGTCAGCTTGCGCACGTCGATCTGCTGGGGGCGCCAGCCTTGCCAATCCTGCCACCAACCGTCCGGCAGGCTGATGTCCATGCCGCTCAGGGTCATCTCCTTGAGGGTCAGCTTCTGCAGATCGGGATCCGCCGCCAGCTCCAGGCTGAACTCTCCATCAAAGGCCTTGCCCTGCAGCTCGGCATCGATCTGCTGGGGTGAGAAGGCGAGTCGCCCCTCGATCCCTTCCAGCTGGAACAGACCGCGGCCGAGATCCGCCAGGGTGCCGGAGAGGTGGCCGCTTGGGCGGCTGCCGGCCTGCCACTCGAAGGAGGTCAGCTGGCCGCTGAAGTTGTTGAGGGCGATCTCCTGGGCGATGGCATTGAGGCTGGTCTGATCGAACTGACCCCGATCCAGACTGATGCGGCGCAGGGGAAACTCGCCCTGTGCGAAGTCGCCGAGTTCGACGCGCATGGCGCGCGCCTTGAGCCCATGCAGTTGCAGGCTGCGCTCGGGCCAGTCCAGCACCATGCCGGTCTCCACCAGGCCATCAAACAGGTTGGTGGTCAGCCTGTCGGTGCTCAGCACCTGGCCCTCCAGTCGGCCCTTCAGGCTGAGGCGGGCCAGGGTGAACTGGGGCGTCTCCAGTTGATTGATGCCGAGGCTGAGATTGGCCTGCGGCTGGCGCTTGGGGTCGATCAGTTCCCAGTCGCTCAGGGTGGCGCTCAGGCCCCGCAGGGTCAGCTGCGGGCTTAGCAGGCTGAGGTTGTCTATGGTGCTGTCGCTGATGATGAGAGAGCGCACTGGCAGGGTCGGCAGCTGGTTGGGGAGCGGCAGCTTGATGATGGGGCGGATGAGATCGAGATGGGCGATGCGCACGTCCCGGTTCAGCCAGTCGATGTTGTCTATCTCCAGATAGATCTTGTCCAGCTGCACCGCGTCCCCGTAGTGCACCTGCTCCGCCAGCAATGTGTAGGGATGCAGTGGATTGAACACCAGCCGGCCGATGGCGACGGGCACGCCGGTCTGCTGGCTGAGCCAGTTGGCGATGGGACCCCGGGCACGCTCGGCGTCGAACAGGCCGAGACCCATCCAGACGAACAGCAGCAGGAAGGCAAAGAGATAGAGCAGGGCGCGTAGCCAGGAATTCATCGGTGCTTTTCTCCTCGTCAGAACCTTGTCAGGCGTTGGAATAGTGATCCCGCAGGCCGAGCCAGCGGCGGATCAAGGGGGCGACATGGCCCGGATGCTTGTCCATCAGCAGGCCTGATCATCATCAGCCTCTTTCCCCTCATCAGGCGTTCGAATAGTGGTCCCGCAATCCCGGCCAGCGGCGGATCAAGGGATCGACGTGGCTGGGATGCTTGTCCATCAGCAGGCCTGATCATCATCAGCCTCTTTCCCCTCATCAGGCGTTCGAATAGTGGTCCCGCAATCCCGGCCAGCGGCGGATCAAGGGGTCGACGTGGCTGGGATGCTGGTCCATCAGCAGGCCTGATCATCATCAGCCTCTTTCCCCTCATCAGGCGTTCGAATAGTGGTCCCGCAATCCCGGCCAGCGGCGGATCAAGGGGTCGACGTGGCTGGGATGCTTGTCCATCAGCAGGCCTGATCATCATCAGCCTCTTTCCCCTCATCAGGCGTTCGAATAGTGGTCCCGCAATCCCAGCCAGCGGCGGATCAAGGGATCGACATGGCTGGGATGTCGGTCCATCAGGAAGCGCGCCATCTTCTGCACCTGGGGGATGAGCGACTGATCGCGCACCAGATCGGCGATCTTGAGATCCGCCAGCCCGGTCTGGCGGGTGCCGAGCAGCTCCCCCGGGCCGCGCAGCTCCAGATCGCGCTGGGCGATCTGGAAGCCGTCGCTGGTCTCCCGCAGCACCCCGAGCCGGCTCTGGGCCGTCTTGGAGAGGGGGGCGTGATAGAGCAGCACGCAGTGGGAGGCCACGGAGCCGCGACCGACCCGGCCGCGCAGCTGATGCAACTGGGCCAGCCCGAGCCGCTCCGGATTCTCGATGATCATCAGGCTGGCGTTGGGCACATCCACCCCCACCTCGATGACGGTGGTGGCGACCAGCAGCTGCAAGATGCCGGCCTTGAACTCCTCCATCACCCGCTGCTTCTCGACCGGCCGCATCCGGCCGTGCACCAGCCCGATGTGCAGGCCGGGCAACAGGTTCTGCAGCTCGGCGGCGGTGTCCTCGGCGGCCTGGCACTCCAGCACCTCGGACTCCTCGATCAGAGTGCAGACCCAGTAGGCCTGCTTGCCCTCCTCGCAGGCGAGTTTGACCCGCTCGATCACGTCGCCCCGGCGGCTGTCCGGCAGGGCGACCGTGGTGATCGGGGTGCGGCCCGGCGGCAGCTCGTCGATGACGGAGGTGTCGAGATCCGCATAGGCGGTCATCGCCAGGGTGCGGGGAATGGGGGTGGCGGTCATGATCAGCTGATGGGGATGAACCCCCTCCCGCTCGCCCTTCTCCCGCAGGGCGAGGCGCTGGTGCACCCCGAATCTGTGTTGCTCGTCGATGATCACCAGGGCGAGGCGCTGGAATACCACCTGCTCCTGGAAGATGGCGTGGGTGCCCACCACCATCTTGACGCTGCCGTCGGCGATGGCGGCCAGCGCCTCCTCCCGCGCCTTGCCCTTCTGCTTGCCAGCCAGCCAGCCCACCTTGATGCCGAGCGGTTCCAGCCAGTGGGCGAAGTTGATGGCATGCTGCTCGGCCAGCAGCTCGGTCGGTGCCATCAGCCCCACCTGGCAGCCGTTGCCGATAGCCTGCAGCGCCGCCAGTGCCGCCACCAGCGTCTTGCCGGAGCCCACGTCCCCCTGCACCAGCCGCATCATGGGGTAGCTGCGTTGCAGATCCTGACTGATCTCCGCCACCACCCGGTTCTGGGCCCCGGTCGGCTTGAACGGCAGGGCGCCGAGCAACTGTTTGACCAGGGTGGGGGCCGGTTTGAGGGTACGGGCCAGCTGGGTCTGGGCCTGGGCGCGGACTTTCAGCACCGACAGGTTGTGGGCCAGCAACTCTTCCAGCACCAGTCGCTGCTGGGCCGGATGCTGGCCGCTCTCCAGCAGCGCCAGCGCCACCGAGGGAGGGGGTCTATGCAGCAGGCGCAGGGCGGCGGCGAGTTCTATCTGGTGCGGGTAGAGGCCAGCGGGCAGCAGCTCCTCCACCCCGTACAGCGCGAGCTGGGCCAGCGCCTGATCGGTGAGGCTGCGCAGGCTGAGCTGGCGCAGACCCTCCGTGGTCGGGTAGACGGGGGTGAGTGCCTCTTCGGTCTGGCCGGCCTGCTCCTCGCCGAGCAGCTTGTACTCGGGGTGGGCCATCTCCAGCCCGTATTTGCCGGGGCGCACCTCACCGAAGCAGCGTAGCAAGCGGCCTGGGGCCAGGCTGTTTTTCTGGGCGGCGGTGAAGTTGAAGAAGCGCAGGGTCAGGCTGCCGGTGCCATCGCTGATGCGGCACACCAGCATGCGGCGGCGGCCCATCACCAGCTGTGTATCCTGGATTTCGCCCTTGACCGCACCGTGCAGGCCCGGCGGCAGATCGCCGATGGGCCACACCTGGGTGCGATCCTCGTAGCGCAGGGGAAGGTGGAACAGCAGATCCTGCACCGTCGCCAACCCCAGTCGTTCGAGTTTCTCCAGCATCTTGCTGCCGACGCCCTTGAGGCTATCGAGGGAGATTTTATCCAATTTCATCAATTAGATGCCCGAAAATACTGTAAATATGTCCAGATGATAGGGGTTGTTGATGGCTCGATGCAAGCCGTGTTGCTGTGAGCCGGGTTGGGTTGCCGCATCTGAAAAAGGCCTGCCGAAAACGGGAGGCCTTTGGATGGGGGCTGAGACGGGCGTTGGATAGCGGCTAATCGACTCAGATGATCCGCTTGAGCAGCAGGTGTGCCTTGACCCTGTGGATGCGGGCCAGCAGTTTGCGGACCTGTTCCGGGTAATCCTTGATCTGCTCTATCTGGTCGAAGTGACTGATGCGACGGGTGTGCGCCAGTATGTTGGCCCGCTCCTCGTTGAACCGCTCGCGCAGGTGGTGATGCCTGTCATGCACCAGCAGGCCGTTCTCCAGATCCAGCGCCCAGGCGCGGGGATTGAGGTTGTTGCCGGTCAGCAGCGCCCACTCCTGGTCCACGAAGAGCCCCTTGAGGTGATAGGAGTTCTGCTCGCAGCACCAGAGCATCAGGTTGAGACGGCCGGCATCGATGTGACGCTGGTTGCGCTCGGCAAACTTGCGCAGGTTGGTCTCGTACAGATAAGGCAGGCCGCCTATGGTGGAGAACTTCTCCTGTGGCGGGATGAAGAAGTCGTTGGCGGTCTTGTCGCCCACCACTATGGTCACGGTGCAACCGCGCTTGAGCAGCGACTCCACATCCTTGCTCAACTCCTTTGGCGGGTTGAAGTAAGGGGTGCAGATGAAGATCTCGCGCTCGGTGGCGCGCACCAGGTTGCGGATCATCCGGTTGAGCTGGTTGCCACGCTTGCCCAGCCCCGCCATGGGGGTGATGGCGATCTCCTGGCTGCTGGCCGGGATGCTCTCGAATCTGTACTGGCTGGTGCGCAAGCTCTGCTTGAAGCGGCGGATCTGGCTCTTCAGCTGCTTGGCACCCGGGATCTTGGTGCGATCCAGTCGCTGGACGGCATCACTGCGCAGAAACACATCATCCACGTAGTTGACCATGCTGCGAGTCAGCGCCTGGCTGCGGATCTGGTGATAACGATCGAAACGGTAGCGATCCTGCTGATGCAGGTAGATGTCGTTCAGGCTGGCGCCGGAATAGAGCAGGGTGTCGTCGAAGATGAAGCCCTTGAGGTGCAGCACGCCGAGCAGCTCGCGTCCCTTCACGGGCACGCCGTAGATCTCGATCTGGTGTTCATGGCGAGCGGCCATCTCCTGATACATCAGGTGATTGCCGCCCTGCTTGCCCTTGCCGATGAGGCCGCGCTGGGCGCGGTGGAAGTCGACGAAGACCTTGATGTCGAGGGCCGGGTTGCGCTGCTTGGCGGCATAGAGCGCCGACAATATCTCCCGTCCCGCCGCGTCATCCTGCAGATAGAGGGCGATCAGATAGATGCGCTGGGTCGCGCCGGCGATGAGCGACAGGATCCGGCTCTTGAACTCTTTGGCGCTGCTGAGTACCTGAAACTGATCCGCGGCAACCGCGATCTGGGGTAAACGTGTCAGCAACTGTCGATAATGTGCCGATGAATGCATAGAGAAACCTGAAATCACGGGGTTAAGCGTTCCACTCGGGGCAATGAATAGGCGATTCTAGCAATCTCGGCGCTGAATACCCAATAAAGAATCCACGTCGGTGTGACCCTGCTAAAAGAATGCGGGTCGGGGAAAGAGCCCGACCCGCATTGAAAGCGGCATGACATGGCAGGTGATTAGAACAGCATGCTGGCCAGCGCCACGATGAGGAAGGCGATGGTGCCGAGCAGGGTCTCCATCACGGTCCAGGTCTTGAGGGTGGTCTTCACATCCATGTTGAGGAAGCGACCGACCAGCCAGAAGCCTGAATCATTGAAGTGAGACAGCACAGTCGCTCCGCCGGCGATGGCGATGACGATGAAGGTCAGATCCAGCTCGCTCAGCCCGGGGGTGGCGGCCACCATGGGTGCCATCAGGGCGGCGGTGGTGGTAAGGGCCACGGTGGCGGAACCCTGGGCTACCCGCAGGGCGGTCGAGACCAGGAAGGCGGCCAGGATCACCGGCATGCCGGTGTCAGAGAGCACGTCCGCCAGGGCGGCACCGATGCCGCTGGCACGCAGTACGCCACCGAACATGCCACCGGCACCGGTCACCAGGATGACGGCGCAGACGGGAGCCAGTGCATCGTTGCAGAATTTTTCCAGCTGTACCTTGCCCTGTTGCTTGCGAAAGAGCCAGACCGCGTAGAGCAGGGTGATCAGCAGTGCGACCGGGGTTTTGCCGACCATGCGCAGGATGTTGACCCAATCAGCACTTTTGTCGACCATTCCCATGGCTCCCAGGGTGTTGAGGCCGGTATCCATGAAGATGAGTGCCAGCGGCAGCAACAGGATGGAGATCACCTGGCCGAAGCTTGGCAGCTGACCGGCCGGGATGGCAGCCGGATCGGTAAAGCTTGGCGGCAGCGGCAGGTCGAATTTCTTGCCGGCCCACAGGCCGTACAGATAAGCCCCCAGATACCAGGTCGGGATGGCGACCAGCAGGCCGACGATGGTCAGCAGGCCGATGTTGGCGCCGAGCAGCTCGCTGGCGGCGACGGGGCCGGGGTGGGGGGGCATGAAGGCGTGCATCACGGCGAAGGCGCCCGCAGATGGCAGTGCATATTTGAGCACAGAGCCACCAAACTGCTTGGCCACGCTGAAGATGATGGGCAGCATGACGATGAGACCCGCATCGAAGAAGATGGGGAAGCCAAACAGCAGAGAGGCAACACCGAGCGCAAGAGGAGCGCGATGGGCACCGAAGCGGCTGATCAGGGTATCGGCCAGCACCTTGGCGCCGCCTGTCATCTCCAGGATCCGGCCGATCATGGCGCCGAGACCGACCAGCAGGGCCACCCCGGCCAGGGTGCTGCCGAAGCCGCCCAGCATGGTCGTTACGACCTGATCGTAGGCCACGCCGGTGGCGAGGGCCGTGACCAGGCTGACCAGCGTCAAGGCGACGAAGGCGTGGATCTTGAAGCGCATTATCAACAGCAACAGCATGATAATGGCACCGCCTGCTACCGAAAGCAGGTAGGCGACATCGGGGGTATTAGCCACACCTTCCATAATTTTTATATCCTCAAAAGTTCCAGTTTTCGTCTTGCACAAATTTGTGCATCACTTCACATGTCGTAACGTTACCGGTAACATGTTACCGGTAACGTGGTAAGTTAGAAGTCATCTACGGTACGTTTTTTGAGAAATGGGATAGAGGTCAAACAATGGCTGGTAAGAGTATTATCGTGATGGGTGTCTGTGGTAGCGGCAAGTCGAGCGTCGGTCTCAAGCTGGCGCAAGCCCTGGGTGCCAAGTTCATCGACGGTGACGATCTGCACCCTCGTGCCAACATCCAGAAGATGGCCAGCGGCGCCCCGCTCGACGATGAGGATCGCGCCCCCTGGCTGGAACGGATCCGTGATGCGGCCTACAGCCTGGAGCAGAAGAACGAGGTAGGGGTGATCGTCTGTTCTGCCCTCAAGCGCCAGTACCGCGATCAGATCCGCGAGGGGAATGACTCGGTGCACTTCCTGTTCCTGGATGGCAGCCAGTCGCTCATTCTCGAGCGGATGCGGGCCCGCAAGGGCCACTTCATGCGCGAGGGCATGGTGCAGAGCCAGTTTGATGCCCTGGAGCGGCCGGATGGCGAGGCCGGGGTATTCCATATCGATATAGACGGGCCCTTCGAACAGGTTGTCGATCGCGCCATCACCACATTGGGGCAGGCCCTGTGAGTCACCTGCCGATCCCGACGGTTACCGACCGCCGTCTCATCACCGTACTGGAGCAATCACTATGACCCACCCTGTCATCACCGCGGTCACCGAGCGCATTCGTGAGCGCAGCCGCAGCCGTCGTGCAGCCTTCCTGGCCCGCATCCAGCGCCAGGCCGCTCAGGGCAAGACCCGCGCCGCCCTGGCCTGTGGCAACCTGGCGCACGCCGTGGCCGCCTCCGGCTGTGACGAGAAGGGCCGTATCCTCGACATGACCCGCGCCAACGTCGGCATCGTCACCGCCTACAACGACATGCTGAGCGCCCATCAGCCCTATCAGGGCTACCCGGACCAGATCAAGGCCGCGCTGGCCGAGCTCGGCCACAGTGCCCAGGTCGCCGGCGGCGTGCCCGCCATGTGTGACGGCGTCACCCAGGGCCAGCCCGGCATGGACATGTCGCTGTTTTCCCGGGATCTCATCGCCCAGGCCACCGCGCTGTCGCTGTCCCACAACACCTTCGACGCCACCCTGCTGCTCGGCATCTGCGACAAGATAGCCCCTGGCCAGATCATGGGGGCGCTCTCCCATGCTCATCTGCCCACCGCCTTCGTGCCCGCCGGCCCCATGGCCAGCGGCATCAGCAACGACGAGAAGGTGAAGGTGCGCCAGCAATATGCCGCCGGTGAGGTGGGGCGCGAGGCCCTGCTGGAGATGGAGTGCGGCGCCTACCACTCGGCCGGCACCTGCACCTTCTACGGCACCGCCAACACCAATCAGCTGGTGTTCGAGGCCATGGGCCTGATGCTGCCGGGCTCCGCCTTCGTGCATCCCCACAGCGAGCTGCGCCATGCGCTGACTGCCGAGGCGGCCCGTCGCATCAGCGCCATGATCCCCGGCTCCCCGGCCTATCGTCCCCTGAGCGCCGTGCTGGACGAGCGTTCTCTGGTCAACGGTCTGGTGGCCCTGCTTGCCTCCGGCGGCAGCACTAACCACAGCATCCACATGGTGGCGCTGGCCCGCGCCGCCGGTCTGGAGCTGACCTGGGACGACTTGAGCGATCTCTCCGAGGTGGTGCCGCTGCTGGTGCGCATGTACCCGAACGGCCCGGCGGACGTGAACGCCTTCGAGCAGGCGGGCGCCGTGCCCGGCCTGATGCGCCGTCTGGCGCAGGAGGGACTGATCCACATGGACGCGACCCCGACGTTTGGCGAGATGCAGGATTACCTCAGTCGCCCCGCACTGGTGGAGGGTAAGCTGGCGTGGCAGTCGGTGGGCGAGAGCCAGGATCCGAGCGTGTTGTCAGTGTCCGGCGCCCAGTTCCAGGCCACCGGTGGCACCAAGTTGCTGTCAGGCAACCTGGGCCGCGCCGTGGTCAAGGTCTCGGCCGTGGCGCCAGAATACCGCGTCATAGAGGCACCCGCCCGGGTCTTCTCCTCTCAGCATGCGGTGGAGGCGGCCTACCAGGCCGGTGAACTCAATCAGGATGCGGTCATCGTTGTGCGCCACAATGGCCCGGCCGCCAACGGCATGCCGGAGCTGCACAAGCTGATGCCGGTGCTCGGCAACCTGCAGAAGGCGGGTCACAAGATGGCGCTGGTCACCGATGGCCGCCTGTCCGGTGCCTCCGGTAAGATCCCGGCCGCCATCCACGTCACCCCGGAGGCGCTGCACGGCGGCGCCATCGGCCTGTTGCGAGACGGTGACCTGCTGCGGGTGGATGCCGAGACCGGCCGCCTGGATTGCCTGACCGATTTGACCGGCCGTACTCAGGCCGACATCGACCTCAGCCTGGAACAAGAGGGCTGGGGCCGTGAACTGTTCAGCGTGATGCGTCGCGCGGTATCGAGCGCCGAGTGCGGCGCCACCATCTTTGACTAAGAGCTGACTAAGGAAGAGCTATGCAAAACTGGAAAGTGACTCCCGCCGAGGTGTTTGCCGCCTCCCCCCTGGTACCCGTGATGGTCATCAACGACCTGGAGCAGGCCCTGCCGATGGCCAAGGCGCTGCTCGACGGCGGCATCTCTGTGTTCGAGATCACCCTGCGCACCCCGGTGGCCCTCGACGCCATCGCCCTGATCGCCAAGGCGATGCCGGATGCCATGGTCGGCGCCGGCACCGTGCTCAACTGCGCGCAATTTGATGCCGCCGTGGCCGCCGGTGCCCGCTTCGTCATCTCTCCGGGCATGACACCTGCGCTGCTGGCCCACGCTGCCAAGAGCACGGCACCGCTGATCCCGGGGGTGGCAACCCCGTCCGAGGTGATGCAGGCGCTGGAAGCGGGCTACGACCACCTGAAATTCTTCCCGGCCGAGGCCAATGGCGGCACCAAGGCGCTGGCCGCCATCGCCGCACCTTTGCCTCAGGTGCGCTTCTGCCCCACCGGCGGCATAGGCCCGAAGAACGTGGCCGACTACCTGGCGCTCAAATGCGTGGCCACCGTCGGCGGCTCCTGGATGCTGCCGGCCGATGCCATCAAGAGCGGCAACTGGGATGAGGTGACTCGTTTGTCTCGTGAGGCGGTTGAGCTGGTTAAACGCTAAGCGCATATCGTTTAGAAAAACCAAACAGGCCACCCAAGGGTGGCCTGTTTTTTCATGGGTGTTAACGAGCGGCGCGCGCTTCTCTCTGCCGTGGGGAGAGGGGTCGGGGATGAAGTCAGCCCAGACTTTCTCCCTGATAGAGGGAGAAACCCAGGTCCCGGCAGGTCTCGGTCAGCGACTGGCCATTGAGCCGGGCCAGCAACATGGTCGCCGCCTCGCGGCCTATCTCCTGGCGCGGGGTGATGATGCTGGCGAGCTTGGGGGTCATGGCCTGGCCGATGTCGAGGCCATTGCTGCCGGCGATGGCGACCTGCTGCGGCACGGGTATCCACTTGGCTTGGCACTGCAGCAGGGCACCGACCGCGAGATCGTCGTTGGTGCAGAACAGGCCGTCGAGATCGGGATAGCGCGTCAGCGCCTGTTGCAGCAGCTGGCCCCCCAGGGTGAAGCTGGAGGATTGCTCGGTCAGCAGGTGCTGGCCCTCGAGGCCATAATCGCTCATCGCCTGGTAGTAGCCCTCCATCCGCAGCTGGGTGCGCACGTCGAGCCGGGCGCCGAGATAGACCACCTTGCGCCGACCCCGCCGCAGCATCTCTGTTACCATGGCCCGGGCGGCGGCCCGGTGATCCATGCCGGCCACCATGTCGATGGGGGTCTGGGGCAGATCCATGGTCTCCACCACCGGAATGCCGGCGGTGGCGATCATCTTGCGGGTCCGCTCGGTGTGCTCGCTGTCGGAGAGGATCAAGCCATCCACGTTGTAGGAGAGCAGGGCTGCTACCTGTTCCTCCTCCCGCTGCGGGCTGTAGCCGTAGTGGGCGAGCAGGGTCTGGTAGCCGGCGGGGCGAGTCACCGCCTCTATGCCCTGCACCAGGGCGGAGAAGACCTGGTTGGAGAGCGAGGGGATCAGGATGCCGATCGCCCTGCTGGTGGCGTTGGAGAGCATGTCCGGTGCCCGGTTGGGGATGTAGCCCAGCTCCTCCACCGCGGCGGCGATGCGCTCACGGGTGCCTTTGGCCACGGCACCGGGATCGCGCAGGTAGCGGCTGACGGTCATCTTGGTGACCCCGGTCAGATCGGCGATGTCTTGCAGGGTGGGGCGGCGTTTGCGGGTGTCGTTCATCTCGAGATCCGTCAGAAATGTTACAGGTAACATTACCGTTTTTACGCCATGGTGTCAGCATATGACGCCATAAACAGGGGGAAGCTTGGAATGATCAAGGGTAAAACGTTCGAGGGGAAGCGGTTCGAGCAGCAGGAGGTGGAGGGAGAGCAGTTCAGCGATTGCCGCTTCATCGGCTGCAACTTATCCTGGCTCGACCTGAGCGAGAGCCGGTTCGTCGACTGCAGCTTCTATGAGCGCGAGCGCGAGCTAGGCTGCCAGTTGCAGGGCTGCGATCTGCGGGAGGCCAGCTTCCTGCGCTGCGATCTGACCCTGGCAGATCTGAGTCGCAGCCAGTGCCTCGGGCTGGAGATGCGGGATTGCCAGGCCATGGGGATCAACTTCGCCCAGGCCAGCTTCGCGAACCAGATCACCGTCAAAAGTTACTTTTGCGAGGCGCATCTGACCGGCAACAACTTCAGCTATGCGGACTTCGATGGCTGCCTGCTGGAACGCTGCGAGCTGAGTGGCAACCGCTGGCAGGGGGCCAGCCTGCGAGGAGCCTCATTGGCGGGATCCGATCTCAGCGGCGCCGAGTTCGGCCAGATAGACTGGAGCAGCTTCAACCTGCAGGGCTGCGACCTGCGCCAGTGCGATCTGCCCGGGCTGGATCTGCGCCGGGTCAACCTGGACGGGGTGCAGATAAGCGAAGAGCAGCAGGGGCTGCTGGAGCAGATAGGCCTGATCGTCTTCCCCTGAATTGCCCGTCGAAACGAGGTAAGTTTTCATCATCTGGCGCTGGCACCTGGCGAAGGACGGAATGAAAAAAGCCTGCAAGATGCAGGCTTTTTTCATTGATTGAGAGCGAGGATGTCAGCGCTTTGCCAACCACTTGGTGGGGTTGATGGCCTCGCCTTGATAGCGGATCTCGAAGTAGAGGCCGGGTCTGTCCTGGCCGCCGCTGTCACCGACCAGGGCCACGGGCTCACCCTGTTCCACCTTCTGGCCGACCTGGCGCAGCAGCGACTGATTGTGACCGTAGAGGCTCATATAGCCCTTACCATGGTCGATGACCAACAGCATGCCGAAGCCATCCAGCCAGTCCGCGTAGACCACCTGACCCGCCGCCACCGCCTTGACCTGGGTGCCTTCGCTGGCGCCGATCAGGGTGCCCTTCCACTTCAGCTCGGCGGTACGGGCCGAGCCATAGGAGATGAGGATCGGGCCCTGCACCGGCCAGCGCAGGCTGCCGTTGGTGCTGAGGCCGCCGTAGCCGTTGGTGCTGGCCTTGGCGCTGCTGCGCGCGGCGGCTTGCTGCTGCGCCACCCTGTCTTGTTGCTCGGTGACTCGCTTCTGCTCGGCGGCGAGCCGTTGCTGCTCGCCGGCCTTCTGCTGTTGGGCCGCGATCAGCTGCTGCTCCGCAATCCTCTTCTGTTCGGCGGCCAGGCGTTGCGCCTCCAGACGACGCTGGCGCTCCTGCTCGGCCTTGAGCTTGGCGAGGCGCTCCCGCTCGGCCCGCTCGCGCCGCTCTTTCTCTTCCTGCTGACGGCGCAACTCTTCCAGCCGGGCTTTGAGTGCCTTCTCCGCCTTGACCAGCTTGGTCAGCTTCTGTTCGTCGTCCTGCACCGACTGCTGCAGCTGGTTGCGCACAGTGGCGCGGCTCTGCTGGCTGGCCAGCAGGCTCTGGTGATGTTGCTGCTGTTCGCTCAGCAGGCTCTGCAGCTTGCTTTCGGTCTCTTGGGTAGCCTGCTGGTTCTTGGCCAACTTGGTGCGGGTGGCACGCAGGGCCTCGATGGCCTCGATACGGGCCTTGTTGAGGTAGTCGAAGTAATCGAGGGCGCGGCTCAGTTTGGCCGGATCCTGCTGGTTGAGCAGCAGCTTGAGGTAATCGTGATTGCCCGCCTGGAAGGCGCTTTCCGCCTGCTTGGCCAGCAATTGCTTCTGATGTTTGGCCTGTTGCTCCAGATCCAGCTTGTCTCGCTGCAGTGTTACCAGCTTCTGCTGGTTCTGCTTGAGTTGCGCTTTGGTCTGATCGAGCTTGGCGGCGGCGGCCGAGATGGCCTGCTCATCGGCCTTGAGCTGGGTGTTGAGCTTGGCCAGCTCCTGCTTGCTGAGCTTGATGGTCTTCTGTTGTTCTTTGATCTCGGACTGCATGGCGCCGAGCTGCTGGTTGGCAGCCAGGGCCTTGCCTGCGCCGAACGACAGACAAAAAAACAGCGCGCCGGCCAACAGGCCGACGCGACTGGTTTTGGTTGAAATAACTTCGTATCCCCGCATGGGGAAGGATTATTTCAGAATCATCAGGGGCTTGCCAGTCATTTCCGGCGGCACCGGCAGACCCATCAGGGTCAACATGGTGGGGGCCAGATCGGACAGTTTGCCGCCTTCCAGCACCTCGGCCTTGCGACCGAAGTAGATGAGGGGGACGGGCAGATTGGTGTGGGCGGTGTGGGCCTGACCTGTCTCTTCGTCCAGCATCTTCTCGGCGTTGCCGTGGTCGGCGGTGATCAGGCATTCGCCGCCCACTTCGGCCAGGGCCTCGGTGACGCGACCGATGCAGTGGTCAACTGCTTCACAGGCTTTGACGGCCGCATCGAACACGCCGGTGTGGCCGACCATGTCGCCGTTCGGGTAGTTGCAGATGATGGTGTCGTACTTGCCGCTCTTGATGGCCGCGACCAGCTTGTCGGTCAGCTCTTCGGAGCTCATCTCCGGCTGCAGGTCATAGGTGGCCACTTTCGGGCTGGCGACGATCTCGCGATCCTCACCGGTGAAGCACTCTTCCTCGCCACCGTTGAAGAAGAAGGTGACGTGGGCGTACTTCTCGGTTTCGGAGATGCGCAGCTGGGTCTTGCCCTGCTTGGCCAGCCACTCGCCCAGGGTGTTCACCAGGGCAGTGGGCGGGTAGGCGCAGGGGGTTTTGATGTCGGCTGCGTATTCGGTCAGCATCACGAAGTTCAGGGCCGGGGTGACGGCACGAGCGAAGCCGGTGAAGTCGCTGTCGACGAAGGCGCGGGTGATCTCGCGGGCACGGTCGGCACGGAAGTTCATGAAGATCAGCGCGTCGCCATCCTGCATGGGGGCGGCGGCACCGATGCGGGTGGCCTTGACGAACTCGTCGTTCTCGTCGCGCGCATAGGCATTGGCCAGGGCTTCGCTGGCGCTGTCGGCGGTGAACTCGCCCTTGCCCTGAGTCATCAGGTCATAGGCTTGTTGCACGCGATCCCAGCGGTTGTCACGGTCCATGGCGAAGTAGCGGCCGATCATGGAGGCGAAGCGACCCTTGCCCAGGCGGGCAAACAGAGCATCGAACTGCTCGATGGAGGATTGGGCGGAGCGCGGCGGCACGTCGCGGCCATCCAGGAAGGCGTGGAAGTAGATCTGCTCGGCGCCACGCTTGGCGGCCATCTCGATCATGCCCATGATGTGCTCTTCATGGCTGTGTACGCCACCCGGTGACATCAGACCCATGATGTGCACGGCCTTGCCGTTGGTCACGGCGCCGTCAACAGCCTTGGCCAGCTCGACATTCTGGAAGAAGTCGCCGTCCTTGATCTCTTTGGAGATGCGGGTCAGCTCCTGATACACGATGCGACCGGCACCGATGTTGACGTGACCCACTTCGGAGTTGCCCATCTGACCATCCGGCAGGCCCACGTCCAGGCCGGAGCCGGAGATCAGGGTGCTGGTGTAGTCACGGGCGAGGCGGTCGAGGTTGGGGGTCTTGGCGGCAGCGACGGCGTTGTGCTCTTGCTTGGTGCTGTAGCCCCAACCGTCCATGATGACCAGAACCAAAGGTTTCTTAGCTGTTGACATAAGGCTATGTCCTCTCGGATAGGAATGAATTGCGGGAAGTGAAACTAGCGTAATATTACTACATCTGCCGAAATAGTCACCTGATAGCCAAGTCCCTCTGTGGCCTGACTTTTTGGTTGTTAAGACCGCGTTTTAGGCATGTTGCCGGCTTGTCTGACGACCCGCATTTTCTCCTCATTTCCCAGGGATCCTGCCGCAGGATCCGCATCCAGGGTCACTTCTTTAGAGGGGGCAATCGGCTGGCAACCCCCGATGGGAGCTTGCTCTCGCTTTGCCGCCAAGATGGCTGATCTTATCAAGGGCCCCATGTATACTCGGGCCCTTGTCTTGGTCCCTGGATAGTAGAAGATGCAAGAGTATTTGGATTTTGCGACCCGCAACCCGCTGCTGACCGCAGCCTGGTTGGGTCTGGCAGGCACCCTGGTGTACACCACGGTGCGTGCTCGTTTTTCTCCGGTCAAGGTGGTGAACAACCACGCCGCCACCCTGCTGATCAACCGTGAGAATGCCACCGTCGTGGACATTCGCAGTCAGGATGAGTTTGCCAAGGGCCATCTGGCCGGTGCCCATCACCTGCCACTCACCCAGATCCAGGCCAACAATCTGGGCCCGGTTGAAAAACACAAAGACGCCCCCATCATAGTGGTGTGCGAGTCGGGGATGACCGCTGGTGGCGCGGGTCGCCAACTGAGCAAGGCCGGTTTCAAGCAGGTATATGTGCTCAGCGGTGGCATGGCCCAATGGCGTGCAGAAAATCTGCCGGTGACCAAAAAACGCTGATTTAAGGGCCTGCGCCCACTCATTTTCTTAAAAGGAATCAAACGAAATGGCTGACGAAATCAACAATCAGGAAGTGCAACCGGAATTCCACATCCAGCGTGTCTACACCAAGGATGTTTCCTTCGAAGCCCCGAATACTCCCCACATCTTCCAGAAAGAGTGGCAGCCGGACGTCAAGCTGGACATGGACACCAAGACCAACGTGCTGGCTGACGGCGTGTTCGAAGTCGTGCTGACCCTGACCGTGACCTGCAAGCTGGAAACTGAAACCGCCTTCCTGTGCGAAGTACAGCAGGCCGGTATCTTCACCATCGGTAACCTGCCTGAGCCCCAGCTGGCTCACTGCCTGGCCGCCTTCTGCCCGAACATTCTGTTCCCGTACGCCCGTGAAGCAGTTGCTAATCTGGTGAGCAAGGGTTCCTTCCCGCAGCTGAACCTGGCACCGGTCAACTTCGATGCCCTGTTTGCCCAGCACATGGCGCAAGCACAGGCCCAGCAGGCGACTGCGGAAGCCTGATAATGGCCGACCAGATCGCTATCTCGGTCTTGGGGGCGGGGTCTTACGGCTCCGCCCTTGCCATTTCTCTGGCGCGCAACGGCCATCCGACCCTGCTGTGGGGTCACGATCCCGCCCATGTCGCCGTGCTGGAACAAGATCGCTGCAACAAGGCTTTCCTGCCGGATGTCCCTTTCCCCACCGATCTGCAACTGACGGCGGATCTGCAGGCCGCGGTGCAAGCCGCACCCGTGCTGCTGCTGGTGGTGCCTAGTCATGTGTTCGGCCAGGTGCTGACCCGGATCAAGCCCTTCCTGCGCCCCGATACCCGTATCGCCTGGGCCACCAAGGGGCTGGAGCCGGACAGTGGTCGTTTGCTGCAGGACGTGGCCCGCGAGGTGCTGGGGGATGAGATACCGCTGGCGGTGATCTCCGGCCCTACCTTCGCCCGCGAGCTGGCTGCCGGCCTGCCGACCGCCATCTCGGTGGCCTCGACCCACGATGGCTTTGCCGACGACCTGTCCCACCTGCTGCATTGCGGCCGCTCGTTCCGGGTCTATACCAATCCGGACTTCATCGGTCTGCAACTCGGTGGCGCGGTCAAGAACGTCATCGCCATCGGCGCCGGTCTCTCCGACGGGCTGGGTTTTGGTGCCAATGCCAGAACCGCGCTCATCACCCGGGGCCTGGTAGAGATGCAGCGCCTCGGTGCCGCACTGGGTGCCGATGCCAAGACCTTCATGGGGATGGCGGGGCTCGGGGATCTGGTGCTGACCTGTACCGACAACCAGTCCCGCAACCGTCGCTTCGGTCTGGCCCTCGGGGCCGGCAAGTCGGTGGAAACCGCCATGACCGAGATCGGTCAGGTGGTGGAAGGCTATCGCAACACCAAGGAGGTGCATCTGCTGGCGGCCCGTTGTGGCGTCGAGATGCCCATCTGCGAGCAGATCTTCAAGGTGCTGTACGAAGGCAAGAACCCGAAAGAGGCGGCCATCGCCCTGCTCAGCCGGGACAAACGCGACGAATAAGAGCAAATCCCATTAGGCTGTTTTACAACGACGCCTACTGAGATAAGCTCCAAGCCTCGCTGATTCGGTTCGCCGGATAGCAAAAGGCCCCGCCATATCCTGGCGGGGCCTTTTTCATGTGCTTGTCCCGTCCTGAATATGGTTTACACCTTTCCCCCCAATAAATGGAGACCCCGATGGGACAAGGTGTGAAACGGACACAGCGCGATTACTCGCTGACTTTTAAACTGGCGCTGGTCGAGCAGATTGA
>NZ_JAKZFK010000003.1:0-197535 GCF_022549315.1 Aeromonas sp. MR16 | reverse complement strand
AGGTCACGCCGGTGGCACTGGAGCAAGTCTGGGTCGCCGACATCACCTATCTGCCAGCCAGGAGCGGGCCGCTGTACCTGAGCCTGGTGACGGATGCTTACTCACGCAAGATAGTGGGTCATCACGTACACGAGGGGATGCACGCCGAGTCGGTGGCGATGGCGTTCAAGAACGCACTGAAGCAACGGCGTGGCGGCGGGGAGCTTATCCATCACTCGGACCGCGGCGTGCAGTATTGCTCGGGGTTGTATCAGTCATTGCATGAACGGCACGGGGTCCGGTGCTCGATGACAGACGGATATGACTGTTACCAGAATGCGTTGGCGGAGCGGGTGAACGGGATATTGAAAGGTGAGTTGCTGTTGCAAAGCCCGCAGGACCTGGTGCAAGCGAGGGAGATGGTGCGCGAGGCGGTGGATATTTACAACCTGGAGCGACCGCATCATGCGTTGAAATACAGAACCCCCGATGCGGTACATCGGGGGGTTCTGAGTCACGTGAAGCTAGACGAAAATGTGTAAACCTATTTCAGGACTAGACAAAGGGGAGTCATCAGAGCGGCTTCTGCCACAGGCTCAGCAGCACATCCTGCTCAAGCTCGTCCGGTCCCTGGTGGGTGAAGGCGTGACGCTGCTCACCGCCGGCTCGCCAGCCGAGGCGGCTGGTTTCCAGCACGTGGCTGCGCAGCCCCTGATCCATGGTCATGGAGAACTGGCAGCGTTGCTGCTCAACCGGGTTGAGGCCGGCCAGGGTCGGCCAGCTCAGGGGGTGCTCCATGCTCACCGGGTTGAGGCTGACTCTCAGCTGCCACTGGTGACGCGGGCCCGGTTGCAGCAGGAGCAGGTAGCCGCCCGGTGCCAGCCAGCCGACCAGCTGCTCGGTCTTGATCTTGAGATCGTTGACCAGCAGCACCTGGGCCGTACCGGCTTGCAGCGGGGCCCTGGCCGGGTCGGCGATGACGAAGTGGCCTTCCGGCTGCGCCTTGTTGGCGGCGAAGATGGCATTCTTGGCCAGATCGACTCCGCCGAAGCGCCAGCCGGGCAGGCGCTCGGCCAGGGCGCGGCAGTAGTAGCCTTCGCCGCAGCCGAGGTGGATCAGCTCCTGTTCACCGAGGGGCGCCAGCAGCGCCGCCATGGCCTCGACCAGGGGCAGCTGGTGGCCCTGCTCCAGGAAGTGACGCTTGGCGCGCATCAGTAGGCGGCTGTCGCTGTCCTTGGGGTCTTTCTTGCCGGGAATGAGGTCAAGATAGCCTTCGGGGGCGGGATCGAAATGGTGCTTGTTGTCGCAATAGAGCCCACGAGAGGCTTCGTGAAGATGCAGGGCACCACGGCAAAGGGGGCATTGAAGGTGCATAGGCTTGGATACTCTCTTGGCGAAGACCGGAACGGTGAAGGGCGTTCGGGATTATAGGGGAGACGATCGAAAAAGGCTGCCGTGGCAGCCTTTTTATCAGGCGGTGGTCTTTAAACGGCTTGTGCGCGGCCGTCAGACCCCCGGTCAGCGGGTACCAAACACCACTATGGTCTTGCCGTGGGCGGAGATGAGCTCTTGCTCTTCCAGCATCTTGAGGATGCGGCCAACGGTTTCACGGGAGCAGCCGACGATCTGGCCTATCTCCTGACGGGTGATCTTGATCTGCATGCCATCCGGGTGGGTCATGGCATCCGGCTGCTTGGCCAGGTTCAGCAGGGTCTGGGCGATCCGGCCGGTCACGTCCAGGAAGGCGAGGTTACCGACCTTCTGGCTGGTGTGCTGCAGGCGCTTGGCCATCTGGCCGGAGAGACGCAGCAGTATGTCCGGGTTGACCTGGATCAGCTGGCGGAACTTCTTGTAGGAGATCTCGGCGACTTCACAGGCGCCTTTGGCTCGTACCCAGGCGGAACGTTCCGGGTTCTCGTTCTCTTCGAACATCCCCATCTCGCCCAGGAAATCCCCCTGATTCAGGTAGGAGAGGATCATCTCCTTGCCTTCGTCATCCTTGATCAGGACGGCGACGGTTCCCTTCACGATGTAGTAGAGGGTTTCTGCCTTCTCGCCGGCGTGGATCAGGGTGCTCTTGGCGGGATACTTATGAATGTGGCAATGCGACAAGAACCACTCAAGGGTGGGATCGCTTTGCGGTTTGCCAATGATCATGAGACTTCCTCTGTAGTGTCTTTTTATGGACTCGTGCGTCCGGGCAAGTTGCCAAGCCTGCCATTCCTTCGTCTTTGGTCGCAGTAGAATAAGAGCCTTTGTCTGTGCTGACAAGGCTTTGGGACTGTACCGTCCATTCTGTGCATCGATCTGCCGCGCCATCGCGGCCATTCTAGGCAAGAAGAGGTCGGAAGATGTTGATTTCGATCTATTTACGCTGGAAGTGCGCAAGATAATGGACTGTGCCACTCGGCCCCTGCTTGAGGTATGCTATGGGCGTCAGAACCGTCGTCATTTAGAGGAAATGTGAGATGAAAGCCAAGGTCAGCTGGGTGGAAGGCATGAAGTTTGTGGGCGAGAGCGAGTCCGGTCATCAAGTGATGCTGGACGGCGCCAACCCGGGCGAAGGTGCCAGCCCGATGGAGATGATCCTGCTGGCGGTCGGTGGTTGCAGCTCCATCGACGTGGTCTCCATCCTGGAGAAGGCCCGTCAGTCCGTGACTGCGTGCCACGTGGAGCTGGAAGGGGCGCGGGCCGAGTCCGTACCCCGGGTGTTTGAAAAAATCCATCTCAATTTCGTCGTGACCGGCAAGGGGCTGGCCGAGAAGCAGGTGGCCCGCGCGGTCGACCTGTCGATGGAAAAGTATTGTTCGGTTTCCCTGATGTTGGAAAAAGCGGTAGAAATTACCCATAGTTATCAAATTGTTGAAGCTTGATAGTTTGTGATTTGTCCCGTCTATAACGCCATGACATAAGGAAAGTGCGATGAAAAAGACGATAATGTTGCTTCCCCTGTTCGGACTGGCCGCCTGCAGCATGCCGCAGCCGACCCAGTATCAATACAGTCAGTATCAGTGTGGGGAAGAGATGTTGGCCATCACCTATGATGCCCAGGCCGACATGGTGCAGTTCCCTTACGCCGGGGTGTATCACAAGCTGGGCCGCATCGAGTCGGCCAAAGATACCGCCAGCTATTCCGATGGGGTGACCACCTTCTCCCATCAGGACAAGCATGCCACCCTGGTGCAAAAAGGCGTGACGCTGCTCAGCTGCGAGCTCAAATAATCGTCATGCTGTGCAACAGCGTGCATCGACAACGGCCTGCTTCGAGCAGGCCGTTGTGTTATGGGGGTTAGCGCGCGGGCAGAGCGCCCAGTAGCTGCTCGGCGAGCTGTTGGCTCAGCTGGCCACGGGTCTCGTCGTCGATGAGCACGTCGCTGGCGAGCTGGATGGCGCTGCTCCACACCGTCTGCTGAGTCTTGCGGTCGAGCAGCATGATGGCCAGGGTGCCCTTGCGGGCATCGGCGCCAGCCTGCAGCCCGGGCGTCATGCCGAGACGGGCAAAAATCTCGCCATCGCTCATGTCCTTGCTGCCTGCCACCCCGATGGCCACCCAGACGTCGGCCTCATCGAGGGGGACGCTCTGCCACCCCTTGCCATTGAGATCCCGACTGACCGCCTGCTGCACCGGCTCCAGCCAGCCTGCGGCGCTGTTGCCCGCATACTGGAACTGCTCCGCCAGCGCATAGCGCGGCGTCGCTCCATAGGTCCAATTATCCGCCGGGCGTACCACCATGGTGCCCGTCTCGACGGTGGGGGCGGCAGGGCCTGTACTGCAACCCACCAGCAGGGCCGCCAGGGTTAATGAGAGAAGTGCACCGCGCATCATAAGCTCCTTGGCTCAGGTGATCTTGCCGGTTTCTAACAGCTGCTGGATCAGGGGGCGCAGGATCAGCTCCATCGCGAAGCCCATCTTGCCCCCCGGCACCACTATGGTGTTCATCCTCGACATGAAGGCGCCGTCGATCATCGACAGCAGGTAGGGGAAGTCCACCTGTTTGATACCGCGAAACCGGATCACCAGCATACTCTCGTCCAGGCTGGGTATCACCTTGGCGCTGAAGGGGTTGGAGGTATCGACGGTCGGTACCCGCTGGAAGTTGATGTGGGTGCGGGAGAACTGCGGGGTGATGAAATTGATGTAGTCATCCATGGAGCGAACGATGGAGTCGGTGACCGCCTCGCGTGAGTGACCGCGCTCCGAGGTGTCGCGAATCAGCTTCTGGATCCACTCCAGGTTGACGATGGGCACCACCCCGATGAGAAAGTCCACGTGGCGGGCCACATTGTGCTCGTCGGTGACCACGCCGCCGTGCAGGCCCTCATAGAACAGCAGATCGGTCTCTCCCGGCAGATCCTGCCAGGGGGTGAAAGTGCCCGGCATCTGGTTGAAGGGGACCGCCTCGTCGAAGCTGTGCAGGTAGCGCCGGTACTGGCCGCTGCCGCTCTGACCATACTCCTGAAAGAAAGACTCCAGCAGGCCGAAGTCGTTGGCCTCCGGGCCGAAATAGCTGATGTGGCGCCCCTGCTCGCGCGCCTTGCGGATCGCCACGTCCATCTCGGGTCGGGTGTAGCGATGAAAACTGTCCCCCTCGACCACAGCGGCTTTGTAGCCCAGCTGATGGAACATGGAGCGGAACGCGTTGGTGGAGGTGGAGGTGCCGGCACCGGACGAACCGGTAACCGCAATGATGGGATGCTTGGCCGACATAGCGTTCTCTCTTCCTTGGGAGTTCCGTTATAAGGGCATGGCCGGAGCGCGGTCAAGTGCCCTTCGATACCCTGCCGCAGGTGCCGGCCTCCTGAGGCGGGCAACCGACGGGCCTGTGCCAATGGAGCCAGGGATTGTCGCACCCCGCGTCGGGCATGGCCCGCTCGGGCGCCAATTGGCGTATCATTTCCCGTTTGACATCGTTCATAGGCTGCCGGCGGCCATCTGTGCCCTGATGGGAGATATTGCTGATCTGGCCGCGGCGTTACCCTTGGTAGTCGTCCAGCGGTGCACCGCTCAGGGTCGCCTTGGGCACGACGTTGACACTCTCGTGCAGCTCGCTGTAGACGAGCACGGCACTACCTTGTAGTAATTGTTGTCTGACCTCATCAACCTTGTCGGCCAGGCTGACATCTTGTTCACCGTATTCGGTGCCTTCTTGCAAGACAAAATGCTCGAGCAGGTTGTTGAGGGTATCTGGATCCAGCTCTTGCCAGGGGATAATCATGGTTTCATCTTCAGTGACGCGCGTGTGGATATTGTCTGCGTCTCACCCGCAATCGCAAGGGATTTGTGTGGCCAAAAGCGGGAGTGTCTATGCTATCTGCTGAGCAGCGCCGCCTCTCCAGTCATCTCGATCAGCACCTGAACGAGGCCCGCTGGCGCGCCCTGAAAGCCGGGCTGCGCTGGTACTGGGTCATCAATCTGATCGCCATCCTGTTTTTGCTGACCCGTTTCTACATTTTTCGGGATGCTCACCTGTTGCTCGTCAACGTTCTTCCCTGGTCCTATGAGTGGCAGCTCATCACCATGGCTTGCGTATGTCTGCTGCTACCAATGGGGTGGCTATGGCTATCCCGACAACCTCATGCCGTCTGGCAACCCTCTCTGTGGGTCTGCGGCCTGTGCTGGGGTATGGCTTGGGCGTCGGTGGGGTATACCATCTCGATCGTCGACTTGAAGGGGGGCTTCAACCTTATTTTCAACATGGTCAGCCTGCTGCTGATCGTGCTGGAGACCGGGCGACGCATGCTCAACAACTGGTTCGAACTGGCGGTGTCGCGTGAGCACGAGAATCTGGTGCTGGCGCGTAAGCTGGATGCCATGGCCAGTCGGGATCCCCTGACCGGGCTCGCCAACCGTCGTCACTTCGATCAGATCTGCAAGAGCGCCATCGCACAAGGTACTACCCTGGAGACGCCGCTCACTGTGATCCTGCTCGATGTGGATTTCTTCAAGCGTTACAACGATCACTACGGTCATCAGGCCGGGGATGAGTGTCTGATCCTGGTGGCCGAGTGTCTGGAAGAGAGCGCGCGCGAGTCCGGCGATCTGGTGGCCCGTTACGGTGGAGAGGAGTTCGTGGTGTTGCTGCAAGACACGGATCTGGCGGGGGGCGAGCGGGTCGCCGAACGCATCCGCCATACCCTGGCGGCTCGCGCCCTGCCCCACGAGGGTTCAGAGGTGGCGCCTCATCTCACCCTGAGTCAGGGCATAGCCCAATGGCGTCAGGGAGAGAGCCTGGTCATGCTGCTCGAACGGGTGGATGGCGCCCTCTATCAAGCCAAGGGAGAGGGGCGCAACTGCTACCGGCTCGCAGCCTGAGTCTGTTCCCGCAGCCACAGGCTGATCCGCTCCTCCAGCCAGAAGCGGGGGCGCCAGGGAGTGCCGTGCAGGAAGCCCACGTGGCCGCCCCGTCGGCTCAGCTCGTAGCGTACCAGGGGGGAGAGTTGTTCCGGTGTCGGGATCACCGCCCGGGTCATGAAGGGATCGTCGGCCGCGTGGATCACCAGGGTCGGGATAGGGATCCGGGCCAAGAGATCGAGGCCGGAGCAGGTCCGGTAGTAGTGATCGGCACTGTCGAACCCGTGCAGCGGCGCCGTGACCTGTTCGTCAAAGTCGCGCAGGGTGGCGATACGGTCGACCTGCTCCGGTTGCCAGCGGGCCCGGGCGGCGTCCTGATGACGGATCTTGCTCTGTAAATTGCTGCGCATGGTGCGCAGCAGATAGCGCTGATAGACCCGCGAAAACCCCTGATTGACCCGATCGGCGCAACTGGCCAGTTGCAGCGGTGCCGAGATCACCACGGCGGCCTTCAATTCAGCAGGGCAGCCGCGCGCCAGCAGATTCACCAGCATATTGCCCCCCAGCGAATAGCCGATAGCCACCATGGGCTTGCCGGGATAACGGCGGCCGAGCTCGGCGATCAGCGCCTGCGCATCCTCGATGGCACCGGAGTGGTAGGCCCGCAGCAGCCGGTTCGGCTCGCCACTGCAACCACGAAAATGCATCAGCACCGCCTCATCCCCCTGCCGCTGCAGGTGGGCAAACAGCCCCTTGGCATAGTGGGAGTGGATGCTCCCCTCCAGACCGTGGAATAGTACCAGCAGAGGCCGTTCGTCCTGGCGGATGGGACCGCTCCAGGCGAGATCGACGAAATCCCCGTCCGCGAGTTCAAACCGCTCCGAGGTGAAGCTGGCTGGCGTTCGGCGCAGCCACTTCGGCAAGATGGTTTGCAGGTGGGGATTGCGGGCCCACCAGGGGGCGTGGAAGTGGCTCTCTGTCAACATGAAACGGCTCGAGGTAACGGGGCGGGTCAAGGGCGCGGCGAGCGAGGCTCGCCACATTCGTCAGGCGGGCAAGCGGTCGTGGTGTTCGGCCCCGCGCAACATGGCCTGGATCAGTTCGTTGGCCTCGAACTTGGTCAACGCCTCGTGGGCGCCGACCTGATGGGCGCGCTCCACGCTGATCTCGCTGGAGAGGGAGGTGTGCAGGATGATGTAGGCCTCCGCCAGCTTGGGATCGCTCTGCACCTCGAAGGCCAGCTCGTAGCCGTCCAGTCCCGGCATCTCGATGTCGCTCACCAGGATGTCGATGGGGCTGCCCTGGCCGACCTTGCTCTGCATCAGGCTGAGGGCATCGCGTCCGTTGGTGCACACCTCGTAGGGAATGTTGATGTAATCGAGGGCCGCCATCAGCTGGCGGCGGGCGACCGAGGAGTCGTCCACCAGCAGGATCCGCATCGGCTTGAGCCGTTCACGCTGCACGTCGGTCAGCACCGGATAGAGGTGGCTGGGATCGTCCGGATAGACCCGGGACAGGATCAGCTCCACATCCAGCAGCTGGATCAGCTGCTCACCGACCTTGGTCACCCCGGTCACGAACACGTTTTGGCCGAGGGAGGGAGGGGGCGGCTCTATGTCACGCCAGTTGCACTCGGTGATCTTGTCGATGCCACGCACCAGGAAGCCCACCAGGGTGCGGCGGCAGTCGGTGATGATGATGAAGCACTGCGCCATCTCCTCCCGGGTGATGCGCCTGTACCCCACCGCCATGGCCATGTCGATCACCGGGATGGTGGTGCCCCGCATGTTGGCGGCACCGAGCACGGTCGGGTGCGAATGGGGCAGGGCGGTGAGCTGGGTGTAGGGGACTATCTCCTTCACCTTGAGAGTACCGATGGCGAAGGATTGCCTGGCGGAGAGGTGAAACAGCAACATGCCCTGGGATTGGTTGGCCTTGCTCGTCATGGCGGATGTCCTGTTGATCTAAACGGTGGCGGTCGATTCGGTGTTCAGCATAGAAGATGATGATAGCGATGATCCGTCAGTTGTTAACGACCGGGGGCCGCAAAACTGGATCCCTTTCACCATTATTTCTTTCCTCATCAGGCTCAGGCCGAGGGGGACTGCAGCAGGGAGTCGAGGGTCAGGCCATGCCAGTGCAGGCAAGACTCGGCCAGTGCGGCCTCATCCCTGAACCCGAGTTTTGCCACCACCTGGGCCGGCTTGCTGCCACTTCTGAGCAGGCGCACCGCCTGCAGCAGTTGCCACTGGGCGCCGAGGGCCACGGGATCCAGTCCGGCGGTCATGAGGGATTGCCCAGCGGCGAGGTCGCCCGCCTGCAGCGCACGCCAGGCGCTTTGCAATGGCTGATCCGCCTGTGAGCGGATGGTGCAGCCGTGCAACTCGTCCTGGATCACCTGCAGGCGGTGGCCATAGGCTCCTTGCCAGTCGTGTTCCCGGTCCCAGCTGGCGAGGCTATCCAGCAAAGCATCCAGCAGCGGGGTGGGTTGCAACCAGCCGGCCTGGGCGGGTTGATCGACGCGCACCGAGCAGACCAGCCGATCGGTGTGGCTGCCAGCCAGGGGGGTGAAGGCGGCGAGGGCATCGGCGCAGAGCCAGAAGTGGCTGCCCGCCGTCAGCAACAGCTCATGAGCGCCGAGTCTTAGCAGCGCCGCTCCCTGGGTGACGCGCAGCAGTTGCCCCATGGGGACACGCTTGCGGGCACCGACCTGCAGATGAGGAGTGGAAAAATGCTGATATTCGATGGCGTGATGCATGGTGAAACCCTGATATGATGCTGCCTGGAGGTAACAAAAATGGAAACCAGACGTAAAAAACGCTTCATTGCCGGTGCGGTTTGTCCGGCGTGCGGCAAGATGGACACCATGATGCTGTATATGGAGCATGGAGTCGAGAAGGTGACCTGTGTCGACTGCGGGGATACCCAGGTGCAGACCCAGGCCGAGGTGGACAAGGCGACCCGCGAGGCCGAACAGGTAATCGGGGTGTTCAGGCCCGAATAGGGGTCAACCTCATAGGTCCAAAAGAAAGCCAGCCTGGTGCCGGGTTGATGAGTTTTTCGGCATATCGGAGGGGGCCCTGCCATATGCTTGGCCACCTTTTTAAGGTATTCTGGGCCCGTTTTTTCTATCCGCAGGATCCCTGACATGAAAGTAGCTCCCCTGAGCGTGGTTACGCTGGAATACACGGTCACCGACGAACACGGTGAAGTCATCGACACCACTGTCGGTAAAGAGCCTCTGGTGTATCTGCACGGTACCCGTTATCTGGTCGCCGGCCTCGAAGCCGAGCTGGAAGGTCGCAGCGTGGGCGAGGCGTTTGACGTCACCCTGGCACCGACCCAGGCCTATGGCGAATACGACGAAAGCTTGGTGCAGGAAGTGCCTGGCGAGCTGTTCGATGGCATGGAAGTGTCTGAAGGCGATACTTTCGTTGCCGAGACCGACGATGGCCACCGTCCGGTGACCGTGGTTGAAGTGTCCGAAGAGTTCATCAAGGTGGATGGCAACCATCCGCTGGCCGGTGTGACCCTGGGCTTCAAGGTCGAGATCAAGGACGTTCGCGCCGCGACCGCCGAAGAGCTGGCCCACGGCCACGTTCACGGTGCCGGTGGTTGCGGTCACGATCATGGCCACGATCATGATCACGACCACGGCCATGAGCACGGCGGTTGCTGCGGTGGTGGCGGTCACGCTCACGACCACGGCCATGACCACGGTGATGACCAGGGCCACGGCGGTTGCTGCGGTGGCGGCGGTTGCGGTGGCAAGGGTCACCAGCACTGAGTTCAGCCTCTGGCTTGATAAAAAAACCCGCGTCTATCGCGGGTTTTTTTATGGTTTTGCGTGAGCGCGCTCAGTAGTGCGGTGGCGGCGTCTCTTCGGCCATGCTGGCGATTTGGCTCGGTTGCACGCTCTGCAGCTTGTCGACCAACAGCTGGATCTGATGCTTGAGCCGGTCGAGTTCACGGCCCTGGGTGGTCACCTCCTCGTTGAGCTGCTCCACCGTGTATTCGGCATAGGCGAGACGGCTTTCCAGGGTCTCGAGACGATCGTTAAGTTGCTGACTCATGGGCCTTTTGGTCCTTTACTTGATAGTCCAGATTTCGGCCAGGCCACTGGAACTGGCGCTGACGAGGTGGCTATTGTCGCGCAAAGCCACGCCATAGACCACAGCGCTCGGCGGTTTCACGTCGGGATGGGGCGATACCTGCCAGCGTTGCAGCAGGCTGCCGTCGCTCACCTGCCACAGGGAGAGCTGACGGGAGGGGGCGCCGGTGATGAGCCAACGGCCGTCATTGGCGAAACGGGCGCTGGTATGAACCTCGAAGCGATGATCGAGCCGCAGCCGGCTCAGCACCTTGCCGGTTTTCAAGTCCCAGATGCTGGCCTGACGGCTGTCGGCGGTGAAGGCGAAGCGCCCCGCCGAGTCCAGCCTCGCCATCACCACCCGGCCGCCATGATTGAAGCGCCATATCACCTGGCCGCTGCGGGTGTCCCACAAATAGGCGCTGTAGTCGTTGCCCCCGGTGAGGGCGTAACGGCCATTGGCACTGAGATCCACCGTATTGACCTGCTCGGTATGACCGAGAAACTGCAGCCGGCGGCCGCTTCGGGTATCCACCAGCTCCGCCTTGCCATCGGCGCGGCCGATCAGCACCTGGCGACCATCGGCAGACAATGCGGCGTCCCTCAGGCTGGATTCAGGAAGCGAGTAGTAGCCTTGGGACTGGCCATCTTGCAGGCGCCAGATGGCGAAGGCGTGCTGGGTGGCCGTGATGGCGTGGCTGTCGTCTGGCGAGAAACGGGTGAGGGTCACGAAGTCGTTGTCGTCATCGGACTGACGCCAGCGCCAGCGTTCCTTGCCCTGTGCCAGATCCCACACCACCGTGCCCTGGCTCAGGCTGGAGACGATGGCTTGCTTGCCGTCGAGGCTCAGATCCGCACTCAGCAAGCCTTGTTTGGCGAGGGGGATCTGCTGGCCGGGAAGTGAGCTCTGTTTGCAGCCCATCAGCGTCAGGCAAATAGCGATGAGATAAATGGCACTTTTGATCATTTTTCCTGTCTCATGCTTTCGTTACCTGCGATCACGGCGTTAGTATAAGGCGCTTATCACGATAAACCTCTCATTTCACGAAGGAACCGAGAGCGGTATTTAGAGTTTTGGAGAAACGGATGAACAATTTTCTGAAGGTGTCCCTGCTGGCTGCGGCCGTTGCCGTTGGTCTGACTGGTTGCCAAAAAGATGAAAAACCTGCTGCCAATACCGCAGAGGTGAAGGCAGAAGCCAGCAAGCCGGCAGAGGCCCCCAAGGCTGAAGCCAAGAGCTTTGAAGAGCAGTCTGGCTACGCGATCGGCCTCTCCATGGGTCGTTATATCGCCAACACCCTGGAACGTCAGCAGGAGTTGGGTATCAAGCTGGATAACACCGTCATCCTCAAAGGGGTGACCGACGGTCTGGGCAAAGAAGCCAGCATGACCGACGAAGAGATCCAGAAGGTTCTGCAGCAGTACGACGCCAAGATCAACGAGTTGACCAAGGCCAAGGCTGACAAAGACGCCGTGGACAACCTGAAGAAGGGTGAAGAGTACCTGGCCGCCAACGCCAAGAAAGAAGGTGTGAAGAGCACCGAGTCCGGCCTGCAGTATCAGGTCGAGAAGCTGGGTGAAGGCGCCAAGCCCAAGGCCACCGACATCGTCAAGGTCCACTACACCGGTACCCTGACCGATGGCACCAAGTTCGACAGCTCCGTCGATCGTGGCGAGCCGGCCACTTTCCCGCTCAACCAGGTGATCCCGGGTTGGACCGAAGGCGTGCAACTGATGCCGGTCGGTTCCAAGTTCAAATTCTTCCTGCCGTCCAAGCTGGCCTATGGCGAGCACGGTGCAGGCTCCATCCCGGCGAACGCCGTGCTGGTCTTCGACGTCGAGCTGCTGGCCATCGAAAAGCCGGCTGCCGATGGCGACAACACCAAGAAATAAGCAGAATGCTGCACAAAAACGGCTCCTCAGGGAGCCGTTTTTACTTGGTTCGACCCGCCGTTGGCGGGAGAAGAAATAGGGTAGCCACATCTTGAGTGTGTGGCGGCTAGCCCCCAGAATAGACAACAAAATCAATCGCAAGGATGGATCCCGTGGCTGAAAGCAAACCTCGCGTCCTGTTGGTGGAAGACACCCGCAGTCTGGCGGTCGTCTATGAGCAGTACCTGGCCCAGGATGGCTATGAGGTGTTGCTGGCCGACTGTGGCCAGCAGGCGCTGGCGCAGCTGCTGACGAGCCCGCCACCGGTGGTGCTGCTGGATCTGGAGCTGCCCGACATGTCCGGCATGGACATACTGCAGCAGATCACCGAGCAACAACTGCCCTGCTCCGTGGTGGTGATCACCGCCCACGGCTCGGTGGACGTGGCGGTGGAGGCGATGCGCCACGGCGCCTTCGACTTCCTGACCAAGCCGTTCGACGGCAAGCGGCTGTGCGCCACCGCGCGCAATGCCCTGACCCACCAACAACTGAGCTCGCTGGTGGCCCAGTATCGGGAGAACTTCGAGCGCAGCTCCTTCGCCGGCTTCATTGGTGCCTCCATGCCGATGCAGGCGGTGTACCGCATCATAGAGAGCGCGGCGCCGAGCAAGGCGACCGTGTTCATCACCGGCGAGAGCGGCACCGGCAAGGAGGTGTGTGCCGAGGCCATCCATCAATGCAGTCCGCGCCGGGAGCAACCCTTCATCGCGCTCAATTGTGCCGCCATTCCCCACGACCTGATGGAGAGCGAGATCTTCGGCCACGTGAAGGGGTCGTTTACCGGTGCCCAGGGGGATCGCAAGGGGGCGGCCAGCCTGGCGGACGGCGGCACCCTGTTCCTCGACGAGATCTGCGAGATGGACTTGGATCTGCAGAGCAAGCTGCTGCGCTTCATCCAGACCGGCACCCTGCAGCGGGTCGGCAGCGGCAAGCTGGAGACGGTGGACGTGCGCTTCGTCTGCGCCACCAACCGGGATCCCCTGGTGGAGGTGAAGGCAGGGCGCTTTCGGGAGGATCTCTACTACCGCCTGCATGTGATCCCGCTCGGCCTGCCGCCCCTGCGCGAGCGCGGCGAAGACATACTGCTGCTGGCGCGGGATCTTCTGCTGCGCTATGCGAAAGAAGAGAACAAGCGTTTCAGGGATTTCGATGCCGAGACGGCGCGGGTACTGCTCGATTACCCCTGGCCCGGCAACGTGCGCGAGCTGCAGAACGTGGTGCGCAATATCGTCGTGCTCAACGACAGGGAGCTGGTGAGCCCGGACATTCTGCCGCCGCCCCTCAATGGCGCCCGCGCCGGCGCCGTGCCGGCGTCTGGGTTGGACGACGTGGATGCTGTGAGCCCCCCAGCGCGGCCCAGCGCCCCGATCCGCCCGCTCTGGCTGGTGGAGAAGGAGACCATAGAGCAGGCCATCGCCAGCTGTGATGGCAACATCCCCAAGGCCGCGGCCCTGCTGGAGATCAGTCCCTCCACAATTTACCGCAAGAAGCAGGGCTGGGAAGACGCTAGCCAGCGCTGAGAGGGCTGGAGATCAGTCCTCTTACTCTCTATCCATCTATCGCAAGAGACCGATTCGGTCCAAGGCTCCCTACGGCTTAATACACCATGGCCAGGCTCATCAGCATCAGGCCGAGGGCGGCGAAGGCCCCTTCCTTGATGGCCAGACGGGGCACCAGGGCCTTGGGCAGCGCGGGGAACAGGCTCAAGGCAAAGCCAAGCCCGGGCATCAGCCAATGAAAGCCCGGACTGCGCTGGGTGGGATCGGCGGCGCCGTTGATGACGATAAGCAGGATAAACAGGGTGAAGGCGGGCAGGATGAACCAGCGGGCGCTGCCTGAGGCGACGGCCCGCAGCGGTGAGATGCGATAGAGCACCAGGGTCACGATGAACAGCACCAGGGGGGCCAACAGATAAAGCGGGGCCGGATTCATGACGGAAGTTCTCCAGATGATGGCAGGTTGAAGGAGGCCGAGCTCATCGACCTCCTGCGGGTGACGGCAGTCAGGGCCGTCGCCGTCTGAGCGTAGATCGACCGTGGCGGGTCTCCAGACGATGGGGGGCGAGTTTACTCAGCCCGGGTGAGGGATGACCAGCCTGGTTGCCCCGGCCTGTGAAGCCGATCCCAGGGCAAAGGTTTGCCCGAGCCGGGATCAGCGCAGCCAGAACCAGGCGCCGGCAAATGCCAGCCAGCTCAGCGCCAGCAGTATCCAGGGCAGTGGGTGCTGGCGGGAGATCTCGATCATCTCGACTTCGATCTCTTCCTCCTGTTCGCCTTGCGGAAGAGACTTGGCCTTGGCTTGCAGTTTCTTCTGGCGATTGGCCTCCCGTGCCCGCGCCTTCATCTGCTTCTTGTATTCATCTACGCCCTTCTGGATCCCTTGCGCGATCAGCTGGGTCTGCTCCTTGGTCTGGCCCGGTTTCTGGTTGGCGCGGGCGATCTTCATCGCCTCTTGCTGGGTCTCGGGGGAAATCTTGTCGTACTTTGCCATTCGAGGCGCTCCTTGGCGTCGGTTGGCGGGAAGTATGCCATAACTGCTTCCCGCAGACTGCCATTTGGGCCGACGAAATAACTTGGTGTCGCACTGAAAAAGGGGCTGGATATCAGAACGCTAAATCAGGTTGCGTGGGTGATCACATTTAGCGGAATTTGTGAGTCGTCGATGAAAAATCGTCACATGTTGTTTGTTATATTACCGCCCGACCCGATGGCTTGGGTTGTCCAATAACAAAATAACAAGGTGATATGGAAATGAATTATAAATTTGTCAAAGGAAGTGTCGCACTGGCTGTACTCGCCGCGCTGAGTGGTTGTAATTCCTCCAAGAATGAAAGTGTCGCCCCCTGCAGCGAAAATGTCTGCAAACTCACCGTCCTGCACACCAACGATACCCATGGCCGTTTCTGGCACAACGACAAGGGTGAATACGGTATGGCGGCCCAAAAGACCCTGGTCGAGAGGCTGCGTGCCGAGGCCAAGGCGGCCGGCAGCGAGGTGCTGGTGCTCTCCGGTGGTGACGTGAACACCGGGGTACCCGAGTCGGATCTGCAGGATGCGGAGCCGGACTTCATGGCCATGAACAGCATTCGTTACGATGCAATGGCCGTGGGCAATCACGAATTTGACAACCCTTTGACTATCCTGGAAAAACAGCGTGAGTGGGCCAAATTCCCCATGATCTCTGCCAACATCTACGACAAGGCCAGCGGCAAGCGCTACTTCGACCCCTACAAGGTGTTCAAGCTGGAGAACGGCCTCAAGGTTGCCGTGCTGGGCCTGACCACCGAAGACACCGCCCAGCTGGTGGATCCCAACAACGTCCAGACCCTGGAGTTCCGCGATCCGACCACGGAGGCCGCCAAGCTTGGCAAGCAGATCCGCAGCGATAAAGAAGCGAATCTGGTCTTCGCCATCACCCACATGGGCCACTACGAAAATGGTCAGCACGGCAGCAATGCCCCTGGTGACGTCGAGATGGCGCGCGCGCTGCCGGCCGGCACCCTGGACGCCATCATAGGTGGTCACTCCCAGAACCCGGTCTGCATGGAGCCGGGTACCCCGGACAAATACGCCAACTTCCAGCCGGGGGACGACTGCCAGCCGGATCAGCAGAACGGCACCTGGATCATGCAGGCCCACGAGTGGGGCAAGTATGTGGGCCGTGCCCAGTTTGACTACCAGAATGGCAAACTAACCCTCACCCGCTACGACCTGATCCCGGTCAACCTGAAAGACAGCAAGGGTGCCTTCATTCAAGAAGAGATCACCAAGGATCCTGAGCTGTACAACACGTTGCTCGGCTATCAGGAGAAAGGGCAGCAGGAACTCGGCGTGGTGATCGGCTCCACCGACGGCAAGCTGGAAGGGGACAGGGCCGTGGTGCGCAGCCAGCAGACCAACCTGGGCCGCCTCATCACCACCGCCACGGCGCAGAAGCTGAACACCGACTTTGCCATCGTCAACTCCGGTGGGGTGCGTGACTCCATCGTCGCCGGCGACATCAGCTACCGCAGCGTGCTGCTGGTACACCCCTTTGGCAACACGGTGAACAAGGCCGAGATGAAGGGCAGCGAGCTGGCGACCTACCTGGGCCAGGTAGCGACCAAGACCCGCACCACGGGTGGCTATGCCCAGTTTGGCGGCATCAGCATGGCGGTGGATTGCCAGGCCAAGAGCGTGACCATCAGCACTGTCGGTGGCAAGGCCTTCGATCCGGCGGCGACCTACAGCTTCGCCATCCCGAGCTTCAGCGCGTCTGGCGGTGACGGTTATCCGAAGATCAACACCATCAATGCCGGTCTGGTGGATGCCGCCGTATTGAAAGAGTTCATCGAGTTGAAGAAGACCATCCAGGTGGCCGATTATCAGCCCAATGGCGAAGTCAGTTATTTGAATTCCCCCTCGACTGCGGGTTGCCAATAATACCCAGGCATCCTCGGTCTAATTAAAAAAAGGCAGCCATGGGCTGCCTTTTTTATTCGCGTGTTATTCATGGCGGATCATTACATTGACGAGATTGTTATTAATGACTGGCCATTGGGCGCGGTAACCTGAGCCAAGTGAAATGGCTCAGCGCCAGGGCGCAAATAAAAAGGCGACCCTGAGGTCGCCTTTTTGAGATTTACCGGATTGAGCCTATTACAGCTGCTCGATACCGGCGATGTGCCAGGGGGCATTGTCCTTGGCCAGGTTACGCTCGAGGTGCCATACCTCTTTGATGTCTTCCTCTACCTGCTCCTGACGGTCCATGTAGCGGCCGCTGAAGCGCACGCTGACCTGGGCCCAGTCGCTGCCGTAGTCGGCACGAACCAGCTGGGTGTCCACATACATCACTTCGGTATGCTGCTCGCCGGTCAGCTCGGCGCGGTCGGCCTTGAGCTGTTCGAACAGCTCCGGGCTCACGTATTCGCGAATCTTCTCCAGATCGTTCTTGTTCCAGGCTTCTTGCAGGGTGCGGTAGTGATCGCGGGCACCGGACAGGAAGCCATTCATGTCAAAGCCGGGAGGCAGGCGGAAGGGCACGTCACTGTCGGCAAAACCGGTGGCCTGGGGGGCGCTGTGGCTCTGCTCGAACTGCTGCGGTGCGGCCGATGGCGGCTGATAACCCGCATAGGCGGCCTGTGGCCGGGCCGTCGCCGCCTTGTTCTTGCGCAGGGTGCGCAGCAGGAAGACGGCACCCAGGGCCAGCATGGCGATCAGCAGCATGTCCATGCCCTGCAGACCTTCGAAGGCGCCGCTACCTAGCAGATAGGCGAACAGGCCGCCGGCCAGCAGGCCGCCGAGCAGGCCGCCCATCATGCCGCTTTTCTTGGGCGCCGCGGCCAGGGTCGGGTTCTTGCCGTTCACTGGTGCTGCGGCCGGAGCCGGTTGCGCCGGCGCCGTCTTGTAGCTCTTGCCAAAGGATTTGCCGCCACCAAATTTCTTGGCTTCGGCGATGGGTGCCCCGAGGCCAATGGCCAGGATCACGGCAAACAGGGTCAGCATCTTTTTCATTTTGACTCTTTTCACTCTCATGTGGATGGGGGCATGCTCTGCTTGTACGAGGCGCATGGCAGGCTGCCAGTCCCTTTTTGTGGTGCAGCTTGCGACTATGATTAACATGTTTGGCATGAATTATTCATGAACAGATTGTGCCCCATTCAGGGGCTTTTGCAGGAGAAGCGCTATGAAAAACAGACGACCGAGCCGGACGGTGCGCAGGCTGCGCAACAAGATGAGAAGCAAGGTGCAGGAGCCGGTGCTGGTGTGGCCCTTCCTCGTGTTGTGAGGCCGCCCCATAGTCCCGAAGCGCGATGAGCGCGGGCTGCGCCAGCAACCCCTGGGAGGAGGGTGAAGTGAATGGCGCGCATTAGCGCTCGCGGTGGCGGGGTTTCTTTTGTAAAATTCCCGTCCCCTTCCCGCTGCGGTTTTTATGTGTATGGCAGAGCAAGTGACGGCGAAAAAAGACGCCAAGACACAACAGCTGAAAGTTCCCCCCCACTCCTTTGAGGCCGAGCAGTCCGTACTGGGCGGCCTGATGCTGGACAACGAGGCCTGGGACAGGGTCGCCGAGCGGGTGATCGACAAGGATTTCTACAGCCGTCCCCACCGTCTCATCTTCCAGGCCATGACCCGTCTCTCCAACGCGGGTAACCCCATCGATCTCATCACATTGCAGGAGGAGCTGGAGCGCTCCGAGCAGTTGGAAGAGTCGGGAGGTTTTGCCTATCTGGTGGAGATCGCCAAGAACACCCCGAGCGCCGCCAACATCAACGCCTACGCCGAAATCGTGCGTGAGCGGGCCGTGGTACGGGAGATGATCTCGGTCGCCAACGAGATAGTCGAGGCGGGTTACGAGCCCCAGGGCCGTACCTCCGGCGATCTGCTGGACTTGGCCGAGAGCAAGGTGTTCCAG
The DNA here is from genome assembly GCF_022549315.1 of Aeromonas sp. MR16. Lineage (NCBI taxonomy): Bacteria > Pseudomonadati > Pseudomonadota > Gammaproteobacteria > Aeromonadales > Aeromonadaceae > Aeromonas > Aeromonas sp. MR16. The sequence goes on along the minus strand of NZ_JAKZFK010000003.1, from coordinate 178,849 downwards.
ATTGCCGAGCAGCGCACCAGCGCCAACGAGGGCCCCCAGCCGCTCAAGCTCATCCTGGAGCAGACGGTCGACAAGATTGAAGAGCTGTTCAAGACCCCTCACAACGGGGTGACTGGCGTCTCCAGCGGTTACGGCGATCTCGACAAGATGACCGCCGGCCTGCAGCGCTCGGATCTCATCATAGTGGCGGCCCGTCCCTCCATGGGCAAGACGACGTTTGCCATGAACCTGTGCGAGCACGCGGCGCTCACCGCCGACAAACCGGTGCTGATCTTCTCCCTGGAGATGCCCTCCGAGCAGATCATCATGCGTATGCTCGCCTCGGTCGGGCGCATCGATCAGACCAAGGTGCGGACCGGCCAGCTCGACGACGAAGATTGGGCGCGCCTCTCCTCCACCATGGGGCTGCTGCTGGAGAAGGGCAAGATGTACATCGATGACGCCTCCGGCCTGACCCCGACCGACGTGCGTTCCCGTGCGCGGCGCATCGCCCGCGAGCACGGAGGCCTCAGCATGATCATGATCGACTACCTGCAGCTGATGCGGGTGCCCGCGCTGTCCGACAACCGGACCCTGGAAATCGGCGAGATCTCCCGCTCCCTCAAGGCGCTGGCGAAAGAGCTGCAGTGCCCCGTGGTGGCGCTCTCCCAGTTGAACCGAAGCCTAGAGCAGCGGGCCGACAAGCGTCCGGTCAACTCGGACCTGCGTGAATCAGGCTCCATCGAGCAGGACGCGGATCTGATCATGTTTATCTACCGTGATGAGGTTTATCACGATGACAGTCCCGACAAGGGGATTGCCGAGATCATCATCGGCAAGCAGCGTAACGGCCCCATAGGCCGGGTGCGCCTCACCTTCCAGGGTCAGTTCTCCCGGTTCGACAACTACGCCGGCCCGGCGTTTGATGATGACTACTAAGCCGGGGTCGAGATCGCCCCGGATACCAGACACAGTTTTCCCGGTTCGACAATTCTGCCGGTCCGGCCTTAGACGATGACTATTAAGGGATGACACCACTCGGTGCCTGGCGCGCGTGCGCCATCATGCCCTCGTAAGGGAAAACAGATGAAAGCGGCTATTGCCCAAATCGATACGACGGCCCTGCGCCACAACCTCGCCGTGGTCAAACGCCACGCCCCTTCCTGCAAGATCATCGCCGTGGTCAAGGCCAACGCCTATGGCCATGGCCTGCTGCCGGTCGCCCGCACCCTGGTGGACGCGGATGCCTATGCGGTGGCCCGCATCGAGGAGGCGCTGATGCTGCGCTCCTGCGCCGTGGTCAAACCCATAGTGCTGCTGGAAGGCTTCTTCTCGAGCGCAGACTTGCCCGTGCTGGCGGCCAACAACCTGCAGACCGCGGTACACACCTGGGAGCAGCTGGAAGCGCTGGAGCAGGCCGAGCTGCCGGCCCCTGTGGTGGCCTGGCTCAAGCTCGATACCGGCATGCACCGGCTTGGGGTGCGGGCCGACGAGATGCCCGCCTTTATCGAGCGCCTCGCCAAATGCAAGAACGTGGTGCAGCCGTTCAACATCATGACCCACTTCAGCCGCTCCGATGAGCTGGAGCAGGCCACCACCCGCGAGCAGATCGACTTGTTCAGCAAGTTGACAGCCCCTCTGGCGGGCGAACGTGCCATGGCGAACTCGGCGGGCATCCTGGCTTGGCCCGATTCCCATTGCGACTGGGTGCGCCCCGGCGTCATCCTCTACGGCGTCTCCCCCTTCCCGAACACGGTGGCGGCGGATTACGACCTCAAGCCGGTGATGACCCTCAAGACCCAGCTCATCGCGGTGCGCGATCACAAGGCAGGCGAGCCGGTGGGCTACGGTGCCAACTGGGTGTCGACCCGGGATACCCGGCTCGGCGTCATCGCCATCGGCTATGGTGACGGCTATCCCCGCATGGCGCCCAATGGCACCTCTGTGCTGGTGAATGGCCGCATAGTGCCCCTGGTGGGCAGGGTCTCCATGGACATGACCACCGTGGATCTCGGCCCTGGCGCCACCGACAAGGCTGGCGACGAGGCCGTGCTCTGGGGCGAAGGTTTGCCAGTGGAGCGGGTCGCCGAGGAGATAGGCACCATTCCCTACGAGCTGATCACCAAGCTCACCTCCAGAGTGTTTATGGAGTACGTTTAACCCCCCTCATCCCCGACCCTTCTCCCGCGAGGGGAGAAGGGGGAACAAGAAGGCCGCCCCGATAAGGGCGGCCTTCTTTTATGCTCGTTTATCCCATGGCCGAAAGAACAAGCCCCGCGTCTGCGGGGCCTGGCTCTCTGTCGGTGTGTGGTGCTTAGCCTATGGTCATCAGGCTGGCGTTGCCACCGGCGGCGGCGGTGTTGACCGAGAGGGCGTGCTCGATCAGCAGGCGCTCCAGCGGGATATCGGTCTCGCCACGGTGCAGGCCGTGCACACCGACGATGGCGCCAGCACGGGCGGCGGCAAGCTTGCTCACCTCGATCAGCTGATCCGAGTCACCGTGGTGCAACAGGGCATCGAAGCCGATGTCGCCGTTGGCCCAGTCCGCCACCAGCTGGATGCGGCTACGCACCTCGGCCGGCAGGCCAGATTGCAGGGTGCGGTTCTGGGCGTTGTCCTGCCACAGCACTTGCGTCCCGACCGCGAGACAGGCCGCCAGCTGGGCCAGCAGATCCGCTTTATCTTCCGCCAGACAGAGCACCCGCTCCCTGGGTAGCAGGCTGTAAGTGTTGCGCTCACCGGTGGGGCCGACCAGCACCTGGGTCAGACCGCTCTGGGCCAGCTCGCCATACTGGTCGCACAGGGCTACCAGCGCTTTCTCTTGCTTGGCTGCCCAGTTGCGCAGCGCCTGCAGGACCGGCTTGGTCGCCTCGGTGCGCTGGATTGCACCCGGCTCCTGGCGCAGATGGCTGGCCACCGCATCCTGCGGGCGGGTCGCCAGCAGGCGGTACATGTAGAGCGGACCACCGGCCTTGGGACCGGTGCCGGAGAGACCCTCGCCACCGAAGGGCTGCACCCCTACCACGGCACCCACTATGTTGCGGTTCACGTAGAGGTTGCCGACCTTGGCGGTGTTGACCACCTGGGCTATGGTCTCGTCGATCCGGGTATGCACCCCCAGGGTCAGGCCGTAGCCGCTGTCGTTGATCTGGCTGAGCAGTTCGCCGAGCTTGGCGCGCGGGTAGCGCACCAGGTGCAGCACGGGGCCGAACACCTCGCGGCCAAGTTCATCCAGGCTGTCGAGCTCGATGAGCGTCGGCAGCACGAAGGTGCCGCGGCTGTAATCGGCACCTTGCGCACGGGCAATTTGATGCACCCTGCGGCCCTTGTCGCTCATGGCCTTGATGTGTTGCTCGATGTTGGCCTTGGCCTCGGCATCGATCACCGGGCCTATGTCGGTGGAGAGGTGCTCGGGGTTGCCGACCTTGTACTCGGCCATGGCCCCCTTGAGCATGCGGATCACCCGATCCGCCACGTCTTCCTGCACGCACAGCACCCGCAGGGCGGAGCAACGCTGACCGGCGCTGTCGAACGCGGAGGAGATGACGTCCATCACCACCTGTTCGGTCAGGGCGGAGGAGTCGACGATCATGGCGTTCTGGCCACCGGTCTCGGCGATGAGGGGGATGGTGCGACCCTGGGCGTCGAGGCGACCGGCCAGGTTGCGGGAGATGATGCCCGCAACCTCGGTGGAGCCGGTGAACATGACGCCGCGCACCCGCTCGTCGGCGATAAGCGCCGCGCCCACCGTCTCACCGCGGCCCGGCAGCAGTTGCACCGCGCCCTCGGGGACCCCTGCCTCGCGCAGGATGCGCACCGCCTGGGCGGCGATGAGGGGGGTCTGCTCGGCGGGTTTCGCCAGCACCGTATTGCCGGCTGCCAGCGCGGCGCAGACCTGACCGCTGAAGATGGCCAGCGGGAAGTTCCAGGGGCTGATACAGACCACGGGGCCCAGCGGTCTGTGGCTGTCGTTGGCGAAGTGGTTGCGGGCCTGGGCGGCGTAGTAGCGCAGGAAGTCGACCGCCTCGCGCACCTCGGCGATGGCGTTGCTGAAGGTCTTGCCGGATTCGCGCACCAGCAGGCCCATCAGGGGTTGCAGCTCGGATTCCATCAGATTGGCGGCTCTGTCCAGCACGGCGGCACGCTCGGTCGGCGGGGTCGATTGCCAGATCTGGCCGCTGGCCAGGGCGCAGGCGAGTGCCTGATCGACCAGCTCCGATGTGGCTTCGCTCACCTGACCGACGATGTCACGGTGATCCGCCGGGTTGACCACAGGCTGGAACTCGGTCGATGCCGGCACCTCGGTGCCCAGCATGGGGACTGCCTGATAGCGGGTATTGGTGCTGCCGAGCAGGGCTGCGGACAGGGATCCGAGGCGATGTTCGTTCGCGAGATCCAGCCCTTCGGAGTTCGGGCGGGCCTCACCGTACAGATCACGGGGCAGGGGGATGCGCGGGTGTGGCAGGCCCAGGGTGCCTTCGCGGGCGGCCATCTGCTCGATCTGCTGCACCGGATCCTGCACCAGATCCGAGAGGGAGATGTTGTTGTCCGCGATGCGGTTGACGAAGGAGGTGTTGGCCCCGTTCTCCAGCAGGCGGCGCACTAGGTAGGCGAGCAGGGTCTCGTGGCTGCCGACCGGCGCATAGATGCGGCAGGGGCGACCGAGCTTGCCGTCGGCGACCTTGCCGACCACCTGCTCGTAGAGCGGCTCACCCATGCCGTGCAGGCACTGGAACTCGTACTGGCCCGGGTAGTAGTTCTGCCCCGCCAACTGGTAGATGGCCGACAGGGAGTGGGCGTTGTGGGTGGCAAACTGCGGGTAGATGGCTTCCGGCACCGCCAACAGCTTGCGGGCGCAGGCGAGGTAGGAGAGATCGGTATAGGGCTTGCGAGTGTAAACCGGGTAGCCTTCCAGGCCATCCTGCTGGGCGCGCTTGATCTCGCTGTCCCAGTAGGCGCCCTTCACCAGCCGGATCATCAGGCGGTGACGGCTGCGCTTGGCGAGATCGATGACGTAGTCGATCACATAGGGGCAGCGCTTCTGATAGGCCTGGATGACGAAACCGATGCCGTTCCAGTCGGCGAGGCTCGGGTCGAAGCAGAGCCTTTCCAATAGATCGAGCGAGATCTCCAAGCGGTCGGCTTCCTCGGCGTCGATGTTGATGCCGATGTCGTACTGCTTGGCGAGCTGGGTCAAGGAGAGCAGGGTGGGGTAGAGCTCCTCCATGACGCGATCATACTGGGCGCGGCTGTAGCGCGGATGCAGGGCGGAGAGCTTGATGGATATGCCCGGACCCTCGTAAATACCGCGGCCGTGGGAGGCCTTGCCGATGGCGTGGATGGCCTGCTCGTAGGAGGCCAGATAGCGCTTGGCGTCCTCCTCGGTCAGGGCCGCCTCGCCCAGCATGTCGTAGGAGTAGCGGAAGCCCTTGCTCTCGGTGCTGCCGGCGTTCGCCAGCGCCTCGGCTATGGTCTCGCCGGTGACGAACTGCTCCCCCATCAGCCGCATGGCCATGTCGACGCCCTTGCGGATCAGCGGCTCACCGCCCTTGCTGATCAAGCCCTTGAGGGAGGTATTCAGGCCCGCCTCGTTATGGGTGGCCACCAGCTTGCCGGTGATGAGCAGGCCCCAGGAGGCGGCGTTGACGAACAATGAGGTGCTGTTGCCCAGATGCTGGCTCCAGTTGCCGCCACTGATCTTGTCGCGGATGAGGGCGTCACGGGTCGCCTTGTCCGGGATGCGCAGCAGCGCCTCCGCCAGACACATCAGCGCCACCCCTTCCTGGGAGGAGAGGGAGAACTCCTGCAACAGGCCCTGCACCAGGCCCTGACGGCCGCTGGCACCCTTCTGGTTGCGCAGCTTCTCGGCAATGCTCAAGGCGAGCTTCTGGGTCGCCTCGGCCTTGTCCTTGGGCAGGCGGGCCTGCTCCAGCAGCATGGGCACGGCCTCGGTCTCGGGACGGCGATAGGCGGAGGTGATGGCGGCGCGCAGCACGGACTGCGGCAAGATGCTCTCGGCGAACTCGAGGAAGACCTGGATACCCTGCTCGGTCAGCGCCTCGACGGCTTCTTCCCCGGCGGCGGCCAGGCCGGACTGCTCGGGCGGGGTCAGGCCACGATCCAGCTGTTCCAGATAGGTGAAGATCGCCTGCTTGATCAACCAGTGGGGGGTGCGATCCAGGGTCTGCGCCGCCTGCTTGAGCCGGTCGCGGGTCGCATCATCGAGTTTAACGCCAAGAGTGGTGGTGGCCATGGGACTTCCTGTGTCGAGAAGGTAACAGTATTACCGGATGGTTAAATTTTGGCGATAATGGTGCAACCTGGTGCAACCCGCAAGTTATAAATTTTAATGCCTGCGCTACATTGCTGAATTAAGCCGTGCCATATGGGCTGGGGATAGGGCCGGACGAGGTGCCGCCACCGGTATTTTTTGCTGGGAGATGAGGGACTTGGTGGCTTGCCTCCCTTTGCCTTGGAAAAAGGTGCAACCCAGAGTGATGTGAGGTTGCTCTTTGATCGTATGACCTCCGCCATCAGGCGAGGGAGCACCCGCGGCCGATTCTTCTATGCTGATAGCTGGCCAGCGGGCCAGCCACATCAGTGACAAGGAGATCACCATGGCACGTGTCAGTACCTATCTCAATTTTCCCCGGGAGACGGAGGCGGCCTTCCTGTTCTACCGGGAGGTGTTCGGCGGCGACTTCAACGGCCCCATCCACAGATTCAAGGATTCCCCCGGCTGCCCGGGCCAGCCCGCCCTGTCCGAGGCGGACGAGGAGCTGGTGATGCATGTGGAGCTCGCCATCCTCGGCGGCCATGTGCTGATGGGAACGGATGCCCCCGCCAGCATGGGTTTCACCCTGGTGCAGGGCAACAACAGCTACCTCAACCTGGAGCCGGACAGCCGCGCCGAGACCGACAGGTTATTTGCGGCCCTGGGGGTGGGGGGCAAGGTGGAGATGGCGTTGCAGGAGATGTTCTGGGGGGACTACTTCGGATCTCTGGTCGACAAGTTTGGCACCCACTGGATGTTCAACTGCCAGAGCAAGACCTGATAGCGGGGTTATCATGAAAAAGGGCGCCATGGCGCCCTTTTTATCTATATAGCCTGCTTCTGGCCTTATTTGCTGCGCCCCACCATGTCAGCGGGCACCACCCAGGCATCGAACTGCTGCGCCGTGAGGTGGCCCGAGGCGATGGCGGCCTCCCTCAGGCTCAGCCCTTGGTGATGGGCGTGCTTGGCGATCTCGGCCGCCTTGTCGTAGCCGATGTGGGGATTGAGCGCCGTCACCAGCATCAGGGAGCTGGCCAGCAGCTCGTCGATGCGGGCCCGGTTCGGACTGATGCCGAGGGCGCAGTGCTCGTTGAAGCTCTTCATGCCGTCCGCCAGCAGCCGCACGCTCTGCAGGAAGTTGTGTGCGATCATGGGCCTGAATACATTGAGCTCGAAGTTGCCGCTGGCGCCGCCGATGTTGATGGCCACGTCGTTGCCCATCACCTGGGCGCACAGCATGGTGAGTGCCTCGCTCTGGGTCGGGTTGACCTTGCCCGGCATGATGGAGGAGCCGGGCTCGTTCTCGGGGATGATCAGCTCCCCGAGTCCGCTGCGGGGGCCGCTCGCGAGCCAGCGCACGTCGTTGGCGATCTTCATGAGGGACGCCGCCAGCGTCTTGAGGGCGCCGTGGGCATGGACCTGGGCATCGCTCGCCGCCAGCGCCTCGAACTTGTTGGGGGCGCTGACCAGTGGCAGGCCCGTCTGCTCGGCGAGGGTCTTGGCCACCGCCTCGGCGAAGCCGGGGGGGCAGTTGAGCCCTGTGCCCACCGCCGTGCCGCCGAGTGCCAGCTCATAGAGGTGGGGCAGGGCGGCGCGCAGGTGGCGCTCCCCATGTTCGAGCTGGGCGACCCAGCCGGAGATCTCCTGCCCCAGGGTGAGGGGGGTGGCATCCTGCAGGTGGGTGCGGCCAATCTTGACGATGTCGTCGAAGGCGGCGGCCTTGCTGGCGAGGGTCTCCTTGAGGGTGACCAGCGCCGGCAGCAACTGCCCCGTGATGGCGATGACGGCGGCCAGGTTCATGGCGCTCGGGAAGACGTCGTTGCTGGACTGGCTCTTGTTCACCTCATCGTTGGGGTGCACCAGCCGTGCCTCGCCCCGGGCGCCGCCGAGCAGCTCGCTGGCCCGGTTCGCCAGCACCTCGTTGAGGTTCATGTTGGTCTGGGTGCCCGAGCCGGTCTGCCACACCATCAGCGGAAACTCCTCCCCGTGCTGGCCGCACAGGATCTCGTCGGCGGCGGCCATGATGGCCTGGGCCTTGCGCGCCGGCAGCAGCCCGAGATCGTGGTTGACCCGGGCGCAGGCCGCCTTGATGCGGGCGAGGGCCAGGATGATCTCCCTGGGCTGGCGCTCCCCCGAGATGTTGAAGTGATGCAGGGAGCGCTGGGTCTGGGCGCCCCACAGTCTGTCCGCCGGGACGGCTATCTCCCCCAGGCTGTCTCTTTCCATCCTGATGTTCATCCGCGCTCTCCTGCCGATTGGGTGTTCCCTAGCATGACCATAAAGGGCGGCCGAGGCCAGTTTGCTTATTTCTGCGCCTTGCATATAATAAGTAAAGCTTATTATATAGGTTGGCTATGATGAACAAACAACCCGACTCCATCGGCTTCCTGATCGGCGACGTGCAGCGCCTGATGCGCCGTCAGTTCCAGCAGCAGCTGGAAGGCAGTTGCCTGACCCTGGCCCAGGCGCGCGCCCTGGTCCATATCGCCCGCGATGAGGGGATCCGCCAGGTGGAGTTGGCGGAGCGGCTGGATATCCAGCCCATCACCCTGGCGCGGCAGCTCGATCAGCTGGCCGAGAACGGCCTGGTGGAGCGACGCAACGATCCCAGCGATCGACGGGCCTATCAGCTCTATCTGACCGAGGCGGCGACCCCCTATCTCGCGATGATCAAGCAGGCCTCGGCGGCGGTGCATCAGCGCGCCATCGGCGAGCTGGGAGAGGAGGCGACACGCTCGCTCTGCGACTCCCTCAAGACCCTGCGCACCAATCTCTCCCACTCCTGATCCTTTCTCCTTCAAGCACCATTAGCGGAGCGTTTTTATGAATGCCACTTCTCCCTCCTCCCAGGGCCTCGTCTCACCGAGCCCCGTTGCCCCGAGCCCCGACGCCAACCGCCGCCGGACCCGCCTGCTGTTGCTGGTGGTGGTACCGGCGCTGGCCCTGCTCGGTATAGGCGCCATCTACATGCTGGGTGGCCGTTACGTCGAGACCGACAACGCCTACGTGAAGGCCGACAAGGTGCCCATCAGTACCGAGGTGCTGGGCCGGGTGGCCAAGGTCTATGTCGGCGAGAACGAGCAGGTCACATCTGGCCAGCTGATGTTCGAGCTGGATCCTGAATCCTTCCAGGTGGCGGTGACCAAGGCCGAGGCGGAGCTGGCCAAGGTGCGCACCGATCTGGTGGCGCTGCAGACCAGCTATCGCGGTCAGCAGGCGGAGATCGACGTGGCCCGCACCCGTCATGCCTATGCCCTGAAAGAGGAGCACCGTCAGGCGGATCTGGTGGCCAAGCACTTCACCTCCACCGCCAACTATGATGATGCGCGCCAGCTCACCATCCAGACCGCCCAGCAACAGGTGGCGCTGGAAGAGGGGCTCAAGCAGATAGAGGCCTCCCTGAACGGCGACGTCAACCTGCCGGTCGAGCAGCAACCCGCCTATCAGGAAGCGGCGGCCGGTCTCGCCAAGGCCAAGCTGGATCTCGCCCGCACCAAGATTTATGCCCCCGCCAACGGCATCGCCAGCCAGTTGCCCAAGCCCGGCCAATACAGCCTGGTGGGCATGACCGCCATGATGCTGGTGGAGACGGACAGCCCCTGGATAGAGGCGAACTTCACCGAGACAGAACTGACCCATGTGCAGCCAGGCCAGCAGGTGGACATCAGCGTGGATACCTATCCCGATGCCCGCTGGCACGGGGTGGTGCAGAGCCTGAGCCCGGCCACCGGCTCCGAGTTCTCGGTGATCCCGGCTCAGAACGCCACCGGCAACTGGGTCAAGATCGCCCAGCGGGTGGCGGTGCGGATCAAGCTCGATGAGGTGACGGATCAGCCCGTGTTGCGGGCGGGCCTGAGCGCCATGACCAAGATCGACACCGGCCACAAACGCAGCCTGCTGGGCTGGTCATTCTGAGGTTGATATGACAACGCAAAGCCATCAGGGGGCCGATCAAAGCTCCCAGCGTGGCTTCATCACCCTGTCGGTGATGTTGGCCACCATCATGCAGGCGCTGGACACCACCATCGCCAACGTCGCCCTGCCCCACATGCAGGGGGCCATGGGGGCCACCCAGGATCAGATCTCCTGGGTGCTGACCTCCTACATAGTGGCGGCGGCCATCTTCATGCCGCTGACCGGTTTCATCTCGGCGAGGATCGGCCGTAAAAGGCTGTTCATGTGGTCGGTGGCGGGCTTCACCGTCGCCTCCATGCTGTGTGGCGCGGCCCAGAGCCTGGATCAAATAGTGCTGTTCCGCCTGTTGCAGGGGATCTTCGGCGCCAGCCTGGTGCCCCTTTCCCAGGCGGTGCTGCTCGACACCTACCCGCCGGAGAAACACGGCTCCGCCATGGCGCTCTGGGGCATAGGTGTCATGGTGGGCCCCATCCTGGGGCCATCCCTGGGTGGCTGGCTGACCGAGTATTACAACTGGCGCTGGGTGTTCTACATCAACCTGCCGTTCGGCCTGCTGGCCTGGTTCGGCCTCGCCGCCTTCATCGAGGAGACCAGGCTCGATGCGAGCCGCCGCTTCGATCTGCTGGGTTTCGCCCTGCTCAGTCTGGGGATAGGGGCGCTGCAGATGGCGCTGGACAGAGGGGAGTCCCAGAACTGGTTCGCGAGCCCGGAGATCGTCATCGAGACCATCTTGATGGTGATGGCGTTTTACCTGTTCGTGGTGCACATCTTCACCCACAAGCACCCCTACATAGAGCCGGCCCTGTTCAAGGATCGCAACTTCAGCGTCGGGCTGGTGTTCATCTTCATCATCGGCATCATCCTGCTGGCGACCATGACCCTGCTGCCCCCCTTCATGCAGGGGTTGATGGGCTATCCGGTCATCGACGTCGGTTATCTGCTCGCCCCGCGCGGGGTCGGCACCATGTTCGCCATGATGCTGGTGGGCAGGCTGTCGGGCCGGGTGGATGTGCGTTACCTGATCCTGACCGGGTTGCTGCTCACCAGCTTCTCCATGTGGGAGATGACCCTGTTCAACACCGATATCAGCAGCTGGGACATAGTGCGCACCGGCATAGTGCAGGGGCTGGGGCTCGGCTTCATCTTCGTGCCGCTCTCCACCATCACCTTCGCGACTCTGGCGCCGCGCTATCGCAACGAGGGGACGGCGCTGTTCAGCCTGGTGCGCAACATCGGCAGCAGCATCGGCATCTCAGTGGTGATCACCTATCTGGCCCAGCGCACCCAGATGAACCACGAGGTGTTCGCCTCCTACATCACCCCCTTCAACACAGGATTGCAGCAGGGAATGGGGGCGGCGGCGCTGATGACCCCCAAGGGGCTCGCCATGCTCAACGGTGAGGTGACTCGTCAGGCCAGCCTGCTCGCCTATCTGCAGGACTTCCGCTTGATGATGTGGGTGACCCTGTGCGCCATCCCGTTGGTGGTGCTGCTCAAGACCCCCAAGGGGGGTACCGGCAAGCGCGACGAGATGGCGATCCTGGAATAGGGGGTTGCCCTGGCGTCTCGCGGTTAAACGCGGATAAAAAAGAGGGATGGCTCAGGCCATCCCTCTTTTCATCATGTGCGTGTCACGCCTACGTCGTCACACCTTGGGGGCGAAGGGGGTTAGCCTGGCCAGCGGAGTGGCGTCCATAAACTCCTGAGGCGTCTCGCCGTGCTTGAAGATCTTGAAGCCCTCGCCGCGGGCGCTCCAGTATTCGATGGTCTCGCCACTTATTTGGAGCAGGCTGGCCTCGCGCAGGGCCACCACGTGCTCGCTCGGGTTGATGGCACAGAACTCGGCGAGGCGCTCGTCCCGAGTTTCCCCCATGTGACCGCTGATGCTGGCATCCAGATAGTGGGGATTGATCTGCTGGGGGAAGAGGCCGAGGGCCGGCAGCACGGCGGCGTTGCACACCGGCATGTCGTTGGTGGTGCGAATGCTCGGGGTTGCCACGTTGCAACCGGCGCTCCAGCCCACATAGGGCACGCCGCGCTCGCGCACCGCGCGTTGGATCGGCACCACCAGGCCATATTCGTGCAGCAGCTGGTTCAGGCGCCAGGTGTTGCCCCCGCTGATGAAGATGGCATCGGCCTGATTGATAGCCTCCACCGGATCGTCGAACTGGTGGATGCTGATGGCCTCCACTCCCAGGCTCTCGCCGAGCTCATTGGCGCGGGCGTCCCAGTCACTGCGGATCACCGCGTAGGGGATGAGCAGGATGCGCTTGACCTGTTTGCGGGCGAGCAGGCTCTGCACCCGCTCACGGGCCCAGCCCAGCAGGCCAGGGTATTCGGTGGCTTTACCGTTGCTCAGAAGAAGCAGTTCCATAGTGACTCCTAGATATCGAAAGGCGCAGGGTCAACTGACCCTGATAACCTATTCACGATCTTACTGTGAGGCCGTGATCAAGGCTCATGTGCTGCTCGGCATCCTCACGTATATCTATACGCTCCGGTTCCTGCGCTGCGCTTTACCTTGCTGACGACCTCTCGTCACAGCTCGTGAACAGGTTCTGAAAAAGAGAGGGGGCACCATACCCCCATAGCGCCGCCAAGTGTGTGATCTCACCGCGTTTTGTGTCCGGCGGCCGACGGAGTGCGTGTTTTTTGGCCGGATGGCCCCCTGCCATCAGGGCGCCGAATGGACGTCTGCATAGAGCAGCATCAGCTCGGCCAGGGAGTCGACCTCGAGCCGCCGCATCAGGCTGGCGCGGCACACCTCGACGGTGCGCACCGAGATGCAGAGCCTGCTCGCGATTTGCTGGTTCTTGTGGCCCAGGGCGATGAGCTGCAACAGCTGGTGTTCGCGAGGGGTGAGGCGACGGTAGGCACGCTGGTGTTCAAGGTGGGTTGCCGCCGCTTGCGTGGCTTGCCAGGCCCGCTCGATGGCACTTAGCAGGGGGGCGAGCTGCACCGGTTTTTGCAGGAAGTCGACCGCCCCCTGTTTCAAGGATTCCACCGCCAGGGGCACGTCCCCGTGGCCGGTGAGAAAGAGGATGGCGATGGGGCTCTGGGCCTCCTTCAGCCGCTGCTGCAACTCGGGGCCCGACAGCCCCGGCATGCGGCAATCCAGGATCAGGCAGGCGGGCTGGTGGAGCGCCACCTCGGCGAGGAAGCGCTCCCCATCGTCAAAGCAGCTGAGCGCCAGATCGCAGCTCTCCAGCATGAAGCAAAGGGAGTCGAGCACGGCCCTATCGTCATCGACCAGATAGAGCGGGAGTTGGTCTGTGGTCGACATGTCAGTTCCTCGGGGGTTGGGAGGCATCGGCCTCCGGTGGCGGGACGGGGAGCTCGACCCGGGCGAGGCAGCCCCGGGGTTGGGCGTCCCTCAGGCTGAAGTGGCCGCGGTGAAACTCCACCACGTCCCGGCAGATGGCGAGGCCGAGCCCCATGCCATCGGCCTTGCTGCTGTAAAACGCCTGCCGCAGCTGGGCCTGGGAGGCCGTGAGGCCGGGGCCGTTGTCCTGCACCTCCAGCCGCAGCCGATCCGGCTCGAAGGCGATTCGCAGCTCAACCCTGGGTTCTGTCTCTTCCGTTTGCGCCGCGCTCTCGGCGCCATTCTTGACGAGGTTCACCAGCAGTTGCTCCACCCCGGTGCCATCCAGCAGGATCCGGCGTGGCTGGCCCTGCCAACGGAGGATCAGCTCGACGCCGAGCGGCGCCAGCATCTGCTCCAGCAGCGGCGTCAGCCGGGCCATCAGCGCCACCAGATCCGTGGGCTCAGGGCTGCGGGGCCGCTTCTGCCAGCGGGATCGCAGCCGCCCTATGGTCTGGCTGATGCGCTCTACCTGCTGGCCTATCTGCTCCAGGGCCAGGGTCAGGGCGGGATCCTGCGGGGCTTGTGTTTGTTTCGCGATACGCCGCAGGGCGCCCTGGCTGTAGCCGGCGATGGCTGTCAGGGGCTGGTTGATCTCGTGGGCCATGTTGGCGCCGAGCTCGCCGAGCTCCGCGAGGCGCCTGGCCTGCTCGAGCTGGCGCGCCTGCTCATCGAGCCGGTGGCGGGCTCTGAGCAGCCGCCGCTGGCTGCGGTTGAACAGATGTTGCAGCAGCAGGTGGTGGCCGCCGAGCAGTGCCAGCAGCAGCAGGGCGCCCCAGCCCCACTCTTGATGCTGACGTAGCCAGTGCCAGGCCTCCTGCCACCAGGGGCTCTGCAGGGGGTGGCGATCCAGCTCCTTGAGCAGGCGGTCGATGGCGAGGGAGCTGGTGGGCACAGTCCAGCCCGCCGAGTCGGCGGCACGGGCGGCTTCGCTGTCCGGGGGCAGGGCGAACAGGGCGCGGGTGACCGCCAACGCCAGTGTGGGGGAGACCCGCTCCGTGCTCGCGATGGACCAGTTGGGGTAGAGCCGGGTCGAGCTCTGGCAACCGAGGCTGGTGGCGGCCTGCTGGTCGAGCACCCGAAAATCCGCATAGGAAATCTTGCCCTCTTGGGCCATGCGTTCGAGCTGGCAGACCGGCACTATGGCGGCGGCCACCGCCTTGCGCTGCAGCTGGGAGATCAGTCTATCCAGCGGGAATCCGGTGAAGTTTATCGCTGAAAAGAAGTCATCTATCCGTACACCTTGCTGGTATGCCTCGAAACGGTAGGCGAGATAACCACCGAAGGCCTCCTGGGACACGGCGGCGACCGCCTCTCCCTTGAGATCCTGCCAGCCCTGGAAGGGGGCGTCGGCGCGCACCACCAGGGCGGCGCCGATGGCGAGGTTGTCACCGCCGTCCGGGCTCCTCAGGGTCGCGAGCCAGGCGAGGGGATACTGGCGTGACAGGCTGACCAGCTGGCCCGGGTTGGTGATGACAAAGTCCAGCCGCTCCCCGGCGACGGCCTCGGCCAGCCCGTCGAGCTCCAGCGGCACCAGCGTGAAGTGCTGGCTCGGTACCCTCTGCTCCAGCCAGTCCATCAGCGGTTGCCACTGCTGTCGGGCGAGGGGGAGGCCGCGAGTCGCCAGCACGCCGACTCGCACCGGCTCTGCTTGGACTGATACGGACACAGGGTGGCTCGGCTCGGGTGCGGCCAAAGCGGGCAGGGCCATCAGCCAGAGCAGCAGGCAGGACAGCAGCCAGCTCAGCCGCTGGCACCGGAACGATGGCGAGGGTTGGAGGAACAGGGGCGCGAACATAGGCGGCCAGTCTATCACCGGGAGGGGCATCAGGGGCCGGCTTGACCCCCTGTCGGGCGTGCAATGGGGGGCCCGTCACAGTTCGGCCAGAGGCCCGCCGCTTTTCTTGCGCTGGATCAAGGGGGCCCCCGCTATGTGGAAAACCACAATAGAGACGGATTTTTGTGGCGGGGACAATGGCCTCATCCCCACGCTTGCCCCCTAGGCAAGCCAGCAGAAGGAATAGTCCATGGAGCCCAGCAAGCGCCGATTGTTATCCGGCATTGCCGCCATCACCGCCGGGGCGGCCCTGATCCCCGTCGCTCAAGCCAGGAGCCCGCGCCATGCCGCCCCGGGTGCCCGCCCAGCCATAGGCCGGGGCGATCCCGGCAAGCGTTACGGCATGCTGATTGACTTGCGCCGCTGCGTCGGCTGTCAGGCTTGCACCGTCGCCTGCACCATCGAGAATCAGCCCCCCCTCGGCCAGTTCCGCACTACTGTCAGCCAGTACGAGGTGAGCGAGGTGGCGGCCCTCGAGGCCCCTGCCTCCCTCTTCATGCTGCCCAGGCTCTGCAACCACTGCGCCGAGCCCGCCTGTCTCGATGTCTGCCCCACCGGCGCCACCTTCCAGCGGGACGACGGCATCGTCGTGGTCAACAACGACTGGTGTGTCGCCTGCGGCTACTGCGTGCAGGCCTGCCCCTATGACGCCCGCTTCATCAACCATGAGACCAACACCGCCGACAAGTGCACCTTCTGCGCCCACCGGCTGGAGGCGGGGCTGTTGCCCGCCTGCGTGGAGAGCTGCGTCGGCGAAGCGCGCATCATAGGGGATCTCAACGATCCCAAGAGCCAGATCAGCCGGCTGCTGCGCGAGCACGAATCCGCCCTCAAGGTGCTCAAGCCCGAGGCCCATACCCAGCCGCGGGTCTTCTATCTGGGCATGGATGAGGCCTTTGTCAGCAAGATCGACGGCCATCCGGCGCAGCGCACCCTGCTTGGCGACGACGGCAAGGAGATAGCCCATGACCATTAACGAACTGCTGGCCCCGGATCAACCCATCACCTGGCTGCCCTGGGCGGTGCAATATTTCTTCCTCATAGGTCTCGCCTATGGGGCCCTCTGGCTCGGCGCCGCGAGCCTGTGGCGCAAGGCGCCGGATCGGCGGCTGCAGACCCTGGCCGCCGTGCTGATGATGGGGGCCGGCCTGGTGGCGCCCATAGCCCTGACCGCGGATCTGCACCAACCGGCCCGGGCCTGGCACTTCTACGTCCAGACCCGCTTCGGCTCCATCATGTGGTATGGCGCCTACCTGCTGCCGCTGTTCAGCCTGCTCAGCATGGGGCTGGGCTGGCTGCTGATAAGGCCGAACCTGGCCAGGCGTGGGGAGGAGCATGACAGGGTCGCCGCCCTGGCCCGGCTGCTCTGCCTGGGGAACTGGTCCGGCGAGCGCTGGCGCAAGCCGCTTGCCCTGATGGCGGCCTTGAGCGGGCTCAGCATAGCGCTCTACACCGGGCTCGAGACCATGGCGGTGCAGGCGCGCCCGCTCTGGCATACCCCCTGGTTGCCCTGGCTGCTGGCGCTGAGCGCCGTGCTGGCGGCCCAGAGCGCCCTGCTGCTGCTCAACCGGCTGCTGGCGGGCTGGCAGGGGCACACCGAGGCGGGGCTGCTGCGCCAGATCCGCCCGACCCTGGCCCTGCTCGCGCTCTCCCTGCTGGGCTGGGCCCTGCTCGGCGGCGCCTCGGCGGCGGAGGCGAGTGCCCTCTATCGGCTCGATCCGAGTTGGCGGCTGGCGGCCCACTGGCTGCTGCTGACCCTGGGCCTGCTCGGCCTGTTGCTGCTGGCGGGGCACAGACTCTCCCCCCGTCTGCAATCCTGGGGCGTGGCGCTGCTGGCGCTGCACCTGGTGTGGGGCCTGCGCTGGCTGGTGCTCATTCAGGGGCAGTTGGCACCGAAATATGGCGCCGGCGTCTATGTCTACCAGATCGCCTGGGGGCCGGCCGGGGTGCTCGGCATCCTCGGCACCTTCGGCCTGCTGCTGGCCCTGCTGGTGGCGCTCTCCGAACTGGTGCGCGCCCCGGCTCTGCCATCCGTCACCCAAGCATCCGCCACCCAGGCATCCACCACTCATTCCGCTCGCGAGGCAATCTGATGGATCACAGCAAACGCAAGTTTCTCAAGGGAGCCGCCATCGCCGGGGGCACGGGGCTGTTCGTGGCCGGTTACAGCGATACCCTCAAACAGGTGGTGAGCGGGGTGGCCACCGGCAGCTCGGGCAAGCCGACCCGGGATCCCATCCACGGCAACTCCCTGGCGGTGGAGTACAGGGTCGATGAGCGGGGGGAGATCCACCCCAACCCGGCCCAGCGGCTGGCCAACACCATGTGCCTCGGCTGCTGGACCCTGTGCGGGGTGCGGGCCCGCATCGACAACGAGAGCGACAAGATAGTGCGGATCCTCGGCAACCCTTATCACCCGCTCTCCGCCCTGCATCACATCGACTTCAAGACGCCGGTCAAGCAGGCGCTGATCGCTACCAGCGGCTATCAGGAAGGGGGCCTGGATGGCCGCTCCACCGCCTGCGCCCGGGGCAACGCCATGCTGGAGCAGCTCGACAGCCCGCACAGGGTCACCCGCTGCCTCAAGCGGGTCGGCCCCCGTGGCAGCGGCCGCTGGCAGAGCATTCCGTTTGAGCAGTTGGTGCAAGAGGTGGTGGAGGGGGGCGATCTGTTCGGGGAGGGCAGCGTCGAGGGGCTCAGGGCCATCCGCAACCTCGCCGAGCCGCTCGATCCCGCCAACCCGGAATATGGCCCCAGGGCCAACCAGCTGCTGGTGAGCAACGCCTCGGACGAGGGGCGAGATGCCTTCATCAAGCGCTTCACCTTCAACGGCTTCGGCACCCGCAACTTCGCGAACCACGGCGCCTACTGCGGCCTGTCGTTCCGGGTCGGGGCCGGCGCCCTGCTGGACGATCTGGAGAAGAACGCCCACCTCAAGCCCGACTGGGACGAGAGCGATTTCCTGCTGTTCATGGGCACCTCACCCCAGCAGTCCGGCAACCCCTTCAAACGCCAGTCCCGCCAGCTGGCGGCGAACCGGGCGCGGGAGGGCAAGCCGTTCTCCTACGTTGTGGTGGCGCCCAGCCTGCCCAACACGGTGAACATGCCGTCTGCCCCCGCCAACCGCTGGCTGCCCATCAGGCCCGCCACCGACTCGGCCCTGGCCCTGGCCATGCTGCGCTGGATCATCGACAACGACCGCTACGCCGAGCCCTTCCTGGCGGCACCCAACGCAGAAGCGGCCGAGCGAGCCGGCTATCGCGGTTTCAGCAACGCCAGCCATCTGGTGATAAGTGACGAGTCGCACCCCCGCTTCGGCCAGATGCTGCACGCCAGCGATCTGGGGCTGCCCCACAGCGGTGAAGCCTATGGCGAGGGGGATGCCGTGCTGGTGGTCGAAGAGGGGAGCGACGCGCTGACACCCGCAAGCCAGTGTGAGCGGGCCCGGCTCTGGGTGGCGCGCAGCATCCCGACCCCGGGCGGGGAGTTGGCGGTCAAGAGCAGCTTCCAGCTGCTGGCCGAGGCGAGCCGGGAGCACAGCCTCGAGCAATACAGCGCCGAGTGCGCCGTGCCGGTGGCCGACATCAAGGAGCTGGCGCGGGAGTTCACCAGCCACGGCACCCGGGCGGCGGTGATCACCCACGGCGGCACCATGAGTGCCAACGGCTTCTACACGGCCTGGGCCATCATGATGCTCAACGCCATGATAGGAAACCTCAACGCCAAGGGCGGCGCGGTGGCGAGCGGCGGCAAGTTCGATCCCTTCGGGAGCGGGCCGCGCTACGATCTGGAAAGCTTCCCCGGCATGGTGAAACCCGCCGGCGTCTTCCTCTCCCGCTCCAAGTTCCCCTACGAGAAGACCTCCGAATATCGTCGCAAGAAAGAGGCGGGGCAGAACCCCTATCCGGCCCACGAGCCCTGGTTCCCCATCTCGGGCCCGCTGCTCGGCGAGCACCTGACCGCGGCGGTGAGCGGTTACCCCTACCGCGCCAAGGCCTGGATCAACCACATGGGCAACCCGCTCTACGGTCAGGCGGGGTTGCACCAGGCCATAGGTGAACAGCTCAAAGACCCGAGCGTGTTGCCGCTGTTCATCAGCATCGACAGCTTCATCAACGAATCCTCGGCGCTGTCTGACTACATAGTGCCTGACACCCTGACCTACGAGTCCTGGGGCTGGGCTACCGCCTGGCACGGGGTCATGACCAAGGTCTCCACCGGCCGCTGGCCTGTGATCGAGCCTCGCGTCGTCAAGACAGCCTCGGGGGATCCGGTCTGCATGGAGTCTTTCCTCATCGCCGTGGCGAAACGCCTCGGCCTGCCGGGCTTTGGTGAGGGGGCCCTGAAAGGGGCGGATGGCAAGCTGCATGGGCTCAACAAGGCGGCGGACTTCTCCCTCTACGGGGCGGCCAACGTCGCCTACCTCGGCCAGCCGGTGCCTCCCATCGGCGCTGAAGACCTCGCTTGGTCCGGGGTGGAGCGGATCCTGCCCACCCTCAACGCCACCCTGAGCGCGGAGGAGGCGAGCCGCGCCGCCTATCTCTACGCCAGGGGCGGGCGCTTCGAGCCGGTCGCCAAGGGGCGCGACGAGGCGGGTCAGCCGAGCAAGCGCTGGCCCAAGCCCCTGATGCTGTGGAACCCGGCGGTGGGCAGCCGCCGTCACAGCCAGAGCGGCCAGTTCCTGAGCGGCACCCCGCGCTTCTTCCTGGCCCAGCTCGCCGATGGCACGCCGCTGAGCGAGGCGTTCAAGCCGGCCCAGTGGCCCCTGCTGCTCACCAGCTACAAGTCCCACACCATGAGCTCCATGAGCATAGGTTCGGATCGCCTGCGCCAGGTGAACCCCAGCAACCGGGTGCGGCTCAACTCAGAGACGGCGACGCGCTTAGGCATAGAAAGCGGGGACAGGGTGCGGGTCAGCACCCCCAATGGCAGCGTGATCGGGGTGGCCGAGTGCGTGGCCGGGGTGCAGAGGGACGCCATCGCCATCGAGCACGGCTTCGGTCACAAGGAGCTGGGGGCGCGGGCGCACTGGGTAGACGGCAAGGAGGTAGTCGCCAGCCCCTTGCGCGGGGCCGGGGTCAACCTCAACGATCTGGCGGTGCTGGATCCCAGCCGCCACGGCCGCTACCCCCTGGTGGACTGGGCCATCGGCTCCTCGGCGCGCCAGGGCCTGCCGGCCCGGGTCGACAAGCTGGTGTAGCGCCAGAAACAAAAAAGCGGGGCCATCATGGCCCCGCTTTTCATTGAGTGGATCCCTTGGATCACTTGTCCAGTTCGAAGTCCACCCACACAAGGCGGTGATCCGAGCTGACCCCCTTGGCGATGCCTAGCTTGGCGTCATACACCAGGTGGTAGCCGGGCTCGAAGCTGGCGGGCCAGAACACCCCCGAGGCCACCGCATTGAGGTTGGCTGAGGGGATCAGGTGATCGAGCTGCAGGCCACTGCTGCTGGTGATGCGCTCCGGGGTCGGCCTGTTGTTGTTACGCTTGCACTGATCCGGCTGGCTGGCGAGGCACTCGGGACCCCCCTGGCTCACCGGAATGAGGGCGCCGTTGGTGACCGCCTGGTTGACCAGCACATGGTTGTGCAAGTCCTGGATGGCGGTCAGATCCCCGTCGCCGAGTTGGGGATCGGCGTTGAGATCCCCGGCGATGACGAAGCGAGCGCCCTCGGCCAAGCCACCCGCCTTACCCGCGTCATCCACCATGTAGCTGGCGGCTTCCACATAGTCCTGCCAGAAGGCGACCTCGGCCCTGTTGTGCTTGACGTTGTGGCGCGCCGCGTTGCCGAAGATGGGCGGGGTCGGATGGGAGATGAGGAAGTGGATCACTTCTTCCCCCTTGGCGGTCTTGACCCGCACCGGCACGTCCGCGTGGTTCTTGGAGGAGAGCGGGAACTGGGCCCAGGCCGCGGCGTCATACCAGGGCTCGCCACACTGGCGGCCGGCCGGGATCGGCGCCTTGGGGTTGTTGCAGTCGTCGATGACGGGGTTGACTTCGCCGGGCATGTCCTTCCACTTGAAGTGCTGGAAGGTGCGGATCTGTTTGGTGTCGATGGGATATTTCGACATTACCGCGAAGGCGTACTGGCCGTGGTAGTTGCCAAAGCCCCAGGCATCGTCCGGCCCGCTGCTGACCTTGCCGTCCAGGTTGAGATCCTGGCCGCTCATCAGGCCGGTGTTGGTGGCAAAGTTCTGCATCACCGGGTAGCTGATGGCCTGCACCTCGGCGTGTTGCGGGTGGGCCAGGTAGTTGTCGTTGAACGCCTGCAGATCGGCGCTGCTCTCGCCCTTGCCGTCGTTGTCGAATTCGTTCAGCAGGAACACATCCGGGCGGGTACGCTGCACTATCTCGGCGATATTGCGGATCTGCTGCACGTCTTTGGCGCGGGTGATCTCGGTCTGGCTGAGGCTGCCGTCACCGGCTTGGTAGCGGGCGAGCAGGGCATCCTGGGCGGCGCGGTCCAGCGCCAGCTCGGCGCTCAACATGCCGGCAGCGGTGCGATCGAAGGAGAGGTTGAAAGTCGCGAAGCGAACCATGGGGATCGGGGTCTCTGAGTCATTTTGGCTGTTACAGCCTGCCAGCATTCCGAGGGAAATGGCAGCGGCGACCAGGGTTTTGTTGATGTTTTTCATTGTAATATTCCGTAGCATCAAGATGTTATGCCTCTGTAGGGTCAAGTGAGGCGCGGACATTATAGGGATCCAAGCCGGATCGTCGGCTCTGAATGAGCCAAACTGTGTGTCCATTCACAAAGTGCCATGAAAAACGCCATAAAAAGTGCCACTAAACCGGGCGGCCATAGTCGGAACCTGAGGCCACCCAGGGGGCGACAGTCAATCCTGCTGTGAATGAACCAGGATATGAATCTATTCACCATTGAAATGAGAGGGAGGCGGGATGAGTCGGCAGCAAACGGCCCTGGTGGTCGAGGGGGGCGCCATGCGCGGCATCTTCGCCGCCGGGGTGCTGGATGCCTTTCTGGCGAAGGGGAAGACGGCCTTCGATCACTGCATCGGGGTCTCGGCGGGGGCGGTCAACCTGGCGGCCTATCTGGCCGGTCAGCAGGGGCGCAACCATAGGGTCATCACCGATTACTCCTGTCGCCCCGAGTTCATCAGCCTGGCCAAGTTCCTGCGCGGCGGCCACTGGCTCGATCTCGACTGGCTGTGGGAGATCACTATCCGCGAGATCAGGCTGGATCTCGCGCACTTCGCCGAGAGTGCGGTGCCGCTGACCGTGGTCACCACCCGGGTCTCGGACGGCCAGGCCGCCTATCTCAGGGGGAGTGCAGAGGCGCTGGAGCAGCAGATCAAGGCCTCCTGCTCGGTGCCACTCGCCTATCGCGACTTCGTGCACATAGGGGGGGAGGCCATGACTGACGGCGGGGTGGCGGACTCCATCCCGGTGCGCCACGCCTACGAGCAGGGGGCGCGGGAGATCACTGTGGTGCTGTCCCGGCCGCTCGGCTACCGCAAGAGGGCGCCGCGCTTGCCGGCCCTGCACCGCCACCTGCTGCGCCGCACCCCGGCGCTGGCCGAGGCGAGCCTCGTGCGTCATCGCAGCTACAACGACGCTATCGACTTTATCCGCCAGCCGCCGGCGGATTGCCGCATCCGGGTCATAGTGCCCCCCGCGGGCTTTCGGGTCGGCCGCATGACCACGGACAGAGACAGGCTGGAGCAGGGCTATCAGATGGGCTGGCAGGCGGGGTTGGCCTATCTGGCCGAGAGCGGGTCGGCCAGCCAGGGCGCTGGGGCAGAGCGGGGACGCTAAGCCTCAGTTGGCCGCCCGACGCAGGGCATTATTCTTCGGGTGAATGTCGGCATCACGGACAGGCACAGCATGGATGGACTGCGCCAGCCAGTCCCAGTCCAGGGGCGGGGTGCCGGCCTTGAAGCGCTGATAGGCCCGCCCCTGTTGCACGGTCAGGAACAGGGTCGCCGGCAGGCCGAGACGATTGAGGTAGCGCACCATGACCTCACCCCGATAGGTGCAGAGGCGCTGCTGCAGTTCGGGCAGGGTCAATCCGTGTTCCTTGCCCGTTTCATCCCAGATTTCAAACATGTGAGGTCGCTCCTTGCGATGAGGAGTCCACTGTTTCGAAAAAAGCGGGGGAGGGCAATTGTCAGATCTGACAGTGCCAAATGGCATCTAGCCATAAAAGCGAAAACCCGGCGCTGGGCCGGGTTTTCTGAAGGATGGTGGAGGGAGAAGGATTCGAACCTTCGAAGGCAGAGCCGTCAGATTTACAGTCTGATCCCTTTGGCCGCTCGGGAACCCCTCCACAGGGGTACTACTTTTTTTACAGGCCTAACTCATACAGCTCAGGAAGATGGTGGAGGGAGAAGGATTCGAACCTTCGAAGGCAGAGCCGTCAGATTTACAGTCTGATCCCTTTGGCCGCTCGGGAACCCCTCCACGGGGTATTTTCCTGATTTTTCGCACTTGAATGGTGGAGGGAGAAGGATTCGAACCTTCGAAGGCAGAGCCGTCAGATTTACAGTCTGATCCCTTTGGCCGCTCGGGAACCCCTCCCCAAGTGCGAGGCCGCATACTACCAGATCCGGTAAGGTTGTGAACCCCTCAGGTCCATTCTGACGACAAAAAAATATCGTTTGGTTATTTTTTGATTTATTCAGCTCAAAATTCACGCTTTTCAATGACTTTCAGGGGGCTGTGCGCAGCCGCCGAGGCGCGGATATGGACGGGTGATTGGCGGCAGGGAAGAGGCGGCAAAGACAAAAGGAGGAGATGGAAAAGAGGAGCCAGCGATGGCTCCTCTTTTTGTTCATGCCGCAGCGTCTTGTCTATGCACGCAGTGGCGGCCTGGCTCAGGCCTCGGTGCGGGCCTGCTGGCAGCCCGCGACGGCGTGGGCGATCAGCTCCAGCGCGCTCTGCTCACAGGGTGGCAGCTCGGCATCGCAGTGTGCAATCGGGGTGACTCTGTCGCCCCACTTGATGAGGGCGGCGCCCCAGGTCAGGCCGGCCCCGAAGGCGGCGCTCAGCAGATAGGAGTTCGGCTTGACCCGGCCCTGCTCCAACGCCTCGCACAGGGCGATGGGCACGGTGGCGGCCGAGGTGTTGCCGTAGTGCTCTATGTTGACCATTACCTTGTCCATGGGGGCGTTCATGCGCTTGGCCAGGGTCTCGATGATGCGCATGTTGGCCTGGTGTGGGACGATGAGATCGACCTGTTCTGGGGTGATGCCGGCCTGAGCCAACACGGCACCGGTGGCCTCGCCCATGCCGCGTACGGCCCGCTTGAAGATCTCCTGCCCCTCGAAGTTGAAGGTAAAGAGGCCGTCGATATCGGCAAAACGCACCCGATCGGTACCAAAATTCGGCACGTGCAGGATCTCGCGGGCCTCGCTGTCGCAGCCGAGCTTGTTGGCAATCAGGCCGGACTCGTTGTCGCTCGCCTCGATCACCACGGCGCCGGCGCCGTCACCGAACAGCACGGCGGTGTCGCGTTTGGCCCAGTCCAGCAACTGGGTGAGCCGCTCGGCGCCGATCACCAGCACCTTGCTCATCATGCCGGTCTGGACCAGAGAGGTGGCGACCGAGAGGGCGTAGACGAAGCCGGTGCAGGCGGCATTGAGATCGAACACCGCCGCCCGGTGGGCACCGAGGGCTTGCTGCACCGCGGAGGCGCCGTTGGGGACCAGGGTGCCGGGAGTGGCGGTGGCCAGGATGATGCCATCGAGCTCAGCGGCGTCCAGACCGGCGCAGGCCAGGGCGCGGCGACCGGCCAGGGTGGCCAGTGCCTGGGTGCTGACGTGAGAAACCCGGCGTGCCTTGATGCCGGTGCGCGGATAGATCCACTCATCCGAGGTGTCCATGATGGTGCTGAGATCGTCGTTGGTCAGCACTGCGGGGGGCAGGCACTTGCCCCAGCCGGTGATATTGGCGTATTTCATCTTGTGGTCGCTTCTCGTTATGAGTCGCCCGTGGACGGGCAATCGGACGATTATGCCGCAGGGGTCAACCAGTGTCATCTGGTGGTCATATTACCGCAGGGGCATGAGGGGAGTGGCGAACAAGGCGGTGATTTTGCTTAAAATAGCGCCCCGCCTTGGCCTAAGATGGGGCTCAGGACCGGCTCTCTTCCCCGAGGTGATGTTAGTGCACAAAGCGAATCTCAATCTGTTGCCGACCCTCAAGATCTTGCTGGAGACCCGCAACATCAGCCGGGCGGCCGAGCTGCTGCACCTGAGCCAGCCCTCCATCAGCAAGCAGCTGACCCAGCTGCGCAGCGAATTTGGCGACGAGCTGCTGGTGCGGGAGGGGCAGCGCTGGCTGCTGACCCCGAGGGCCGAGGGCCTGGCGGCCCAGCTTGCGGATTCCCTCGGCGCGCTGGACCGGCTCTACGCGGCGCCCGGCTTCGAGCCCGGCCGCTGCGAGCGGGTGTTCCGGCTCGCCTCCTCTGACTATGTGGCCCAGCACATACTGCCGGACATCTGCGCGGCGCTGGCCAAAGCCGCGCCCCTGGCGGCCCTCGAATACAGCCTGTGGGACAAGCGCCAGCTGCCGCAGTTGTGGCAGTCCGAGCTGGATCTGGTCTCCACCATCACGGATCTGGTGCCGGATCAGATCCGCGGCCTGCATCAGGGGGAGGACAGGCTGGTGATCCTGATGGGGCGCCACCATCCGCTGTCCGGCACGGCGCCGACCCTGGAGGATTACCTCGCCTGGCCCCACCTGCAGGTGAGCGGCGGCGGCGACAAGGACAGCCCGGTGGAGCGGGTGCTGGCGCCGCAAGGCCTGAGTCGGCGCTGGTTTGCCCGGGTGCCCTTCTTCCAGGCGGCGGTGGAGGTGCTGCTGCGCACCGACTGCCTGATGACCACCCCGGCCCACATCGCCTGGCAGCTCTCCCGGGAGCACGAGCTGAGCTTCTGCGATCTGCCCTTCGCCACCCGTTCCCAGCAGTATCATCTGCTGTGGCACCAGCGCCATCATCAGGATCCGGCCCACCGCTGGTTTCGGGAGCTGGCCTATCCCTTCCTGCGGGATCACCTGCAGCGCACCGTCGACGAGAGCCGCAAGACCCTGGGGCGAAAGCCACAGGCAACAGGCCCCGGGGTCTAAATAACCCTGAACTCCGGTATCAAATAGTCGATTGTGCTGTTTCATCACCATTGGCTATGGGATCTATTCATAACTTTCACTTCTTGCATGATGTTGTCCCCCTTAACCTGAGGACCGACATCCATTTTCAGGTGAGCAAGGAACGGGTATGGAATTGACGAGTTGGCTGGCACTGGCGGCAATTTGTGTGATGGGGGCCATCAGCCCGGGGCCCAGTCTGGCGCTGATCATCCGCAATACGGTGCAGGGCGGACAGGGGCATGGGGTGGTAACGGCACTTGGCCATGGGCTCGGGGTCGGCATCTACGCGCTGATCACCGCCTTCGGCCTCTCGCTGCTGATCACCCAGACCCCGCTGCTGTTCGACATCATTCGCTACGGTGGCGCCGCTTTCCTCGCCTGGCTTGGCATCAAGGCGTTGCTGGCGAAACCCGCAAGTGGCGGGGCGGAAGAGGAGGGCCATGGACTGAAGGGTCGCCAGGGGGCGTTCGAGGGCTTTATGGTGGCCTTCTTGAACCCCCAGCTCGCCATCTTCTTCATCGCCCTGTTCAGCCAGTTCGTCCATGCGGACACCGGCTGGCGCGAGGGCATCATCATGATGCTCACCGCCGGGGGCATAGACGCTGTCTGGTACGTGCTGGTGGCCTTGGTGCTCTCCCGCGGCCCTGTGCTCGCCTGGCTCAAGGCGAAGTCCTTCGTCATCGACAAGATCAGCGGCCTGGTGCTGCTGGGGCTGGCACTGAAAGTCGTGATCTGAGGTGCTCCCACGGCCGAGCCATCGCGGTCCTGACGCAAGGCGAAACCCTTCGTCATCGATAAAGTCAGCGGTCTGATGTTGATCGACCTGGCGCTCAAGGTGGTGATCTAAACCCGCGTTTGGCGCCAGGGCAGCCCGCGCAATCTCTCTGCTCCCTTCTCCCCTCGCGGGAGAAGGGTTGGGGATGAGGGAGGGGCATATAAGCTTGCCTCGGCCCGGCGAGAGCCGCATCTTCTGCTCCGGGGTTGCCGCGGATCCAATCCTGTATCTTGCGGTGATCTTAAGCGGGATCAAGGCAGGGAGGCGCTGTCCTCGCTAGAGTGGCACCTTTGCTGCCGCCTGCGAACCAGACCTATGCACGATCAGACCCAGAATCGCCTCGAACTGCTGGCCCCGGCCAAGAACCTCGCCTACGGCATCGAAGCCATCAACCATGGCGCCGATGCCGTCTACATGGGCGGCCCCGCCTTCGGTGCCCGCAGCGCCGCCGGCAACTCCCTCGAGGATATAGAAGCGCTGGCGCGCCATGCCCACCGCTTCGGCGCCCAGGTCTTCGTCGCCTTCAACACCCTGCTGCACGACCACGAGCTGGAGCAGGCCAGGCGCCTGACCCACCAGATCTACGAGGCCGGAGCCGATGCGCTGATCGTGCAGGACATGGGGCTGCTGGCGCTGGACTTGCCCCCCATAGCGCTGCACGCCAGCACCCAGACCGACAACCGCACGCCGGAGAAGGTGAAGTTTCTGCAGGACGTGGGCTTCTCCCAGGTGGTGCTGGCCCGCGAGCTCTCCTTGGAGCAGATCCGCGCCATCAGTGCCGAGACCTCGGTGCAGCTGGAGTTCTTCATCCACGGCGCGCTCTGCGTCTCCTACAGCGGCCAGTGCAACATCAGCTATGCCCGCACCGGCCGCAGTGCGAACCGGGGGGAGTGTGCCCAGCTGTGCCGGCTGCCTTGCTCACTGCAAAAGCCGGACGGCGAGGTGCTGGTGGAGAGCGGCCACCTGCTGTCGCTCAAAGACATGGATCAGACCGACAACCTGGAGGCGCTGATCGCCGCGGGGATCCGCTCCTTCAAGATAGAGGGGCGGCTCAAGGGGCTGGACTACGTGAAGAACGTCACCGCCTGGTATCGCCAGAAGCTGGACGCCATCCTGGAGAGGCGCCCGGATCTGGTGGCTGCGTCGGCGGGTCGCTGCTCCTACGGCTTCACGCCGGATCCGAAGAAGAGCTTCAACCGGGGCAGTACCGACTACTTCCTGCACGGTCGCCAGCCGGGGATCGACTCTCCCAGAAGCCCGAAATACCTGGGCGAATCCCTCGGTCGGGTCAGCAAGATCAGCCGGGACGGCATAGAGATAGAGGGCAAGCCGGTGACCCTCAACAACGGCGACGGTCTCGGCTTCTTCAAACCGAACGACGAGCTGGTGGGGATGCGGCTGAACAAGGTGGAAGGCAAGCAGTTGCTGCTGTCGGAGCCCGTACCCGGGCTCAAGGTCGGCGCCGAAATCTACCGCAATCACGATCAGGCCTTCAGCAAGCTGCTGGAAAAACCGAGCACCGAGCGTCGCATCCGGGTCGATATGCAGCTATCCGAGTGCGACGCCGGCTTGCGGCTCGCGCTCTGCGACGAGCAGGGGGTGGAGGCCTGTGTCACCCTGGCGTGCGACAAGCGACCCGCCGACAATCCCGAGCGGGCGCTGCAGCAGGCGCGGGATCAGCTCGCCAAGCTCGGCAACAGCCTGTTCGTGGCGCGCAAGATTGAGCTGGCGTTCACTTCTCCGCTGTTTATTGCCGCCTCCCAGCTCAATGGCCTGCGCCGGGACGGCATAGCGGCGCTGGAAGCGGCCCGCCTCGCGAGCTACCGGCGACCAGAGCGGCGGGTTCCCTTGGCGGACGTCAGCTATCCCCAGCATCGGCTCTCCTACCTTGGCAACGTGCTGAACAAGGCCGCCGAGGACTTCTTCCGCGAGCACGGGGTGGAGCGCATCGCCCCTGCCTATGAGGCGAACAAGGAGGAGGGAGAGGTGATGCTGATGATCACCAAGCATTGCATCCGCTACAGCCAGAACCTTTGCCCCAAGGAGGTGCCCGGCCTCAAGCCCGAGCCGCTGGAGCTCAAGATGGGCAAGGACAGCTTCCGCCTGCGCTTCGACTGCCACCGCTGCGAGATGCAGGTGATGGGGAGTTTGAAAAAGTAATCCGTTTGCGGCCTCTCACCCTAGCTCCCTTACTAGGGGAGAGGAGATCAATCTGTATAGTGCCATCCATTACCAGCGGTGGTATCTACTCCCTTTTCCCACTTACTTTTGAAAAATGGGGGAGGGGCTGGGGATGAGGGGGCGTAAATGTGCAGTGTTCCAGGGAAGAGTGTTTTCGACTGAACTGTCTGAAAATTCTCTTTCCGAACGTCTGATTACGCCTCGCTTATCAAACCAGCGGCTCTGAGTTTATGAAATCCAATATTTACCAAGCGAGATTAAATTTGTTATTACATATCCAAATTGGCTTCAATGGTCCAGTCATTATCTATCCTGTGCGGTGTAGGACCTCGTGGCTGCATTCTCTGCGAGTGATCCTGTTTGGCGATAAAGTCAGATGAAAAATGTGGCCATTTCTATATCCAAAGGGGGAGGTAGCCAGAATCCTTACCTGTAGCGGAGGTATGCAATGATAGTACTGTTTATTCTTGTGTTGGCTATCGTCACTCCGGCCGTCATCCTGCTGGCTACCGTCAAGCTCACAGAGGCAGAGTACGCACCTCAAAGTCAGTCCATCACTTCATCGATTTTCACAACCGTAAGATACTGGGTTGCTATCGGTTATACGGGATTTCTGTTCACAGGGGCACTTGGAGGCATCTTGGTTGCGACGACGAGTGAATACGGAGGTTACAGTATCCCTGGTTGCAATTTCTACGATGCGCTTCTCTACGGTGCTCGTTGCCAAGGTTTTAATGGTGCGTGGGTAGCTTCTGCTGTTCTTAACTTCGTGCTATTGATTGTGCAGTTGTCGGCAGCCTCGCTATCCTCCCCATTCTTTTTCCCTATAGCCCTCCTGCTTTGGACACCCCCCATCTACATCATCTATTTATGCGTTAGACGATTGAGGTGTCGGAGGGAGTAGTTTCGTAGATTGTTTAAATTTATAAAGACTAAGGTTTACTAAACGATATCAATGTTTTTATTCCATATCAAAATTAATTTCGATGGCCCAGTCACTCTTTATCTATCTTGTGCGATG
Source organism: Aeromonas sp. MR16 (assembly GCF_022549315.1). Classification (NCBI taxonomy): domain Bacteria; kingdom Pseudomonadati; phylum Pseudomonadota; class Gammaproteobacteria; order Aeromonadales; family Aeromonadaceae; genus Aeromonas; species Aeromonas sp. MR16. Next base: position 148,397 of record NZ_JAKZFK010000003.1, on the reverse strand, counting down.
GATGCAGACATAACAGTGTTGGGATTAAGGGGGAAGAGTAATTGCGCCAACGCCAATCGATGGATTGTAAAATATAGCCAGCAGTCTGTCGGTGCGGGTAATGCATTGAGGGCGGTGCATTTTCCATATTGCCTCTAGAACAAGGACTGTAGGGGCTACCGTTAACGGTAAGGTCAAAAGTTTTAGGTCTCCATCACCACTTACAAAATTCAAAGTTAGAATAGCGAAGCCTGTTCGGATGTTCGAAAACCTGCCCTGATTAATCGCAAGCCAGCACTTATCTAATAACCAATTCCTTCCCGCCTTAGTAACACCAGCTTGATAGGTATGTTATGGCGCTTGGTTCGATGGCAGTATCAGGGAGGCACTATGGGGAGACTAGCTTGTCCGGGCATCCCAGCCTACAGCCGGCATGGCGGGGGGGCGACGGATGCTGATTGCCCCTGCTGCGGTGATGCCTCTTGTTTTGACAAATGGAGTTGCGATGGACATCAAGGACTTACCGTTTTGCACCACGAACTGGGCCGAGATAGCGCCCACCGAGCATAAGGGAGAAACCGGGGTGGCCTTCTGGCACACCCAGCACTTCGGGGAGTTGAGGGTGCGGCTGGTGGAGTACTCCGCTGGCTATCTGGCGGATCACTGGTGCAGCAAGGGCCACGTCCTGTTCTGCATCGAAGGGGAGCTGCACACCGAGCTGCAGGATGGCCGCGTCTTCACCCTGACGGCGGGCATGAGCTATCAGGTGGCCGACAACGCCGAGCCCCATAGATCCTCCACCCAAGCCGGTGCCCGGCTCTTTATAGTCGATTGAGCCGCGCTTTTCTTCCGTTCTCCCAAGAGGTTACCCATGCTTGAACTCAGACCCAGCTGTGAATGTTGTGACACAGACCTGCCCGCCGACACCGGCCACGCCTATATCTGCTCCTTCGAGTGCACCTTCTGCGCCGATTGCACCGAGCAACTGTTGCACCATGTCTGCCCGAACTGCGGCGGCGAGCTGGTCAGTCGCCCCCGCCGTCCCGTCGTTAAGTTGGCGGCCAATCCCGCCTCCACAAAGCGAGTCTTCAATCCTGCCCTGAGAAACAAGGCAAGATAAGCAGCCTTTCGGGTCCGAGCCGCCATGCCCGGGCCTTCCTTTCCCCGGCCCTGATCTGAACCGCACCCTTTCAGATTGTGCTTTACCTTCTCCCGGCGGTAGCCCCTATCAAGGGACTCCAACCAGAGGAGAGAGCGAGATGACGGAGCGGTTTGCAGGAGAGGGGGCGCAGGCCTATGACGAGCGCATTCCCTTGCTGGTGGCGGGTTATGAGTTGCTGCATCAGTTGAGTGCCGCCCAGCTGATGACGCGCCTCGGCCCAAGCGCGCGGGTGCTGCTGGTGGGGGTAGGCACCGGCAGCGAGCTGGTGTTGCTCGGCCGGCTCTGCCCCGACTGGCAGTTTGTCGCCCAGGACATCTCGGCGGACATGCTGGCGCTGGCGCGTCAGCGGGCCGACGAGGCGGGGATGGGAGCGCGGATCAGCTGGCTGCTGGGAGACTTACCCACTGCCTCGCTGCAATGTGACGGCGCACTCTGTCTGCTGGTGCTGCATTTCTTGGATAATGACACCAAGGCGGCGCTGCTTGCCGATATCTCCCGCCAGCTCAACGGGGGGGCCCCGCTGTTGTTGGCGGATCTGATGGTGCCAGCAGACCCGGTCGAGCGGGCCGTGATGGGGCAACAGGCCCGGCTGGCCGGTCTGCCCCGCCCGGCCAGCGAGCGCATGGTGCAGCGGCTCGCGGAGGATTTTATCCCCCTCGAGGAAGGCCAACTTCAGCAACTGTTGCAAGACTCGGGCTTCGAGGCGGGGCAGCGCTATTTTCAGGCGCTCGGCTTTCACGGCTGGTTGGCGCTGCGGCGTTGAGTCAGCCTCAATGCCACCTTCTCGGGGGAGGGAGTAGGGTCGCCCACGTCTGGGAACCCCTCCGGCGGGGCCCGCAGGCGCCCGCCGCAGATCACACCACTTATTTCTCCATCACCACATTCCAGGGGCCATCCGCCTGGATAAAGAATACCGCCGGCTCCTTGCCCTCCACCTTGGCCACATGGGGCACCTTGTCGGTCAGGGCGAAGTAGGCGCCAGGGCCGAGGTGATATGCCTTGCCTCCTACCGTCAGGGTGACCGCCCCTGATACCAGAGTCACATAGTGATCCGCATCGTGATGGTGGTTTGGCGTCACCAGTCCCACCGGATACCTCAGGAAGAACCGGCTCGGCCCGCTGGCCATGTCACCGGACACCGGGGCGGCGGCGATGCCGTTGCCCATGTCCTTCCACTTGAGATCGGCCTGGGTCATTACCTGGGCGCCAGCGGCGGCCCAGGAGGGGACGCCGACCATCAGCAGCGCCGACAGCGAGAGGACGACTGCATGCATGAATTTCATCTGCTCTCTCCTTTGCGAGTTGAAAAATGCTTCCATCTGCGGCGAGGCCATCGGCGCCTCGCCTCTTCAATCATAGAGCCTGGGGCCTGCCCGGGTCGCCGAGGGCCTGACGCGCCGCGCGTGAAGTGACGGGGATGCCGGTTGCCGGGACGAGCCGGAGCTTGTCCCCTGGCAAGGGTCGCCGACATGGACTAGAGGATCAGAAGATCAGCCATTTTGGGGTCATCGTTTTATGACGCCCAGTGGCCCGGATCCCGCCAGAGGAGGCATAAGATGGCCGAGCAACAATCCCCGTTCGATGCCGAGCAATACAAGGGCGCGCAGCGGGCGCAATGGAACAAGGACGGCGCGGCCTGGCGACGCTGGAATCCGACGCTGGACGCCTGGTATGGCGAGGCGACCCGCCAGATGCTCGAGCTGGCGCACATTGCACCCGGCCAGCGGATCCTGGACGTTGCTGCCGGCGCCGGCGAACCGGCCGTCAGTGCCGCCGCCCGGGTGGGGCCCGCTGGCTATGTGCTGGCGACCGACATTGCGGAGGGGATAGTGGAGCAGGCGCGCCAGGTCGCCGGTGCGCTTGGGCTCGGCCAGGTGGAGACGCGGGTCATGGATGGCGAGCAACTGACGCTGCCCGCCGATGCCTTCGATGCCGTCCTGTGCCGGCTCGGCCTGATGTACATGCCGCGTCCGCTGATCGCGCTGCGCGAATGGCGGCGGGTGCTGAAACCCGGTGGCCGGGTCGCCGTCCTGGTGTTCTCCACGGCGGATCGCAACGATTGGGGGGCCCTGCCCGCGTCCATCATTCGCCGCCGCGCACGGCTCCCTGCCCCGGTGGTGGGGCAACCCGGGCCCTTCAGTCTGGGGGCGCCCGGGGTGCTCGAGGGATTCTTCCGGCAGGCGGGATTCGCAAACCCAGAAGTGCACGCCCTGCCCGTGCCCCATCGCATGGGCAGCGCGGAGGAGTACGTGCGGGTCGCCCGGGAGGCCTTCGGCGGGCTCAACGCCATGATGGCGCACCTGCCCGCGCCGGAGCAGGAGTCCATCTGGAACGAAATCGCGGCCGCTATGGGCCGCTTCGAATCGCCGGGCGGGTTTGAGGTCGGGGGAGAATGCCTGCTCGTAGCGGCGACCAAGTGAGTCGGCTCGGCCGCGCATGCCGGCTGAGGACGGCTCATGGGAGCAGACCCGTCTCAGCCCTTGCATTCAGCGCTCGATGCCTTCCAGTTTCAGCAGCGCCTGCTTGATGGGGAGCCCCCCCGCGTAGCCGGTCAGGCTGCCGTCCCGGCCGATCACCCGATGGCAGGGAACGATGATCGACAGCGGATTGCGGCCGTTCGCGGCCCCCACCGCCCGCATGGCGGTCGGCTTGCCGATGGCGAGCGCTATGTCACGGTAGCTGCGGGTCTCGCCATAAGGGATGTCGCACAGCGCCTGCCACACCGCCTGCTGAAATGGCGTGCCCCGGGCCGCGAGCGGCAGGGTGAAGCGTTGCAGCTCACCCGCGAAGTAGTCCCGAAATTGCGCGAGATAGGGGGCCAGCGCCTCGCTGTCTTGCTGCCACTCAGGCTGAATGGGCAGGGTGCGCAGGCCATCCACGAAGTCCACGTGGCGCAGGCCGGTGTCGTCGATGGCGACCAGCAGCGCGCCGCAGGCGGTATCCAGAAAGTCATAACGGATCATGATGTTGTCTCCTCGTTTTCTTGTGATGTCACCGCTTCGGTCAGCAGCGCGGGTTGCTCGCTCATGGCGTGCCACAACCAGCTCGCCGCATAGGCGCGCCAGGGTTGCCAGGCGGTGCTCAATGCTTCCACCTCCTTGACCGGCAGCTTGACGCCGCCGCCGAGCGCCTTTTGCAGCACGAGATCGGAGGCGGGGAAGGCATCCGGATCCTGGCCGGTGCGCAGCCGCCAGTAGGCGATGGTCCAGGGGCCTATGCCCGGCAGCGCCAGCAGCGCCTCGTCGCTCGCCGTGGCAAGGGTGATCTCACCGCTCGCGAGCGCGGCCGCTATGCCCTGCAAAGTCCTGATCCGGCTGCCCGGCATGCCGATGCCGTCCAGATTGAGCGCGCACAGCTGTGCCGGGGTCGGCAGCGCGCTGACCCCGAACTGCTCCTGCGTGCGTGCCACCAGCCGCCCCATGATGGTGATGGCGCCCTTGACCGACACCTGCTGGCCGACGATGGCGCGCAGCATCACCTCGTACTCATCCCAGCCCCCCGGCAGCCGCACCCCGGGCCAGCAAGCCTGTATCCGCGCGAGCAGCGGATCCTGTCCGAGCCGCGCGCCGATGCGGGTCATGTCCGCGTCGAGATCCCACATGCGCCGCACGCGATACAAGAGATCCGGCAGCGCACCTGGCGGCAGATCCCGCAGCGTCAGCCTGAGGTGGTGCCCCTCGCCGGGCTCGATGCGGATCCAGCCTTCCCGCTCGCCTACCTTGTGACGCCGCTCGTAGCCGTGTTCGTCGACGCGCTCCAGCCCCGGGATGGCGCGCAGCCGGTAGAACGCCAGCATGGCCTGCACATCGAACGGCGGTCGATACGTCAGTTGCAGTGTCAGGCTCGGCTGAGTTGCCGCTGCACCGCCCTCCTGCTGATGTTGCGCGCCGTCCCGCTTGCGCAGCGCACTCGGAGCGAGACCATAGGCGTGCTGCCAGGCATCGTTGAAGCGGCGGATGCTCGCAAAGCCTGCCGCGAACGCGATGTCAGTGATGGGCAGCGCGGTCTCCGTCAGCAGCCGTTTCGCGAGCAGCAGGCGGCGCGTCTGCTCCACCTGCTTCGGCGAGGCGCCGAGGTGTTGCTCGAACTGGCGTCTCAGCGTGCGCTCCGTGATGCCGGCTTCGGTTGCAAGCACGCCGAGCGAGTGATCACCAAGCTCGCCGCGCTCGATGCGCGCCAGCACCTGGCCGACCAGGCTTGGCAGCTCGCCCCCGGACGAGGGTGCGAGCTCCGGCCGGCAGCGCAGGCAGGGCCGCAGCCCCTGTTGTTCGGCCGCCGCCGCGACGCGAAAATATTGCACGTTGTGCTCGTGGGGCGCACGCGCCGGGCAGATGGGGCGGCAGTAGATGCCGGTGGACAGCACGCCGGTGAAGAAGCGGCCGTCGAAGCGCGCATCCCGGGCGAGCCGGGCGGCGTGGCATTGCTCGCGGGTGAGGCCGGGGATGATCTCATCTGGGGTACTGGGCTGATCGATATTCATGGGGACCACTCCGGGACGCTGTTCATGCCCTGAGACTAAGCGGGGACGAGGGGGCTGACTAGCCAAAAACGGACAGGGATAGGAAAAATAGTCGGGGCAGGAAACCAGCGGGGAAAGAGGGATAAAAAACGGCGCCCTCGGTCAGGGCGCCGTTTTTGTGCCGAGGCAAGCTTACTTCAGATAGCGCTGCTCAAGGTGTTTGCGCAGCCACTGCGGATTCAACGCCTCGCCGGTCGCGTTGCGGATAAACGTGTCGGTGTCGTGCAGGCTGCCCTGGGACCAGATATGACGGCCAAGCCACGCGAAGATCTCCGGCAACCGGCCCGCCGCGATCAGGCCGCCCATCTCGCCCAAGTCTTTCTCCAGTGCGAAGCGCAGCTGCGCCGCGTACATGGCGCCGAGCGTGTAACTCGGGAAGTAACCGAACGAGCCATCCGTCCAGTGGATGTCCTGCATGCAACCGTTGCGGTAGTTGTCCTTCGTCGACAGCCCGAGCCACTGCTGCATCTTTGCATCCCACAACTCGGGAATGTCCGCGACCTCGATGCGTCCCTCGATGAGATCGCGCTCCAGCTCGTAGCGCAGGATCACGTGCGCCGGGTAAGTCACCTCGTCCGCATCGACACGGATGAAGCCGGGCTCGACGCGGTTGTACAGCTTCGCGAGGTTCGCCGGATCCAGCGCGGGCTGGGTGCCGAAGTGTGACCGGATGCGCGGCGCGAGCAGGGCCAGGAACGCCGGCGAGTGGCCAAGCTGCATCTCGCAGAACAGGCTCTGGCTCTCGTGAATGCCCATGGATCGCGCCTCGGCGACCGGCTGGCCGAGCAGATGGCGCGGCAGCCCCTGCTCGTAACGGGCGTGACCCGTCTCGTGCACTATGCCCATCAGGCTGGAGACAAACTCGTCCTCGTTGTAGCGCGTGGTGATGCGCACGTCCGTCGGCACGCCGCCGCAGAACGGGTGGCTGCTCACGTCGAGCCGGCCGTGGGCGAAATCGAAGCCGAGCAGCCCCATCACCTCCTGACCGAGCGTCTGCTGCGTTGCGATGGGGAAGGGGCCCTGCGGGAGCAGGATGGCGTCCTGCTTCTGCTGCTCGCTCACCGTCTGGATAAGGCCGGGCAGCCAGCTCGTCAGATCGCCGAAGATCTCGTCCAGTCGCGCGCTCGTCATGCCGGGCTCGTACAGCGCCAGCATGGCGTCGTAGGGGCGCACCTTGAGCGCCTCGGCGCGCAAGGCCGCGACTTCCCGCGACAGCGTCACCACCTCTTTCAGGTTCGGCGCGAAGCCCGCCCAGTCATTCTCCTTGCGCTGGCGACGCCAGGCGTGCTCGCACTTGCTGCCGGCCAGAGACAGGGCCTCCACCAGCGCCGTGGGCAGCAGGCTCGCATCCTGCCAGTGGCGCTTGATCTCGCCCAGGTTCGCGCGCTGGGTCGCATCCAGGCTCTCGCCTTCGGCCTTGGCTATCCAGTCGCCAAGTTCCGGGGCGGTGCGCTTCTCGTGAATGAGCACGCCGAGCTCGGCCATCGCCTCGGCACGCGCCTCGTTGCCGCCCTCCGGCATCATGGCGGCCTGATCCCAGCCGCAGATGGCGCTGAGGTGGCTGAGACGGTGCAGCTGTTGCTGATGTTGTTCGAGCTTCTGATATGACATGGAATTGTCCTTGTTATCGCCCTGAGAGAATCGACCCCGTACCTGGCATGATCGGGGCGCCTCGATGCTAGCACCGCCGTCAGGCGTTTTTCCACTCCCGATGCTCAACCGAGACGCTTCTGATGGCGTTCGCGGTTTTCCGCCTTCTGGCGCTCGCTCTTTCGCAGCAACACGTAGAGTGCGCCGCTGCCGCCGTGACGGCGCTCGGCACTGTGGATGGTCATGACCTCGGGCAGTTGTGGCAACCAGGCGCTGACGTGGCTCTTGAGCTGGGCGCGCGGCGTGCTGCGCTCCCCCTTGCCGTGCAGGATCAGCAGGCAGCGGATGTCTCGCTGAGCGCAATCCCGGATGAATTGCACCAGAGCGACCCGCGCCTCGCTCAGCGTCTTCTGATGCAGATCCAGGCTGGCCTGCAGCTCGTACTTGCCGAGCCGCAGCTTCTTGTAGACCCCCTCCTGTACCCCGTCGCGCTTGAAGCCGACGATGTCGTGGGGATCGAGCATCTCGATCCCTTCCATGCCGAGCGGATCAGGGGACAGTGGGTCGGCACTGGCGGCCTGGCGGCGCGCGAGTTGCGCCTCGGTCGGGGGGCTGTTGCCCGCAGGAGGGGTCAGATGGTCGCTGCGAAGGGGCCGCACACCGGCCACCTCTTGCAGGAACAGTGAGCGTTCGTCGTCATGGGACACGGCAGGCTCCCCGCATGAGAATGAGCGGGCATTATAGCGGGGCAGGGACTTGCTTAGAATGGCGGCCCGCGGTCGGCCGGTTCGCCCGTCGGCTTATTGCTCCTCGGTGGGCGGCTTTGCGTGTATCACTTTGTAGATGAAGTAGACCGCGTAGGCGCTGATCAGCAGGAAGGTGCCGATAATCACCAGCATGGACATCAGCCCCACGCTGTTGCCAAACATCAGGTTCATCCAAAATTCCATCTCGTTCACTCCTGTCGTCCTCTCGATGACAGGCATGATAAATACCTCTTTGGGAGGGATGGAATGATCCCGATCAAGTCCCGTCGTGGTTATTAAATCGGCAGCCCGTTCTGTGAGCTGCCTCGCACCCGGCACCTGGTGGAGGGAGGTGTCGGCTGATGTTGGCGGCCGTTCAGGCCGTCAATGCGTGGTCTGCGCCTTGGGTTCGGTGAGCGCAGTGATGCGCCAGCCTTGCTGTTCCAGCAGGGCGAGCAGACCCTGGTCGCCGTAAAGATGCAGCGCACCTACCACGATAAAGCTCTCGTTTGGCAGTGTCGGCCACTTCTTGACCCAATTGCGGTTGCGCTCCGCCAGCAGGGTCTGCTCCAGCCAGGCTTGCAGCTTGGGGGGCGCCATCTCCTCTTTCAACAGGTTGATCAGGGTGGCCTGATCCCCGTTCTGCCAGGCGCTCATCACCTCGCCAAAGCCCTTCTCGAGCTCGGGCAGCTCATCCAGGGTGCTCTCCAGCATCAGGGTCTGGTTGTCGCCGACGCTGGCGAGGTAGCCGAGCTGCTCGAGCAGGGTCTCCAGCCCGACGATGGGCTTGCCCCCCTCGTTTGCCCGCTTGGCGAAGTGCTGATCCACCCCGTACTCGCCGCTGTAGCCGGTGCGCTCCAGCGCCGCCTGGGTCAGGGTGATGGCTGCGAACCAGGGCCGCAGCGGGGCCAGCATGGTCTCGGTGAGGCCGTTTTGGCCAGCGGCGATCAGGGTGCGGCGGTACAGATCGAGTGGCAGGTGATCCTTGAGCGTCTTGCCATCCACCAGCCGGGTGATGGCGCCCATCTCCTGCCACTGTGCCTGGCTGATGTGGGTCATGTCGACCTCCATCACCAGGGTACGGCTCTGTTGCCAGGCGCGTTCGACGGGGTCGGGCAGGGGATAGAGGGAAGGCTTGCCCGCATGGATGGAGCCCAGCAACCAGTGTTGCTCGCTGCCTTTTTCGATGCGATAGAAGGCCGGATCGGCGATGGCCTGCAGCGGCAGCAGCAGGCACAGCAGCAGGGAGAACAGCGAGTGATGAAATCTCATGAGGTACCTTATGCGAGCGGGATGACTTCTCTATGATAAGTCCTCATTTGTCACAGCCAAGAGGTTTCCCATGCCCCACCTTCGTTTTCGGGCAGTTTCTGTCGACACCCTTCAGCGGATAAGCACCCCTCTGCTGGCGGATCTCTGTGCCCTGACCGGCGGCAAGCCGGAGTTTGTCACCCTGGAGTGCGTCGACAGCATCCGGGTGCGCGACGGCGCCATCGAGGCCGGTTTCCCCTTCGTGGAGCTGGTCTGGTTCGAGCGGCCCCAAGAACTGCAGGATGCCGCCGCCGCCCTCATCACCCGCCACCTGAAGGCGGTGCTGGGGGAGCAGACCTATGTGGTGGTGCAGGTATTGCCTATCGTCAAGAGTCACTACTACAGCAACGGTGAGCACTACTAGGGCATCTGTACGGCTGGATCTCGCAGGGGGTAATGGGTGGAACTATCGCCCCTGCGCGATCGGTGGTTGTAGCGGCTCAGGCGGACTTGATCAGCAGCCTGTCGAGCCAGCGGCTCGGCAGCAGGCGGCGCAGCGCAGTAAACAGCTTGGTCGGCAGGGTGACCGGGTAGCGATGCTTGGGACGCTTGTTCTGCAGCGCATGGAGCAGCGGCGGTATACAGGCTTCGCTTGGCAGCGTGAAGCCGCGGGCGCCCCCTTCCCGCTCGAGCCGGCTCAGGGTCTGTCCATAGGCGGCCTGATGGCGGCTCGTCTCGGGATTGATGTGGCGCAGGAAGGCGGCGCGGGCATTGGCGCGAAAACGGGTGTCGATGGGGCCGGGCTCGATCAGGCTGATGTGCACGCCGCTGCCGGCGAGCTCGAGGCGCAGGGTGTCGGTGTAGCCTTCCAGTGCGAACTTGCTGGCGTTGTAGGCGCCGCGATACTTCATGGCCACTAGGCCGAGCACAGAGCTGTTTTGCACTATGCGTCCCTCGCCAGCGGCCAGCATGGCCGGCAGCACCTGACGAATGAGGTGATGCCAGCCAAACAGGTTGGTGTTGAACTGCTCCCGCAGCGCGGCCGTGGGCAAGTCTTCCAATGCGCCGGGTTGACCGTAGGCGCCGTTGTTGAACAGGCCATAGAGACGCCCCCCCGCCAGGGCCAGCGCCTGCGCGGCGCCCTGCTCTATGCTGGCCTCGTCGGCGAGATCCAGCCGCACTGCCAGCAGCCCCTGCTGGCGCAGCAAGGTCACATCTTCCTCCTTGCGGGCGGAGGCGATCACGCTGAAGCCGTGGGCCCCGAGCGTCTTGGCGGCGGCGAGGCCGATGCCGCTGGAGCAGCCGGTGATAAGCACGAAGGGGTGGGGCATAGGGGTCATCCTGATTGGCGGCCAGCAGATGGCCGAAGCGGGCATGGTAGCCTGAGCGCCACCAAAAACAAAACCGGGCCATGTGGCCCGGTTTGCTGGCAGAACATCGTCCTGATTACAGGATGGTGAACGGCATGATGATGTGGAACTTGACGTCATGTTCGGAGCTGAACATGTTCGGGTAGTACCAGCTGCCCTTGTCGTCCTGTTCGTTGTTGTAATCGGTGTAGTGCAGCTTGAACAGAGTGCCCTTCAGCTTGCCGTCCTGCACCGTGTACATGACGTCGAAGTTGAAGGCCCACTCTTTGCCCGGCTCCAGGGTGCCATCGCCGTTGTTGGCATCCCAACCGTAGGCACCGGAGACACCGGCGGTCCAGCCTGGAGCACCGACCAGATCATCCAGCGTGCGGCTGGTGCCGAAGAACACGGCCTTCTCTTCGTTATGGTTCCAGTCTGAGCGGGAATCCCACCAGATCTCGTTCGCACCCTGGGAGTTGCCGTAGCCGCGGGTCAGACGGGGCAGGTAGTTGCCCAGATCCCCTTCGGCCTTGGTGTACAGCCCTTCCAGGCGGAAGGAGTAAGGACCGGCGCCCCAGCTGGCGGTCATGGCTTGTTGCCAGGCCAGGCCGTCATAGTCTTCGTTCTCGGTGTCGGAACCGTAGAACTGGTAGCTGGTGTTCAGGCCACCCAGTACGTCAAACTTGTGGGCCAGCTTGAAGTGGTAGCTGTCCATGTAGCCTTCGGCCTGACCGAAGGCGCCGGTGACGGCAGTGCCATTGTCGAAGGTGTAGCGGGCCGCCAGACCGTGGATGTAGTCGATCTGGTTCTCATCGGAGAAGGGGTCGCTGGCATAAGGGTTGCTCTTGGAGAAGCCGGCGGTGTTTTTGAACCAGGGCGCCTTGTATTCGTCGGCGATGGCGTAGGTCAGGTAGAGCTTGCCGAAGTTACCCTCGATCTGGCCACCACGGTAGGTACCGGGTTGATAGGACCAGTTGACGCCCAGGATCCCAGGCACATACAGCTGGGTGTAACCGCCTTTTGCAGTCACGGCGCCATCCATGAACTTGAGTTTCAGGGCGGCGGTGGAGAGGCTGAAGCCATTCTCGGGAACACCGTCACCACCTGAACCCCACTGGTCGCCCCAGAAGGAGAATTCGTTCTCTTCGTTGACCGGGTTGCTCTCGTCAACGGCCAGGTCATAGGCACCGAAACCGCCCACATCCAGACCCACCATGTCCCAGGCATAACCGGAGTTGTAGTTCAGGGCGGCTTGGGTGGTGGCATGGCTCAGGTTGGAGTGGTACTTGCCATCCTGACCGGGACCGGCCTGGACGCGATCACGCTCACGCTGGAAGTAGAACAGGCCGCCGGTCAGCTTGCCTTCATCAAGGAAGGCCTCGTAGGATTTGCCGTATTCCGGGCTCATCATGTCCTGGGCGGCCAATGCCATTCCGGGGGCGAGCAGCGCCGTAACCACAGCGGCACTCAACGCGGCGCGCTTGAAGATCACTTTTTCCATTTTGTATTGCTCCTGATTTTATGGACTTAGCTTTTTTGTCCGGCAGTCAGGCAAAGGCCCGCCGCTCGGTAATGGCATTGCAATCAAAACCCCGTAGGGCAAAAAAGAAATACTTGTCTATGTGTGCCGCCATTCCCGGGTGCCTTGGCGCCTCTCGGTGAAGGGCAGTCTGTTCTTTACAGTCTTTATTTTTTGAGTACCGACCCTTGGCGATCGGACACCACCAAGAGTACGTTCGCGGTGCGAAATATCAACGGAAAGTTCCCTCGAAGTTTCAAAAATATGACCGAGTGCAAATAATCATGATTCTTGATGTGGGCTCTCGCAGCCCGCCTGTATCGGCGATGGCAGCGTTTTCAGGTGGAATTCTTCGCCACAGCGGGCGGATCTCGCACAGGATGTGGAACTTTCGCCGTTAACCTGATGGCAACAGATAATTTTGTGTCACAAAAAAAGATAGGTGCTCCGTGGGAGAGCATGGTTTCTCGATGGTGGGACCCGATTTGACCCAGATACGCAGAGGATCCACCGGGTCGAGGGATGGATAAGCAGCGAGGGTTGCGTCGAGGGAGGATCAGAGCTGACCCGGGATACGGGGATCTGCCCGGTCAGGAGATGGATAAGCAGCGACGGTTGCGTCGAGGGAGGATCTGGTTTGACCCGGGGATCCGCCGGGTCAAAGGGGGGATGAGCAGTAGATCAGACCTGACCCAGGATACGGGGGATCTGCTGGGCCTGGTGGTGGATATGTTTTGAGACCTGGACCGAGAGCTGGCTGCCCTGATGGGCATGCTGGCTGATGCGACCGATCAGGGTGGCGAAGCTGGCCAGTCGGTGCTCCTGACTCCTCGCGTTGTCGGCTCCCTGCAGGGCGATGACGGCGGTGCTGCGGGCCATCTCCCGCACCGTCTGGGTGGTCTGGCGCAACTGTTCGGCCTGTTGGCGCTGCCCGGCGGCCTCTGCCGTGATGCGGGTCAGCACGGTGGCGAGCTGATCTCCAGCCTGGGTGAGGCTGGCGAGAATTTCGGTGATCTGGCCGAGGGATCGCTGGGTATCGGCTGACAGATGCCGCACCTCGTCGGCGACGACGGCGAAGCCACGACCCTGCTCGCCGGCCCGGGCCGCCTCGATGGCGGCATTGAGGGCCAGCAGGTTGGTCTGTTGGGCGATGTGGCCGATGACGTCGACAATGGCGGTGACATCCTCCACCGAACGTTTGAGCTGTGCCAGGGCCGTGCTGCTCTCGTCGATGGCGAGACCGGTCTGGGCGGTGGCGGCCAGCATGCCGCCCACCAGCTGCTCGCTCTGGCTCATGGAGTGCTCGTTATGCTGGGCGTGCTGGGCGATGTCGGCGGCGACCTGATGCACCTCGCTGGCCAGCTGATTCAGCTCCTGCATCATCTGATCGCTCTCATCGACCACCTGCTCGGTGGTGCGGGTGCTGTGATGGATCTCCTGCACCTGCTGCACCATCTGCTGCAGGCTCGAGGAGACGCTGGAGAGCTGGCCCGCCTTCTGTTGCTGATCCTGTTGCAGGCGGAGGATGAGGCGGTTGTAACTCGCGACTATGTCGGCGAGCTCGTTGCGCTCGGACCCTGCCGGCAACAGCTGGGCCTGACCCGTGGCATCGAGTTGTGCGAAGGCGCCGCGCAGTTGCAACAGCGGCTTGACCAGCCAACGCCGCTGCACCAGCGCAAACAGCAGGGCGACGATCACCAGACAGAGCGCCAGGGAGCCGAGAATGGTGGCGAGCTCCTTGTTCACATTCTGACGCGCGCTGGCGAGTTGTTCCCCTAGCCGCTCACTTGCCTGCAGCAATTGCGCTATGTCCTGCTGCACCATCTGTCGAGCCGCCTGCTGCTGTTGCAGCGCCTTTCGGCTGTTGTCCAGCTCCTGGGGGTAGCGTTTGAGCAAGGAGACCAGCTCGCTGCGCGGCTGCTCGCCGAGCTCCTTGCGTTCCGGTTCGCCCAGGGTGAAGTCGGCGGCGGGGGCCTCTTCAAATATCCCGAGTGCTGGCAATGCCGCCAGCTTGTCCGCCTGTTTCTGCAGGGCCGCCAGTTCGAATTGCAAACCTTCCAGCAGCTTGGGGCTGGCCTGCTCCATGTAGTTCTGGCGTAGATGGCCGAGCCCTGGCAAGGTCGCCAGCATGTCGGCGGCGCCCAGACGGTACTGATCGGCATTCACCGGATCCGTTCCCGTCGCCCCCTGCTGGCCGTAGCGCAGCAGCGCCCTGGCATGGGCGGTCAGCTCGTTCTCGGCATTTTGCAGCAACCACTGGCTGTTGCCGGAGAGCTTGCCCGCCGCCAGATAATCGCTGTCGATACGCTCACCCATCTGCTCGAGCAGGGTGCGCAGCGAGGCACTCGGTGACGCCTCCTGCTGCTCCAGCTGGTCGATAGCCTGCTTGCGGATCCCCTGTGCTTCGGCCAGACGCAGGGGATCGCCGCTGCCGAGGTAGTCGCGAAGCGCCCCCTGCAGCGGGCCGTTCAGCCGCTGTTGCAGGCGTTCGTGTTGACGCTGGGTCTGCTCCGCCTGATCCAGTTGCTGCCAGCCATGAAACAGGGCGGCGGCCTGGATACCTGCGACCAGCAGCAAAACCAGGGAGGAGAGGGCGGCATAGTGGGCAATCTTCACATCATCATTCCTGCTTGAACCACGCAATGGGCTGGAGCTTAAGCGGGAGTGATGGCGTTTTTATGACAGCGGCGGGCTCGTCTTGCGTGCCTTGGAGGGACGTACCAGCAAGCCAAGCAGGGCGCCACCCATGATGAGCGCCCCCGCCAGCAGGTGGCGCGGGGTGAGCTGCTCGCCGTTGAGCCAGACCAGCAGCAGGGTACTCAGCAGCGGGGTCAGGTAGGCGAGCGCGCCGATGCGGCGCGGATCCCCGTCCCGCAGTGCCAGATACCAGGTGACGAAGGCCGCCCCCATGGGACCGAGCGCCAGCCCCGCGATGAGGAGCCAGTCCGCCTGCGGGATCCGGGCGAGGGGCAGCGGCCCTTCCAGCCCCCAGGCGAGCAGCAGCGCCAGCAGCCCTGCGGGCAGGCAGGCGGCGGCCGTGACCACGGCGGGAGCGGGGGGCAGGCGACGGGAGAGCACCGAGTAGGCCCCCCAGATGATGGCCGCGCCCAATGCCAGCAGGTAGCCGGGCAGATAGGCCTGCTGCAATTGCAGTTCGCCGTCGACCATCACCAGCACGGATCCGGCGAGGCCCAGTGCCCCGGCCAGCAGGTGATGCAGGTGCAGCGGGTGGTTTGGCAGCAGCAGCGGGGTGAACAGAATGATGCACAGCGGCCACAGATAGTTGATGAGGTTCGCCTCCAGCACGGGGGCGTGGCGAAAGCTCATGAACAGCAGCAGGTGATAGAGCAGCAGGGCCGTGATGGTCACCAGCCAGGTGACGGGGCGGGCCCGCCACTGACGCCAGAACGGCAGGGCACCGGCACCGCAGAAGAACAGCACCAGCCCCACCAGCACCAGCGGCGAGACGCTGGTGATCCGGGAGGTGAGCGCCGCGAGCGAGGCCCACAGCAAGATGGTGAGCAGGGCCAGACCGGTGGACTTGTCCCACCAGGAAACAGCAGACATCCAACACTCCTTTGCAAGATGAACAAAAACGAGGGCCAGTCTATCAGACTGGTCCTCGTGCGGCAGTGAGTACTGGTACTTCTTTGCCCGGCGCGGGACGGGGGATGAGTGCTGTCGCTCCCCGGGAGGATTGTCCGAGCCGCCGCAGGGGGTCGACTACTTATTATCCGAAAGGTTGGTGGATTTCTGGATCACTTCCCCCGCCTTCTCCACATCCCTGCCCATGCCATGGATG
This sequence comes from Aeromonas sp. MR16, assembly GCF_022549315.1. Taxonomy (NCBI): domain Bacteria; kingdom Pseudomonadati; phylum Pseudomonadota; class Gammaproteobacteria; order Aeromonadales; family Aeromonadaceae; genus Aeromonas; species Aeromonas sp. MR16. The sequence goes on along the minus strand of NZ_JAKZFK010000003.1, from coordinate 132,480 downwards.
GTGTTGCACCCCAGCAGCAACAGGCAGGCACCCAGCATCAACAGGTCTCGTAATCTGTTCATCATCCTTTCTCCTATGGCGGCATTGTCCATGATTCATGTTCCCGTCAGGGGGTCAGCTTGAGCAGGCGTCCGTTACCGGCATCGGTCAACAGGTAGAGGGCACCGTCCGGTCCCTCCTTGACGGTGCGGATCCGCTCTCCCTGCTCGGTCAGCAGCCGCTCCTCAGACACAATCTTGTCCCCTGCCAGCCGCAGATGCAACAGGGCCTGGCCGCGCAGGGCGCCGACGAACAGATCCCCCCGCCATGCCTTGAACAGCTGGCCCCGATAAAATGTCATGCCCGAGGGGGCGATGGAGGGCACCCAGATCCACAGCGGTGGTGTCATGCCCGGCGCCGCCGTGCCCGAGCCAATCTTGCCGCCCCCGTACTCCTCGCCGAAGGTCACCCTGGGCCAGCCGTAGTTGTGCCCTGGCAGGATGAGGTTGACCTCGTCTCCGCCCTGGGGGCCGTGCTCGTGGGCCCAGAATTGCTGGCTAACCGGGCGCAGCGCCGCCCCCTGCATGTTGCGGTGACCCAGGCTCCAGATCTCGGGCAGAGCCCCGGCGGTCCCGACGAAAGGATTGTCGGTGGGGATCCGGCCATCCTTGTGCAGGCGCACCGTCTTGCCGAGGTGGTTGTCGAGGGTCTGGGCCCGCTCCCGCTCGGTGAAGCGATCCCCCAGGGTGATGTAGAGGTAGCCGTCATCGGTCAGCAGCAGACGGGAGCCGAAGTGGGCGCCGCCGGCGACCTTGGGTTGCTGGCGAAACAGCAGTTGCCAGTCGACCAGGCTGTCTTTCTGCAGTCGGGCCCTGGCCACCGCGGTGCCGGCTACCCCGTCGCCGGGCTCGCTGTAGCTCAGGTAGATCCAGCCTTCCTTGTCCAGGGCGAGATCGAGCAGGCCGCCCTGGCCCGCGTTGGCGATGGGGGGCAGACCCGAGACCGGGTGACGCTGGCCCTTGGCATCGATGCGCAGCAGGCGGCCGGGGCGCTCGCTGATCAGTAGCTCCCCCCCGGGCAGGAAGGCCAGCCCCCAGGGGTGGGCCAGCCCGTCCACCAGCGGCACCAGGGTCAGCGCCCGTACCGGGCTCACCAGGAAGATCAGCAGCAGTGCAAGCAGTCGCAACAAGGGACTTCTCCTCTCTCGAATGGGACCTGGGTGCCGGGCGGGCCAGCGGGGATGGTCGCTGAAGTATAGGGAGGTTGCAAAGAGTCGGAGACGGATGGCCATGTCTGCTGGCGCAGCGTCCCGTGTTTCGTTGTGGCGGCTCCTGCGGCGCGCCCGTCACCTATCTCGAGGCATTCAGCCCGGCGCAAGGCGGGGCGCGTACACTTCATGGTATGACGAGACATAGTCGGCACGCCCAGGCGAGCGGCTATGGCCGTCGGTTGGCAACGGCCTCTTTGAGCGCCGGTTGCAACATCAGGGCCTGCTCAGGCCAGCGATCATGGAGGATAAGATGTCATCACCCGCGTCGGCGCCAAGGCGCTCCCTGTCCGACCTGCTGGCCGGCGTCACCGCGTCGGCGGTCGTGCTGCCCAAGGCCATGGCCTATGCCACCGTGGCCGGTCTGCCGGTGGCGATCGGTCTCTACACCGCCTTCGTTCCCATGTTGCTCTACGCCCTGTTGGGCTCCTCCCGGGTGCTCAGCGTCAGCTCCACCAGCACCCTGGCGATCCTGACCGCGACCCAGCTCGGGGTGGTGGTGCCGGATGGCGATCCCGGCCAGCTGCTCATTGTGACGGCCACCCTGACCCTGCTGGTGGGGGCCATGCTGATGCTGGCGGCGGTGCTGCGGCTCGGCTTCGTGGCGAACTTCATCTCCCTGCCGGTGCTGGTGGGGTTCAAGAGCGGCATAGGGCTGGTAATCATCCTCGATCAGCTGCCCAAGTTGTTCGGGGTGCACATCCAGAAGGAGAACTTCTTCATGGATCTCTACCACCTGGGGCAGGCGTTGCCCGAGACCTCCTGGCTGACGCTGGGGGTCGCCCTCGTCACCCTGGTGGTACTGGTGTTCATGGAGTGGCGTTTCCCGCACTCCCCGGCTCCCTTGCTGGGGGTCGGCATCGGCATCGCGCTGGTGTGGGGCTGGGGTCTGAACGAGGCAGGGGTCGCCATCGTCGGGGCCATTCCCACCGGCCTGCCCAGCCTGACGATGCCGGATCTGGAGCTGGTGCTGCAGCTGCTGCCGGGGGCGGCGGGGATCGCGCTGATGAGCTTCACCGAGACCATAGCCGCCGGCCGGGCCTTCGTGGGGGAGGGGGAGCCCGAGATCAATCCGAACCGCGAGCTGGTGGCCACCGGGCTGGCCAACCTGGGCGGCGCCTTCTGCGGCAGCATGCCGGCGGGGGGCGGCACCTCCCAGACCGCGGTGGTCCGCTCGGTCGGGGGTCTGAGCCAGTGGGCCTCCGCCGTCACGGCCGCGATGGCGCTGGCCACCATGATCTTCCTCGCCCCCCTGCTGTCCTGGTTGCCGAACGCCACCCTGGCGGTGGTGGTCATCGTCTACTCGGTGGGCCTCATTCAGCCGGGAGAGTTTCGCAAGATAGGGCAGATCCGCATGATGGAGTTCCGCTGGGCCGCCATCGCCTGCCTGGGGGTGCTGCTGTTTGGCACCCTGCAGGGGATAGTGGTGGCGATCCTGGCCTCCCTGCTGGGGCTCGCCAGCCAGACGGCGCAGCCCCAGGTCTATGTGATTGGCCGCAAGCCGGGGGAGGATGTGCTGCGCCCGCTCGCCGAGCGCCACCCCGATGACGAGACGATCCCGGGCCTGCTGATCCTGCGGCCGGAGGGGCGCCTGTTCTTCATCAATGTGCAGTATGTGGCCGCCCAGATCCGCCAACTGATCGAGACCCACCAGCCCGAGGTGGTGGTGCTGGACATGAGCCGGGTGCAGGATGTGGAGTACTCGGCGCTGATGATGCTGATGGAGGGGGAGCAGCATGCGCGTGCCAGGGGGGTCAACCTCTGGCTGGCCGGGCTCAATCCCGGGGTGCTGGAGAACGTGCGCCGCTGCGGTCTGGCCAGTCAGCTGGGTGCCAGTCGCATGCTGTTCAATGCCAGGGCGGCGATCCGTCAATATCAGCAGGGCAAGGGGTGAGCCTGGGGCTCGCCCCTTGCGGCTGATCAGAAGGGTTCAGGGATGAAGCGGAACGGATGGTCGGTGGGTTTGACCTTGCCGACCTTGCGCTTGGGCAGCTTGACCGGCTCGGCCGGCAGCTCCTCGTAGGGGATGTGGCTCAGCAGGTGGGAGATGATGTTGAGCCGCACCCGCTTCTTGTCCTCGGAGCGGGCCACGAACCAGGGGGCCCAGGTGGTGTCGGTGGCGGCAAACATGGCATCCCGCGCCTGGGTGTACTCATCCCAGCGATCGAATGACTTGATGTCCATCGGCGAGAGTTTCCAGGTCTTGCGACCATCGTCGATGCGATCCCGCAACCGGCGCTCCTGCTCCTCCGGGCTCACTTCCAGCCAGTATTTCAGCAGGATGATGCCCGAATCGACCATGGACCACTCCATCTGCGGCGCGCTGGCCAGGAACTTGTCGCTCGCCTCCGGCGTGCAGAAGCCCATGATCCGCTCCACCCCGGCCCGGTTGTACCAGCTGCGATCGAAGATGACGACCTCGCCGGCGGCGGGCAGATGGGGGACATAGCGTTGGACATAGAGCTGGCTCTTCTCCCGCTCGGTGGGGGCAGGCAGCGCTATGACCCTGAACACCCGCGGGCTGACCCGCTCGGTGATGGCCTTGATGGTGCCGCCCTTGCCGGCGCCGTCGCGTCCCTCGAAGACGATGCACACCTTGAGCCCCTTGTGCACCACCCACTGCTGCAGCTTCACCAGCTCCACGTGCAGGCGCCGTAGCTCCTTCTCGTACTCCTTGGTGCCGAGCGGCTTGTGCTCGGGCGCCTCTGTGACTTGTTCTACCTTGGCTTTCTTCTTGTTACCCATGATGTCCTTCTCTTGTCTCAAACTGGTGGAGAGCGGCCGTCACCCTTGACGGTTACTCCTAGAGTGTACATGACGACACTTTTGATAACAGTCGGAGCACAAATAGGAGAGGGAGTGGGATCACAGATTGCCGTGTGAGTCACATGAGACGAATGGATGAGGTAGGGGAAGTGCCAGAGGCTGGACTCTCTGGTGTGCCACCAGAGGTGGATAGCACAAGGGGTTGGTATCATGATGATGCCAACCCCTTGTCTTGTATGGTGTTCCCGACTGGAGTCGAACCAGTGGCCTGTCCCTTAGGAGGGGACCGCTCTATCCAACTGAGCTACGGGAACCTTGTGGCGGGCATTATACAAGAAGCCGCCGCCTTTTAAACCCTTGATTCCTATTCCAATACGGCCAGATCGCCGACTTGGACGTTAAATGGCGAATATTTGTTCTGACTGCTGATGACGGCGCCATCCTCGAATACCTGCACGACCTCGAACAGGCCATCGGCCGGGTTGCGCATCACGCGGGACTTGCCATAGGGATCGACGAAGTCGGCGCTGTGCTGAACGCGGAACTGATCCCCGAGTTTGACGCCGTTGCGCCTTCCTAAGTTGATGTGAGGGCCGCGCTCGTGCTGACCGACGATGCGGGCGGTGACCTGGGCACAGCCCAGCTCGGCGATGATATCCTGGGCCGCCTCCTGCAACTGGTAGTTCACCTCCTGGCCATAGCTCGACTGCCAGAACTGGCCGCTGTTGCTGCCCACCTGCTCCCGCTTGGAGAAGGTCCAGTTGGCGCGTCCCTGATACTCCTTGCGGCCGAGCAGGCTGCCGTTGATGCCGTCAAACAGGTAGAGCTGCATGCGAAAATTGCGGATGGGATCCCGGTACCAGCTGGTCAGCTGATTGCCCTGGGGCTCGAGGGAGAGATCGTCGATGCTGCCGAGCACCAGATACTGGCTGTCGGTGCGCAGGCTCAGGGCCTTGATCTCTTCGAGGGCGCTGCGGTCCCCCTGTTGCAGATGGAGCGGGTCGATGCGCAGGTTCTCATCCAGCCACTGGCGGGCGAGCACCCCTTGCGGCGCCTTGGCCAGGGTCTCGAACAGGCGGCGGGAGAGATCGGCCGACATGTCGTCGAGGGCGCCTGTGCTCGCCTGATCCGGGTAGCGCATCCGTAAGCGGACCAGCGTCAAATCCTTGGCGTACTGCTGGGTCTGGCAGATCTGGCGCTGCGCCAGGATGTCGGCCTGCACAGTGATGTACATGCGGCCGTTGCGTACCTCCTCCCGCTTGAGCCGATACTGGCGGATGTCGCCCCCTGAGCGGATCTGGATCTGCTCGGAGCGCAGGCTGCCGTTCTCCAGACGCTGGATGCTGGAGACGGCCGCGCCGCTCGCCAGCAGGGCCTGGCGCAGCGCATCCCGGGTCGCCTGCTCGCGGGCATAGGCCTCGTCGCCACCGAGGATGGCGGCACTGCCCTGGGCCTCGATGAGCTCGGCCCGGGCCGACAGGCTGACCAGCAGCAGGGTTAACAGCAGCGGAACTTTCATAACGGACACCTTGAATAAACAAACGTCAGCGACCGGCTGTCGAGATGACGGCCCGGGCCGGGACTGAACATGAACACTTGCCGGTTTGCACCCTTGGTGCAAATAAAAGCAAGATCCATGCCTCATTACCAGCGGTAGAGGTGCCGGGATACGGGGAGCGCCGGTGGATTCCCTGTTCGGGATGGACGGCGGCAGGATCCTGTCTCGCTGCCAGCCTTGCGCATGGCAGCCTGTCGTGCGTCGCCGCGTTGGCTACGGATGAAGGACGGCGAGATCCTCAGTGCATTCCCGCCTCAAGTGTTGGCCGTCTCGACCGATAACAAGTCAGGTGTAGATACAGGACAGGTATCCATGAACAGATTTATCACGGCGCTGGCGCTGGCGCTGGCGTTGGCTGGCTGCGGGGCCGCCGATCCCATCAACCGGGATCAAGGGGATCCTCGTCAGGCGGCGAAGGGGATGGAGCTCAACTGGCTGGTGGCGCGCATGACCGATCAGCTGATGGAGCGCAAGTCCCTCACCACCCTGGTCGAGCCCATCGCGGTGGCCTCCTTCGTCGATCTCGATACCCTCAAGGACACCAACTGGATGGGGCTGCAGATCGAGGAGAGCTTCATCTATGAGCTCAACCGGCGCGGGGAAGTGGTGGTGGACTTCAAGACCACGGGCAACATTCAGGTGACGCCGCAGGGCGACTTCGTGATGAGCCGCAACTACCGGGATCTCTCCCCCCGTTTGCCCATCTCCCGCATCCTGACCGGCACCTTCAGCCGCAACCAGCAGGGGATCCTGGTCAACGCCCGCATCATCGACTTGCGGACCAAGATGGTGGAGACCACGGCCCAGAGCCTGATCCCGCAACAATACCTGTCCGGCGCCAGCAACTCGTTTGGCCGGGCATCGGTCAATCGGGGCTACCTGATGCGGGGCGGCCAGAGCCCGTCCGGCCATCTGGTCAACCTGACCCCCTGACAAGGAGCAATAGATGAAAATCCTACTGAGTTGCCTGATGGCAATGCTATTGACTGCCTGCAGCGCAAATCGGGTCGTGAATTACGACGGTGGGGGCAAACCGGATGACTTCCCGGTGCTCAAGGCGGTCGGCTACGCGGTGATCGACATCCAGCCGGGGCCGTCCCAGTCGGAGAAGATGCTGCAGGCCATTCGTGCCTCCAAGATGGATGCCTACCGGGAACTGGCGGAGCAGCTCAACGGCCAGCAGGTGAGCGGTCGCAGCAGCTACAAGGACTTGACCCAGACCACCAACACCCTGGATGTGTCGGTGGCTGGCATGGTGCGCGGCGCCCGTGTGGTGGCGACCTATCCCCGTGGCAACACCTATGCCACCGAGCTCGAGCTCGATACCCGCAACCTCTATCACCTCAACCAGCTGATGGCCGGCCAGTTCTAGCGCCGGAAGCGGGACTCCATCCTCTATCACCATGGCTGGCAAGTTATGAGCCAGCCGACAGGGGTAACAAAAAGGCGAGCCATGGGCTCGCCTTTTTGTTGTTCGGGGGCCGGGTCTGCTGGGGGCAGGACCGGGGTTGGCGCCCCGTCAGCTTGAGTCTGGGGCCGGGTTGGCGGCCTGCATCGTATACATAGAGTGAATGATAGAGGCTTATCGTTCAGTTATTCCGAACGCTCAGTCGGGGGGACTGGGGTGGCTGATGGCGGTAAATGTGGCTGTGGCGCCTCCAGCGGGGGTTGGGAGGCAGAAAAGAGAGAGGCGAGCCTGATGCTCGCCTCTTGCCGTTCGGGGCGGCTTAGCTGCCCATCAGCACCGGCGGCACCGTGGTCGGTTTGACGTCTTCGCTCGGGTAGCAGCCCAGTACCTTGACGTAGCGGGTGATCTTGGTCAGCTCCAGCAGGGCGGCCTGCATCTGCGGGGTCTGCAGGTTGGCGGACACATCCAGATAGAACATCTCCTCCCAGGGGTTGCCCTGCACCGGCCGGGACTCCAGCTTGGTCATGTTGATGTCGTGGCTGCGCAGTACCAGCAGGGCCTCCACCAGGGAGCCGGGGCGCTGGGAGGTGGACATGATGAGGGTGGTCTTGGCCGGGATCTGCGGCGCCACGTCGATGGGCTTGCGGGCCACCACGATGAAGCGGCTGTAGTTCTCCTTCTGGTTCGCGAGCTGCTCGGCCAGCACGTCCAGTCCATAGAGCTCGCCGCCCGCGGCGCTGCCGATGGCGGCCGCCTCCGGGCTCCCCAGCTCCTTGACCTTCATCATGGCGCTGGAGGAGGAGTCGCAGATCTCGTGGCGCGCCCCTTCCAGCTTGCTCAGGTAGTGGGAGCACTGCTGGAACACCTGGGGATGGGCGTAGAAGGTCTTGATGCGGGCGAGATCGGTCGGCACCGCGGTCAGGATGCAGTGCTCTATGGGGTAGGTCAGCTCACCGACGATGGAGAGGGTGGTGTGCTGCATCACGTCGTACACCTCGTTGATGGAGCCCGAGCTGGTGTTCTCGATGGGCAGCACCCCGAAGGCGGCGCGGCCCGATTCCACCGTATCCAGCACTTCGCGGAAGTTCTGACAGTTCACCTCGATCACCTGATCCTTGTAGCGGGCCAGATACTTGCGGGCCGCCAGGCTGGAGTAGGAACCGCGCGGCCCCAGGTAGGCGACGCTGGTCATGGGCTCCTGCTGCTCGGGGTTGAGCAGGCTCTGCAGATAGGCCTGCTGGGAGAGCACGGAATCTTCGATGATGGTGTGGTAGATACGGGTGATGTACTGGGCATCCAGGGCGAGGGGGCGCCCTTTCTGGATCAGGGCGACCAGCAGGTCCTGCTCGCGCTGGGTATCGCGGATGGGGCGCGGGTTGGCCTGCTTGGCACGGGCGACCTCGATGCTGAGGGTCTTGCGCTTGGCCAGCAGGGCGAGCAGCTCCTCATCCAACTGGGTAATGTCCTGTCTGATCTCGTCGAGCGTAGCCATTGTGGTTCCCTATCCAAGTATTCTGTGGTGGTGAATGCAAAAAAAAGCCTCCGCTAGGGGAGGCTCGATTCGTCTTTGTTTTCTGTTCATGCGACGACAGGGCCTTCCCTCATGTGGGCCGGATAAACGAGAAAACGAAGAAGAATGGTGCGTACATGGGCTTGTCCTTGAGGTAACGCCATAAGCATTAAGGGATTTAGGCGTTCGATGCAAGTAAAACTTGCCCGAGGTCGGCGAACGGGGCAGGGTATGCAGCTGGGCGCGATGGATGTTCCCGGGGCATCAGAACAGTTGAGCAGGAGGCGAGACGATGGCGATTATTTTCGATCTGGGACGGGTGGTGGTGAGCTGGGATCCGGTGGCCATAGTGCGCTCCGTGATGGGCCCGGTGGATGCCGAAGCGCTGGCCGAGCGGCTGTTCAATCACCCCGACTGGCTGGAGGTGGACAGGGGCACCCTCTCCTTGCATACCATGGCGCGTCAGGCCGAGGCGCGCACCGGCCTGTCGGCCGCCGACAACCTTGCCATCTTGCAGGCGGTGCCCGCCTCGCTGTTGCCGGATCCCGCCATGCTGACGCTGATCGAGGAACTGCACGGTGCCGGTCACAGCCTCTATGCGCTCTCCAACATGGGGCATGCCAGCATCGACTGGCTGGAGCAGCATCAGCCGTTCTGGCGTTTCTTCAGCGGCAAGGTGGTGTCGGCGCGGGTGCGGATGATGAAGCCGGAGCCGGACATCTACCGCTACCTGCTGGTGTCGTTCGATCTCAAGGCGCAGGAGTGCCTGTTTATCGATGACAGCCCGGCCAACGTGGCGGCCGCACAGGCGTTGGGAATAGGGGGCCTGGTATTCACCGATGCGGCACAGTGTCGCCGGCAACTCATCGAGCAGGGATGGCTGCATGTTTGAACCCGTGCTGATCCTGGGCCGTCAGTCGAAAAGTACGAATCCCGCTCTAGTCCATTTGAATCTAAATCGGATTTTATTCCCGTTCCGTAAGCACCTATTCAGCCTGCTGAGCACAAAATGTACGCCAATTCATCATCCGGAATTGTTGTAATGGATGCCAATGTAGTAGTGCTGAATCGGGGATACGATCAGAGTTTTCAGGCCAGAGAGCAGCGGCTTATCGAGTCACTGGCCGGTTATGATGAGCTGATCGTCACCTTTTCCGGCCGGCTGGAATCCTGTTACAGCATGGATCTGTGCCGGGCCAGCGGGGTCCGGTTTCGTGCCATCACGCTGGATAACCCGACCCTCAGCCGCAAGGCGGTGGCCAGGGCCAAGCGCTACTGCCAGCATTACGGCATAGCGCACCAGGTGATCAAGACCGATGAGATGATCTTCAGCGTGCACCTCGGCCATCTCGCCGACGTCAAGGATCCGGTGCGTTACCTCTGCCAGCGGCTGGGGCAGGAGGTTCATCCTCCGATCTTGTTGTCGGCCTCTGCCGAAGAGATGCGAGAATATCTGCGTCGTTTTGACAGCCTGCCCGCCAACACGCTCTGGCTCTTTGCCGAGCAGGGTATGACCAACCGGGACTTCCGCTATGGCTTCCAAAAGCGGCAGCTGGATCTCTGGGGCAAGGGGGGAGAAAACTGCCTGAGCCGGCGCTTCTCCGATCCCCAGTCGCTGGACAGGCGTCATCTGCGCATGGTCGACATGGCCGAACAACTGCTCAGTGACATGGGACTGGATGGGGTACAGGTTTACTTCCATACCCTGGCCGACAGGGTGACTACCCTGGCGCGGGTCCGGACGCCCACGGGCCTGCGAGCCCGAGTGTTCGACATGCAGCCGACCATACTGCAGGCGCTGCTCGGTGCCCAGTTCGATATGGTGACCCTGGACATGGTGCCGGGCGAGGATCCCCAGGCCCTGGCCATCTGAGAGCCGGCAGGGAGAGCGCCGTAACGTGAGTCGGGTCATAGGCAAGGACGACCCGACTCTTTATACTGGCGCCCTCTGTCTCTCCACCGAGCCATTAGCCTATGAAGCCCCTGTCCCGACTGCTGGTTGCCCTCTGCCTCTCCCCCCTGCTGGCCCAAGCCGCCCCCCTGACCCAGGTCACCCTGCCGGATGGGCGTCAGGTGCAGCTCAACGACGACTTCAGCTGGGAATATCTGCTGATCAAGCCGGCCACCACAACCGAGGCGACGACGGGAGCCGCAGTGGCGCCGGTGCTGACCGAGCAAGCCCTGACCAACCCGGAGATGCTCTCCCAGGCGAGCAAGGATGGCATCGTGGTCAAGCTGACCCAGATCGACGGCAGTGACCCGTTGCAACTGCAATTCATGCTGAACAATAGCGGCAGCCGCAACGTGGTGCGGGTCAGCGGCAGCGTCACCCTGTTCACCGAGCAGGGCGTCCAGCTGACGAGCCAGGAGGTCAGGTTCTGGGCCGGCGAGAACCGCCTGCCCGACTCCTATCTGCGCAAGGGCGAGCAGCGCCCCTCCCGGGCCATCGAGCTGGCTCGCCCCGCGGGCCTCAACGGCAAGCCGCTGGTGCGGGTGCAGATCGACGAAGTGGAGTTCCGCTGACTCTTCGCCACACGGCCGCCATCAGCAAACAGGCTCCATTACGGAGCCTGTTTTCGTTCAATTGTTAACCCGGCAACCGCCAGCAATATTTGCTTACATCTGCAATGGTTTGGCAACAGCTTGCCGTTCGGCACAGTCCCCGCTAGCCGTCACAATGGCTCCATCCCAGCTAGGTCCTCACTAGCTCTACCTATGGAGTCAACAAAATGCAAAAAGTCGCACTGTCTGTTCTGGTTCTGGCCGGTCTCTCTTCCACCTCTGTCATGGCACAGGATGCCTTCAGCTACGCCAAGGGCGCCGCTACCTGGGCTCACACCAACTCCGACTTCGTCGGTGGCAAAGACAGCAACAACCGTGACTTTGGCGGCCTGAGCCTGGATCTGTCCAAGAGCTTCGGTTCCAACTTCTACGGTCGCTTCGGCTCCGAATACAGCTCCCGCAACAGCGGCAACGACAGCATGGCTATCTCCAATCTGGGGATGGGGGTATTCACCCCGCTCAGCACAGGTCTGAACCTGTACGGTGAAGCGGGCCTGATGGGCTACAGCATGGAACGTGAACTGGCCAACAACGTAAACGACTCCGGCTGGGACAACATCACCCGCAAGAGCAGCGGCAGTCTGTACGGCGAAGTGGGCCTGCGTTACGACCTGGGGGTGATGGAACTCTCCACCGGCTATCGCTACGCCAACATGACCGATGACATGCACGATTTCAAGGTGGGTGCCGCCTACAAGGTGAGCCAGAACCTGGCCCTCACCGCCGACTACACCTACCGCAAGTGGGACCTGCAACAGGGCTCCATCTCCAGTCTGGGTGTGAAGTACAGCTTCTAATTTTTCCATCCTGTCGTGTCTTTGCCCATGGCCCCGGTCATGGGCTTTTTCATTTTCTGGTGATCCTGTTTTCCCCCTTGTGTCGTATCGGTCCGTAATAGTTATACAACTTCCATTTCTTTGTATAACTGCTATAACTGGTTCAATGCTTATACAATGGGCGTAATCATGTACAAGATAAAGGTCGGTATCAGTGCCTGTCTGCTGGGGCAGGAAGTGCGGTTCGACGGGGGCCACAAGCGCTCCAGTTTCTGCGAACGGGATCTTGGCGCTCACTTTGACTATCACCCCGTCTGCCCCGAGATGGCCATCGGCCTCGGCGCCCCCCGCGCCGCCATCCGCCTGGTCAGACGCAAGGGGGAGATCCGTGCCGAGGCCAGCAACGGCAGCTTCGATGTGACGGAAAAGCTGATCGCCTTCAGCGAGCAGCAGGCCAGCCGCCTCGACTTTCTCTCCGGTTACATCCTCTGCGCCAAGTCCCCCAGCTGCGGCATGGAGCGGGTGCGCATCTATGGTGCCAACAACGAGGGGAGCGCCAAGGAGGGGATAGGCCTCTTTGCCAAGGGCTTGATGGCGGCCAACCCATTGCTGCCGGTGGAGGAGGATGGCCGCCTGTGCGATCCCATACTGCGGGAGAACTTCGTGCTGCGGGTGTTCGCCTATCACGACTGGCAGCAGCTCTGCGCCCGCGGGATCACCGCCGCCGCCCTCATTCGCTTTCATTCGCGCTACAAGTATCTGGTGCTCTCCCACGCCAGCACCTACTACCGCACCCTCGGCAAGCTGCTCGGCAACCTCGGCAAGGCCAACCTGCAGGAGGTTGCAGACAGCTACATCAGGGGCTTGATGGCGGCGCTGACCCTGCGCGCCAATCGCCGCAGCCACACCAATGTGCTGATGCACCTGCAGGGCTACTTCAAACGGATGCTGACTCCGTCCCAGAAGCAGGAACTGACCGAGGCCATCGACAAGTACCGCGTCGGCATCTTTCCGCTGCTGGTGCCCCTGACCCTGCTGCGGCACCACCTGCGCGAACATCCCAACCCCTATCTGGCCGAGCAGGTTTATCTTAATCCTCATCCGGAAACGCTCAGGCTCAGGTATGGCCTGTGAGCAAGGCTGAGGACGACGCTTTCCATGGCCCCGTGGTCACCGCCAAGGCGGTAAACCTGGGGCATCCTCTCTTATCAAATGGACTCGACATGCAAGAAAAGGCGATTTACCCCATCCGCGAGGTCTCACGCCTGACCGGCGTCAATGCCGTCACCCTGCGAGCCTGGCAACGACGCCATGGCTTGGTGCAACCGGCCCGTACCGAGAAGGGGCACAGGCTCTACAGCGAGCAGGATATCCGGCAGATCGGCGAGATCCTGAGCTGGCTAGAGCGGGGGGTGAGCATTGGTCAGGTCAAGGGGCTGCTGAGCGAGCCGGACCGTCCCCTTGCCAGCGATCACTGGCAGCAGAGCCTGGCGCAGTTTGGCGAGGCCATGCTCACCTTCCATCAACGCAAGGCCGAGGCCCTGCTACAGGATCTGCTCACCAGCTACCCCTTCGAGCTGGTCCGTAGCCGAGTCTTGCAACCGCTGCTGGATCAACTGCTCGGCCTGTGGCGCGAGCGGCCCGATGGAGAGCTGTTGCAGCGTTTCTGGCTGAGCTGGCTGCAGGCTCACTTCGGCCGCCACCTCATCGAGCAGGAGAAGGGGAGCCCCGTCAGCCTGGCGAGCTGGGGCCAGATCGGCCCGCTGGACCTGCTCTGGTGCGCCTATGAGCTCGTCAATCAGGGCCACGAGGTACATCTGGTCGGCCCCTGCGATCCGAGAGGGGTCACGCTGTTGGCGGGACGGATACCCGACCGCTGGCTGGTGTTGCTGGGTGCCGGGCTCGGCAAGAGAGAGCTGGCCGAACGATGGCCTGCCTCGGTCCGGCTGTTCGGGGCACTGGGTAGCCTCTATGAGCCGGCCTGGCTGGCGGAGCAAGCCTGGTCACCGACCCTGTCGGCCGCGCTGGCCGACCCGCGGCCACAGGGCACATCGGGCAGCGAGGGCAAGGGAACATGAAACTCGTCTGGTTTCGCAGCGATCTGCGTCTGGCCGACAATCCGGCCTTGCGCCACGCCTGCGCCGATCGGGAGGGCGAGAGAGGCGAGGTCGCGGCTCTGTTCGTCATCAGCCCCGCCCAGTGGCAACAGCACAAGGTGGCCCCCATCCGGCAGCGCTTCCTGCTGGCCCAGGTCGACGAGCTGGGCAAATCCCTGGCGGCGCTCGGCATCCGTTTGCACCTGCTGCGGGTGGAGCGCTTCGCCGAGGTGCCGGCCGAGATCTGCGCCCTGGCGAGCCGACTTGGCGTGCGCCAGCTCTACGCCAATCAGGCCATCGAGCTCGACGAGCAGCGCCGGGATCTGGCGGTGAGCGAGGCCTTGCAGGGGCAGGGGATCCTGAGTCACTGGTTCAACGGCTGCTGCGTGTTGCCCCCCGGCCGGGTACTGACCGGCTCCAAAGAGATGTTCAAGGTGTTTACCCCCTTCAGTCGGGCCTGGTTGAAGGCGCTGGAGGAGGATGGCTTCGTCATCCACCGCGCCCCCGCGCCGAGAGGGGCGCCGCTGCCATGGCGACCGCTCTGCGAAACGGGCCTGGTCGATCCCGATCTTTGGGATGGGAGCCCAGACTCGCGCTGGCCGGTGGGGGAGGCCGAGGCCCAGCGCCGGCTGCACGGCTTTCTGGAGCAGGGAGTACTGGACTATGGGGAGACCCGAGACTTTCCGGCCCTGGCCGGCACCTCCACCCTCTCCCCCTATCTGGCGGCGGGGATCATCAGCCCACGCCAGTGCGTGGCGGCCTTGCAACAGCGGCTCGGCTACCGGCCCCAGTCCAAGGCGCAGCCCGGCTTCGTCTGGCTCAATGAGCTCATCTGGCGCGAGTTTTATCGCCACCTGCTGATGCTGGTGCCGGCCCTCTCCATGAACCTGCCGTTCAAGGCCGAGACCCGGGCCCTGCCCTGGGGCTGGGATCCGGCGGCGCTGGCTGCCTGGTGCGAGGGGCGCACCGGTTACCCCATAGTCGACGCGGCCATGCGTTGCCTCAATGCCACCGGCTGGATGCACAACCGGCTGCGGATGATAGTGGCGAGCTTCCTGACCAAGGATCTGCACCTGCACTGGCGGCTTGGGGAGGATTACTTCATGAGCCGGCTGGTGGACGGCGATCTGGCGGCCAACAACGGCGGCTGGCAGTGGGCGGCGGGAACCGGTGCCGATGCGGCCCCTTACTTTCGGGTGTTCAACCCCACCACTCAGGGCCAGCGCTTTGATCCTGACGGCAGCTTTATCCGTATCTGGGTGACAGAGCTCAAGGATGTGCCGACCGCCCTGCTGCATCAGCCTCACGAATGGCTGGTGCAGCAGGGTAGAGGGGATTATCCGGCTCCCATGGTGGATCATGCCAAGGCACGGCTGAGTGCCATCGAGATGTTTCAGGAACTGGAGAGAAAATAGGATGAAAGAACCGCTGGCCCATTTTATCGTCCTCTACCTGCAACTGGACAGGCAGCAGTTGCACCGCCTGCCGGAGATCTACGCAGAACAGGTGGTCTTCATCGATCCGGCGCACCGGATTGAGGGGCTGGCGGCGCTCACCCGTTACTTCTCTTCCCTGTATCAGCGACTGCACTACTGCCGATTCGAGATAGTGAGCCAGCAGCAACAGGGCAACGAGGCCTGGCTCGGCTGGATCATGACCTTTGCCCATCCCAGGCTCGCCGGTGGTCAGCCGATCCGGGTCGAGGGGGCGACCCAGTTGCAGTTCGATGCCTGGGGCAAGGTGTGCCTGCACCGCGACTATTTCGATCTCGGCGCCATGCTCTACGAGCGGTTGCCCCTGCTGGGGAGCCTCATCCGCGCCATCCGCACAAGGCTGGGCACATGAGCGGGCGGGTGCTGATCACCGGGGCCAGCTCCGGCCTCGGCCGCCAGCTGGCGCTCACATACCGGCAGGCGGGCTGGCAGGTGTGGGGCTGTGGCCGCGACGGCGAGCGGTTGCAGGCATTGGCTCATGAGGGGATCACCCCCCTGCAGTTCGATGCACGGGACAGCGCTGCCATGGCAGAGGTTGCCGCCGGCCTGCCCGCACTGGATCTGCTGATCCTCAACGCCGGCAGCTGCGAATACATGGACTTGGCCCAGGGATTTGACGGTGCCCTCTTTGCCCGGGTGATCGAGACCAACCTGGTCGCCACCGGCCACGCCCTGGCCGCCTTCCTGCCGCGGCTGGCGTCCGGGTCGCGGCTCGCCATCGTCGGCTCGGCGGTGAGCTGGCTGCCCCTGCCAAGGGCCGAGGCCTATGGCGCCTCCAAGGCGGCGCTCGATTATCTGGCGGCCACCTTGCGCCTCGATCTGCAGGGCGCTGGCATAGGGGTGACCCTGATCCGGCCGGGCTTCATCGAGACCCCATTGACGGCCCGCAATCGCTTCGCCATGCCCTGCCTGCTGCCGGTCGAGACGGCGGCCCGGCTCATAGTGCGTGGCCTCGCCGCTGGTCGGTCACAGATCCATTTCCCGTTTCGTTTCATATTGTTATTACGCCTGCTTGGGGCGCTCCCCCTGGGCCTCTGGCTGCGCCTGGCCCGCCACCTCACTTAGCAAGGATGCCAAGTATGAAGAGAAGGATCGCCATCGTCGGCTCGGGGATCTCGGGACTCACGGCCGGGCACATGCTGCATCGGCACCATGACATCACCCTGTTTGAGGCCGCCTCCGTACTGGGAGGGCACACCGCCACCGTCGATATCAGCCAGGATGGCCGCAGTCACGCCATCGACACCGGCTTTATCGTGTTCAACGACAGAACCTATCCCAATTTCCTGAAATTGCTGGTAAAAATCGGGGTGGCCCGCCAACCCACCGAGATGAGCTTCTCGGTCAAGAGCGAGGGGCTGGAGTACAACGGCCACTCCCTGGGCAGCCTGTTTGCCCAGCGCAGCAACCTGCTGCGTCCCCGCTTCTACCGTTTCATCGCCGAGATCCTGCGCTTCAACCACACGGCCCGCCGCTGGCTGGCCGCACCACAGACGGGGAGCATCGAGCCGAGCCTGGGCGCCTTCCTGCAAGGGGGCGGATTCAGCGACTACTTCGCCCGCCACTACATTCTGCCCATGGGAGCAGCCATCTGGTCATCTACCCTGGCCGACATGCGCGCTTTTCCCCTCGGCTTCTTCCTGCGTTTCTTTGACCATCACGGCCTGCTCAACGTCAGCAACCGTCCCCAGTGGTACGTGATCCCCGGGGGATCGCGAGAGTACATAGCGCCGCTCACCGCCGGCTGGCAGCCGCAGATCCGCCTGGCCTGCCCGGTGCAGGAAATCCGGCGGGTGAACGGCGGCGTGGTGATCCAGAGCGCCCGAGGTGAGGAGCCGTTCGATGAGGTGATCCTGGCTTGCCATAGCGATCAGGCGCTGACCCTGCTTGCCGATGCCAATGAGCGGGAGCGGCGCATCCTGGGGGGCATCGGCTATCAGGCCAACGATGTCTGGTTGCACACCGACATCGCCAGCTTGCCCAAGAGACGCAAGGCCTGGGCCAGCTGGAACTATCAGCTCGGGGATGACGAGCAGGCCAGGCCACTGGTGACCTACAGCATGAACATCCTGCAGGGGCTTAAGGCTAGCCGCGAGTTTTGCGTCAGCCTCAACCCCGCCGGCAGGGTGGATGAGCGCAAGGTGTTGCGACGCTTCGTCTACCATCACCCCGTGTTCAACGAGGCCGCCCTGGCGGCGCAGGCATCGCGCGGCGAGATCTGCGGGCAACGGCATACCCATTTCTGCGGCGCCTACTGGTACAACGGCTTTCATGAGGACGGGGTGCGCAGCGCCCTGGATGTGACCCGTCGCTTCGGGGCCGAGCTATGAGCGCTGCCCTCATCAGCGGCATCTGGCAAGGGGCGGTACGCCATCGCCGCTTCGCACCCAGGCCCCATGCTTTCTCCTACCCTCTGTTCATGCTGGGGCTGGATCTGGACGAGTTGGCCGACTTGCAGCTGAGCCCCTGGTTCGGGGTCGAGCGCGCCGGCCTGCTCTCGTTTCGTCGCAGCGATTACCTGCGCGGGACGCAGGGGCCGCTCAAGCAGGCGGTATGGAACAAGGTGGACGAGCTGGGTGGGGCGGCCCAAGGCGGCAGGATATTGCTGCTGGGCAATGTGCGTTGCCTGGGGTTTTACTTCAGCCCGGTCAACTTTTACTTCTGCTATCAGGGGAGCGATGCCCGCTATCTGCTGGCCGAGGTCTCCAACACCCCCTGGAACGAGCGCCACTACTACCTGCTGGATCTGGCGGCGCTGGTGCCCCACGACAAGGATTTTCACGTCTCCCCCTTCATGGCGCTGGCCATGCGCTATCACTGGCGTGTTCGCCCGCCCAGAGAGGAGACCCTGATCCACATCGAGAGTCATCCCCAAAGCGGCGATCCCAAGTTGTTCGATGCCACCCTGGCCTTGGCCCGCGAGCCACTGTCCAAACGGGGGCTCGGCATGCTGTTGCTGCGCTGGCCCTGGATGACCATGCGGGTGCTGCTCGGCATCTATTGGCAGGCCGTGCGGCTCCTCATCAAACGGATACCGCTGTTCACCCACCCGGAGACTCACTAATGGAACTGGTGCAACTCACAACCTCCATCCCCCTGCTCGATCGCTGGGCGCGGCAACTGGTGTTCCGATTGCTTGGACACTTGCAACATGGTCAGCTGCTGCTGCGTGACGGGGAGGCGAGCCTCATCTTCGGGGAGCGCGGGGCGGATCTGCAGGCCGAGGTCGTGGTACTGGATCCCGCCTTTTACCGACGGCTCCTGCTGGGGGGCAGCATAGCGGCGGGGGAGACCTGGGTGGAGGGGCTCTGGACCAGCCAGGCACCGGTCACCCTGGTGCGGCTGCTGGCCCGCAACATGGCGATGCTCGATCGGCTGGAGCGGCGATTTGGCTGGCTCAGCTTTCCGCTCAACAGGCTGCGGCACTGGGGCAGCCGCAATACCCTGACCGGCTCAAGGGTCAACATTGCGGCGCACTACGACCTCGGCAACCGGCTCTATCAGGGCTTCCTCGATAGCCACATGCAGTATTCCAGCGCCATCTATCCGGCTGCGGATGCCACCCTGGAGGAGGGGCAGCAGGCCAAACTCAGGACCATCTGCGAGCGATTGGCACTGGGACCGGAGGATCACCTGCTGGAGATAGGCACAGGTTGGGGTGGGCTCGCCATCTACGCCGCCCGCCACTACGGCTGCCGGGTCACTACCACCACCATCTCTCGGGCCCAGCACGATCATGCCCGCGACTGGATTGCGGCGGCGGGGCTGGAGGATCGCATCACCCTGCTGCTGGAGGATTATCGCAAGCTGGAGGGTCGCTACGACAAGCTGGTCTCCATCGAGATGATAGAGGCAGTGGGTCATGCTTTCCTACCTGACTATTTCAGGCAATTATCGCGCCTGCTCAAACCCGGCGGCCGCCTGCTGATCCAGGCCATCACCATCGCCGATCAGCGCCACGACCAGTATGTGCGCAGCGTCGACTTCATCCAGCGTTACATCTTCCCTGGCGGCTGTTTGCCGAGCGTCTCCCAGATGGCGGGGCTGCTGGCCCGGGAGACCGACATGCAGCTGGTGCGCTTGCATGATCACGGTCACCACTACGCCCGCACCCTGGCCCACTGGTGCGAGCGCTTCCTGGCGCTGGCCCCCGAGTTGCCGAGGCTCGGCTACAGCCAGGACTTCATCCGGCTATGGCACTTCTATTTCGCCTATTGCGAGGGGGGGTTTTGGGAGCGAGCCATCAGCCTGGTACAGCTGGAGGCCGCCAAGCCTGGCCCGGAGGGCTGGTCGGGGGACAGGCCCGTGAACTCCCCCTGAATCATGTGGGGCTGGCTGCAACTGTTGGGGTTCAACCTCTATTGGTGGTTGGCGGTGGTGTGGCAGCAGCCGGGACCACTGCTGTTGCTGCTGGGGTTGCATCTGCTCTGCTCGCCGGATGCCCGTGGGGATCTGCGCCGCTGGCCCCTGGCCTTGGCCGGCTGTCTGCTTGATGGCCTGCTCTGGCATCTCGGATTGTTCCAGTTTCCCCAGGGCTTTCCCCTCTGGCTGGGGCTGCTGTGGCTCGGATTTGCGTTGACTCTGGGCCAGGGGCTGCGCTGGTTGCTGGCGTTGCCCCGCTGGCAGCAGGGACTGCTCGGCATGGTGGGGGGAGCGGGTTCCTATGTGGCGGGAGCCGCCTTGGGATCGGTACACTTGTCTTGGGGCATCGGGATCAGCGCCCTCATACTGGCGCTGATCTGGGTGTGGTGGTTACCCGTATTGCTGTGGGTAATGGTCAAGCTGGAGGGTGAGCCAAGATGAGCACCTTTTCGACCGATACGCTGCTGTTTTCGAAGTGGACCAGGGAGGGCCAGCAAGGGCCAAACGCGCACTTCTATCTGGTGGTCTCCTGCCAGCGGGATGCGCAGGGGCTGCTGGCTCGCGTGGTGTTGCAGGATATCAACACCTTGCAGGAACAGGAGATGAACTGGCATGAGCTGGAAGATCCCACCCGCTGGCACATGGGGTGGAATTAGCACCTTGCTTGCGGCGCTGATGCTGCTTGTGGCCACTGCCGTGCAGGCCTCTACCGCCCCCTGGCAACAGTTGCGCCCGGTCGGACAGGGGGAGATGAGCTGGCTCTGGTTCAAGCTCTATGACGCCACCCTCTACAGCGAGAGCGGCCACTACGAGCCCGGTCGCTATCCGCAGGCCCTGACCATCACCTATGCCAAATCCATTTCCCGCCAGGACTTGCTCGCCGTGACCGGGCAGGAGTGGCAGCGACTCGGGGTGGGCAACCAGGATCAGCGACGCCGCTGGCTGCAACAGCTGGCGACCCTGTGGCCGGATGTGAGCTCGGGGGATGCATTGACCTTCTACGTGGATGACGCCGGGCTTGGCCATTTCTGGTGGCGAGACAAGCCGCTGGGCAGCATGCCTGATCCTCAGTTCCCGGCCGCGTTTCTGGCCATCTGGCTGGCCGACAACAGCCGTGATCCCGCCCTCACCCGCCGCCTGCGCGGCCAACCCTGATACCGGAGTCCCTCATGCCTCTCTACCGCACATGGCGCATTCTGCTGCTGTGGCCACTGCTGCTGCTGCTGGCAGGGTGTGGCGCCAGCCTCGATGACTATAGAGGGCAGGGCCCTAACTGGGATCTCGCCCGTTTCTTCAATGGCAAGCTGGTGGCCCACGGCCTGGTGACCGACCGTAGCGGCGAAGTGACCAGTCGCTTTCGGGTCGAGATGCAGGGACGCTGGCAGGGTGGCAAGGGGGAGTTGTTCGAGCAGTTCTATTTCGACGACGGCCGCCGGCAGACCCGCACCTGGTTTTTGAACAAGGGGGCGGATGGGCACTGGCGCGGCACCGCCTCGGATGTGGTGGGGGAGGCGGTGGGCAAGACGGCAGGCTTTGCCCTGAACTGGCGTTATCAACTCGATCTGGCCCTGCCGGACGGGGAGGTGGTGCGGGTGAGCTTCGATGACTGGATGTATCTGCTGGATCAAGATCGCCTGATCAATCGCGCCGAGATCAGCAAGTTCGGCATTCACCTGGGCGAGGTGATCCTCTATATCGAGCGGCTCGAGCGATGAAAGCAAGTGCTTTTCCCACTGACGATAGCCATTCGCTATCAATGGACAAGGTATAAGCAATTGTCTTTTGAGTCTGTGCGGGGATATGCTGACTCCGTTCCCAATAATGTTTCCACCTGGAGGTGAATGATGAAGAGCCCCATTGGTCTTGATACCGTTCAATCACAAGCCCTGGCCGCCGAGCTGAACAAGTTGCTGGCCAGCTACCAGATCCTCTACATGAACGTGCGCGGCTTCCACTGGAACATCCGTGGCAACCAGTTCTTCGAGCTGCACCTGAAGTTCGAAGAGATCTACAACGATCTGCTGCTCAAAGTCGATGCCCTGGCCGAGCGTATCCTCACCCTGGACGGGGTGCCCATGCACAGCTTCAGCGACTACTTGAAGGTCTCCGCCATCCCCGAGCAGAAGGGGCTGCACGATGGCCGCGCCTGCGTCGAATCCCTGCTGGAGAGCTTCCGCGAGCTGCTGGTAGCTCAGCGCCGCATCCTGGGACAGGCCGCCGAGGCCGGTGACGAGGGCACGGCCTCCATCCTCTCCGACTACGTGCAGCAGCAGGAAAAACTGGTCTGGATGCTGCGAGCCTATCTGGCCTGACGTTAGAAGGGGCTGGATGCAGCATGATTAAATGCTGCTCCGCCCCTGATGTGCTCGAATATTGTTGCAAGCCTGAGTTGTCTTTCCCCTATATCTACCCCTTTGCCGCCCTGTTTGGGCGGCTTTTTTGTTTTTGATCTGCATCAATGAATACTTAATTGGTAAATTGAATGCCTATTAAGTTTTTACCGGGGGGAATAGAATCGCCACAAAACAAGCAACTGAAATGTCCAATTAGGAGAGGCATGATGTTTTGTGTGCAATGTGAACAGACAATTCGTACCCCGGCAGGCAATGGCTGCGCTTACGCACAAGGTATGTGCGGCAAGACGGCCGAAACCTCGGATCTGCAGGATGTGCTGATTTATACGCTGCAAGGCCTCAGTGCCTGGGCGTTGGCCGCCCGCGAGCATGGTATCGTCGATGACGAGATCGATGCCTTCGTACCCAAGGCGTTCTTCGCCACCCTCACCAACGTCAACTTCGACTCCGCGCGCATCGTCGGCTATGTGAACCAGGCGATCGCTTATCGCCAGCAACTGGCCGACCGTCTGACCGCGCTGGCGGTGCAGGTCAGCGAGCTGCCCGCCGCCGCCCGCTTCGAGCCGGGTGCCGAACTGCTGGAACAGCTGGCTCATGCGCCCCAGACCGCGGTCAATCGCGGCAAGAGCGAGGTCAACGAAGACATCATGGGGCTGCGCCTGCTCTGCCTCTACGGCCTCAAGGGCGCCGCCGCCTACATGGAGCATGCCCGGGTGCTGGACCAGCAAGACAGCGCCGTGGCCGCCGAATTCCACCGCATCATGAGCTGGCTCAGCACGGATCCGAGCGATCTGGATCCCCTGTTCAAGTGCGCCATGGAGATAGGCCTGCTCAACTTCAAGATCATGGAGATGCTGGATCTCGGTGAAACCACCGCCTTCGGCCACCCCGAGCCGACTCAAGCAAGAGTCACCCCGATCCCGGGCAAGTGCATCCTGGTCTCCGGCCACGACATGATGGATCTCAAGCTGATCCTGGAGCAGACCGCAGGCACTGGCATCCATGTCTACACCCACGGCGAGATGCTGCCCGCCCTGGCCTACCCCTTCTTCAAGCAGTACCCGCACCTGGTGGGCAACTATGGCTCCGCCTGGCAGAACCAGCAGAAGGAGTTCGCGAACTTCCCCGGCGCCGTGGTGATGACCTCCAACTGCATCATCGACCCGAACGTGGGTGACTACAGCGACCGCATCTTCACCCGCTCCATCGTCGGCTGGCCGGGTGTGACCCACCTGGAAGGGGAAGACTTCTCCGCCGTAGTGGCCAAGGCGCAGGCACTGGAGGGCTTCAAACACACCGAGCTCGAGCACTTCATCACCATCGGCTTTGCCCGCAATGCCCTGATGCAGGCCGCCCCCGCAGTGATCGACAAGGTGAAAGCAGGCGAGATCAGCCACTTCTTCCTGGTGGGCGGTTGTGACGGCGACAAGGCCGAGCGCGCCTACTTTACCGAGTTTGCCAAGGCCGCCCCCCGAGACAGCCTGCTGCTCACCCTGGGCTGCGGCAAGTACAAGTTCAACAAGCTCGATTTTGGCGACATCGGCGGCATCCCCCGTCTGCTGGACGTGGGTCAGTGCAACGATGCCTACTCTGCCATCCAGCTCGCGCTGGCGCTGTCCGAGGCGTTCGAGTGCGGCGTCAACGATCTGCCGTTGACCCTGGTGCTCTCCTGGTTCGAACAGAAGGCCATCGTCATCCTGCTCACCCTGCTGGCGCTCGGCGTGAAGGACATTCGCACCGGCCCGACCGCCCCCGCCTTCCTGACCCCGGCCCTGCTCAAGGTGCTGGAGGAGCAGTTCGCTCTCAAGGGAACCACGACCGCAGAGGCAGATCTGGCCGAGATCCTGGCTGCTTGATCAAGGTGCTGGAGACATAGTCCGGTCTCAAGGGCACCACCACGGCCGAAGCTGATCTGGCCGAGATCCTGACAGCTTGATCAAGGTGCTGGAGACATAGTCCGGTCTCAAGGGCACCACCACGGCCGAAGCGGATCTGGCCGAGATCCTGGCGGCCTGATCCCGGCTTTTTCCGGCCAGACGCATTTCGCATGTTGTAAGCCTTTGGCGAGCCGATTGGCTCGCCTTTTTTTCAAACAAGGCTGTTCATCAGACCTTTTACATTCGATAGAGGAGCCTAGTGATGAGCTCAACGTCTCTCACGCTCACATGCATCGCACGCCGGGCGGATACCCACGATGTGACCAGCTGGCAATTTGCCTCGCTAACGGGCGACCTGCCGGCCGTGCTGGCTGGCCAGTGCATCACCCTGCACACCGAAATAGACGGCAAGCTCCAGTGCCGCGCCTATACCCTCTCCTCCAGCCCGCAGGATGCCTGCTGGCAGGTCACCATCAAGGACGTGGGCCTGGTCTCCCATCACCTGCACCAGAGCCTGCAGGTGGGGGGCGAGATCCGGGCCGACGGTCCCTTCGGTGACTTTCATCTGACCGCTTTGCCCTGCGAGCGACCGCTGCTGCTGAGCGCGGGCTCCGGCATCACCCCCATGTGGGCCATGCTGCGAGACGAGCTCGCCAGGCGACCGGAGGCGGATATCCGCTTCATTCACAGCGCCCGCTCCCCCGAGGATGTGATCTTCGCGGGTGAATTGGCCGCCCTGGCAGAGGCGCATCCCGGCGTGCGCCACGCGCTGGTGTTGGAGCAGGCGCCGGCGGCTCACCCCTGGGTCGGTCGGCTCAGCCCGGACATGCTCAAAGAACTGGCGCCGGACTTGCTCAGCCGCCACGTCTACCTGTGCGGGCCGGCGCCTTACATGACGGCGGTCTGCACCATGCTGACAGCGCTGGGGCTGCCGGCCGGCCAGCTGCATCAGGAGTCGTTCGGTCTGCCCGAGGCGCCGCCGGTGGCTACCGATAGCAACCATTTCTGGCTGACCCTCAAGAAGAGCGGCAAGAAGGTGAAGATACTGCCGGGGCAGACCCTGCTGGCCGCGCTGGAGGGGGCGGGGGAGACCATGATGGCCGCCTGTCGCGCCGGGGTGTGCGGCGCCTGTCGCTGCTCCACCACGGGGATCATAGAGCGCCAGAGCGTGATGACGCTCAGTGCGCAGGATCTTGAAAATGGGGTGGCGCTCGCCTGCTCCTGCACCGCCAAGGGGGACGTCAGCCTCGACTATTGATGGCGCCATGAGTATCCCGGTCTTCTCCCGTCGAAACCGGGCGGGTACACTTGGCCCAGTTTCAACGGAACACGGGATAAATAAATGACAATTCTGGTCACGGGGGGCGCCGGTTATATCGGCTCCCACACCTTGGTGGAGCTGCTGGAAGCCGGGCAGCAGGTGGTGGTACTGGACAATCTCTCCAACGCATCGCCGGAGTCCCTGCGACGGGTCGAGCGGATCACCGGCAAGGCTGTCACTTTCGTCGAGGGGGATATTCTCGACCGTGGCTGCCTGCAGGCGCTGTTTGCCCAGCACCAGATCGAATCAGTTATTCACTTCGCCGGATTGAAAGCGGTGGGGGAGTCCAGCCAGATCCCGCTCACCTACTACCAGAACAACGTGACCGGCACTCTGGTGCTGTGCGAAGAGATGGCCAAGGCCGGGGTGTTCCGGCTGGTGTTCAGCTCCTCGGCCACCGTCTATGGCGATCCAGCCTCTGTGCCGCTGCGGGAAGACTTCCCCACCGGCGCCACCAATCCCTACGGCCGCTCCAAGCTGATGGTGGAGGAGATCCTGCGGGATCTTTCCAACTCCGATCCGCGCTGGGCCATCGTCCTGCTGCGTTACTTCAACCCGGTCGGCGCCCACCAGAGCGGTCTCATCGGTGAAGATCCCAACGGTATCCCCAACAACCTGCTGCCCTACATCAGTCAGGTCGGGGTGGGCAAGCTCAAGGAGCTAGGGGTATTCGGTGACGACTACCCGACGCCGGACGGTACCGGGGTACGCGACTACATCCACGTGGTGGATCTCGCCATCGGCCACCTGAAGGCGCTGGCACGCATCGCAAGCGACACCGGGGTGTTCACCTACAACCTCGGCACCGGCCAGGGCTACTCGGTGCTGGAGATGATCCGTGCGTTCGAGGCGGCCAGCGGTCGCCCCATCCCCTACCGGATCAAACCCCGTCGCCCTGGCGACATCGCCGAATGCTGGGCCGAACCCACCCTGGCCCGTGACGAGCTGGGCTGGCAAGCGATGCGTGGGCTGGAGCAGATGATGGTCGACACCTGGCGCTGGCAAAGCCAGAACCCGAACGGCTATGGTCCTGCTGCGAAGCAGTGATCAAGGCTCATGCGCAGCTCTTCGCCTTGCTGACAGCGTCTCGCGACGGTCTATCAGACTTGAAGGTGCGAAGCCTGAATAGCAAAACGCCCCGATAAATCGGGGCGTTTTTTATGGGCGCGGGGCAGGATTACTGAATGCTCTTGCCCGCGCGCACGTCCTTGACGATGGCCTGCAGGCTGGCCAGATCGCGGGGGGCACCGCGCAGGATCTGGTCGCCGATGATGAAGGCCGGCGTGCCCGAGATGCTCATGGCTTCGGCCAGGGCACGGTTGGTGCCAAGGTTTTGATCGATGCTGCCATCCTTGATCTTCGCCTCGACCTTGTTCCAGTCCACCCCGGCGGCCTTGGCGACGGCTTTCACCTGGGCTTCGTCGGACAGCGGGCCCTGATGGGCATACAGCTTGTCGTGGAAGGCCTGGTACTTGTCGGGCTGGCCGAGCTGCACCGCCAGTGCCGCGCGGGCGGCGTAGTAGGAGGTCTCGCTCAGGATGGGGAACTGCTTGTAGATGTAGCGGATCTCCTTGTCTTCGCCGAGCAACTGCTGGATGAGCGGATGGGCACGCTTGCAGTAGCCGCAGTTGTAGTCGAAGAACTCGACCACGGTCAGGCTGCCCTTGGGGTTGCCGCTCTCGGGATCCTTGTTGGAGTAGAGCTGCTTGGCATGCGCCTCTATCAGCGACTTGTCGTTGGCGGACTGCTGGCTCTCCTGCTTGGCGCGCAGGGCGTTGGACATCTCGACCAGTATTTCCGGGTTCTTGACCAGATAGTCGCGCACTATCTGCTCGACATCCGTCTTGGTCAGCTCACTCGCCTGCAGCGGCGCCGCAAGCAGGGTCGCGCCAGTCAAGGCGGCGATCAGGGCATGTTTGATTCTCATAGGTCCAACTTGCTGGGAATATCGTGGAGGCCACTATAGTGGGTGAGTCTGTTTTCAAGTCAAGTTATCCGGCTGAAAAAGCACGACCTGTGCCCAATTTACGGGTTTTATGCGTCATTTAGCCCAATAAATCGGCAAACAGACAGGGCAGGGATTTACAAGCCGGATCGCGATGGGTAGTATTCGGCGCACTGCTGCGGAGGGGTGGCAGAGCGGCTGAATGCACCGGTCTTGAAAACCGGCGATGGGCGACCATCCGTGGGTTCAAATCCCACCTCCTCCGCCATTTATATAGCCCAATCGATTGAATCGGTTGGGCTTTTTTGTGTCTGTGATTTTTAGTATGCCACTTGGTATGTCATTAAGTGTTGGCTGGCATGCTATCGAGATGAACTGGGTTGGACACAGCACTGAATCGATGCAACTAATCATGGAAATATGGAGTGTCTATTCCGTAAGCTGACTGCGTCAATCTCACTTGCTTCTTCATAAGTCATAAGGGTGAATCGCCCGGCCGGTTCCGGGGATAGTTGCCCATTTGTCCACCTAGCCAGCGGCAAGGTGGGCCAGTCGCTTGTCAATCCAGCGCACTCGGGCAGAGGCCTGGCTGCGGCAGGCGGGCGCACACTATATGGGCGACACCTGACCGATATCGAGCCGGTGATTGCCGATATCAACCGCCGTCTGGCGTGCGGGGCGTATAAAGCCACCGTCCGGGTGTGTGATGGACCTGTTGTTGCACGAGGCCGAGGAAAAGCCTGCTCCCAGGCGCGCTGTCTTCCTTGATTTACCCGATCCGACCAAGCCCTGCAAATACGCTGTCTCAGGATCCTTCTTTGGATATGCCGCTATCAGGTAAGGTGCCATTAGTCGAATATGCTGAAGTGGTTATTTTTATCGAGCGTAATTAGTGGTAATTAAATGAAAATATGTACAATATATCGATAAATATGCCTTCATTGTATTTTAATGGGAGTGGCATAGTTTGAGTTACGGTGAGTTGTTGTTTCTGTGAATATAACCCAAGTGACTGAATTACTTGGTTTTTATTTTTATATTGTACGTATCTCAACTTATTGAGATGTGATTCAGCACCCATTGTGGTTCATGCTGAACAATATGGTTACCCTTTGAAAGCAGCATCATGACATGGATACAACTGACGCATTAGATCTCATTTCCCAGTTCGATCGGGCCAGCGATGAAGGCACCATAGTGGCCTTGCTGCGCAAACTGACGCGCCAGATGGGGTTTGATTATTTCCGGCTGGCGCTGATTTTCCCGAATACCATACAGCGGCCAGATGTCATCATCTTCAATGGCTGTCCGCTGGCCTGGGTGGATGCCTATACCCAGGCAAACTTCTTCGCCATCGATCCCGTGGTGCAGCGTGGCATGGTGCAGAGTACCCCTATCCTGTGGGCGGATCTCATGGAGGAGGTTATCTGCGATGTCCAGGGCCTGGCGGTCATGAGGCTGGCCCAGGAAGCGGGATTGCGAGATGGCATCACCTTTCCCTGGCACGGTGCCAATGGCCATGTTGGCCTGCTCTCCCTGATCAGCCGTGAACCTCGTAGCGGGCAGCAGTGGCTGGCCGTCACCCCCTCCCTCACCTGGTTATCCATGCATATCTTCGAGGCCGTGGCTCGGGTATGCCTGGTGGGCCTGTCGCCCCACGATGCCTTGAGCCTGCGAGAGCTGGAGGTGTGCCGCTGGGCGGCAGAGGGCAAACAGGTGAGCGACATCGCCCAGATCCTGGGGATCACCCCGCGTACCGTGACGTTTCATCTGAACAACGTGGTCACCAAGCTGGGGGCGAGCAGCAAGTGCCAGGCCATCTCCTGGGCCCTCAAGCAGGGAGTCGTCAGGTTGAATGTCGAGCTGGCGTCCGTCGCCAATGTGGATGAGAAGCAGTGAACTCGTCTGCATGGCGCAACAAATTGCGCACGGTGCGGAACATTATTCCAGTCAGGCAATCATTGGTGGTTTAAAAGAGGGGGAAACACAATTCGTTGCGCTATTCATACTGGTAGTCGTGCCGGGTTATTTATAAAACATTGAAATATATTGATTTTAATGGGTGGCATGGTCACTGCTAAGGGTTTCGGTCGAGTGTCATTACCGTTCAACCCATCAGGAGCATACCCATGCCAACTCCATGTTATATCAGTATCGAAGGCAAAACCCAGGGCAACATCACCGCCGGTGCCTTCACCTCTGACTCCGTCGGCAACATCTTCGTGCAAGGTCATGAAGACGAGATGCTGGTTCAGGAATTCCAGCACATCGTCACGGTGCCGACCGACCCGCAATCCGGTCAGCCGGCTGGCCAACGTGTCCACAAGCCGTTCAAATTCACCGTCGCGCTGAACAAAGCCGTGCCGCTGATGTACAACTCCCTGGCCTCCGGCGAGATGTTGCCTAAAGTGACCCTGAAGTGGTATCGCACCTCGGTCGAAGGCAAGCAGGAGCACTTCTTCTCTACCGTGCTGACCGACGCCACCATCGTCGACATCGACTGCCAGATGCCGCACTGCCAGGATCCGGCGAAGTCTGACTTCACCCAGCTGATCCAGGTCTCCCTGGCCTACCGCAAGATCGATTGGGAGCACACCGTTGCCGGTACTTCCGGTGCCGATGACTGGCGCGCGCCCATCGAAGCATGATGACATGCAGGAGCACCCGTTTGGGTGCTCCTCATCTTTTGGGGGGCCCATCCTGTGCAAGCCACTGTCCAAGTACCCGTGTCCCCCAGTCGTTTCTTGTCTGTGCCATGCCTTCCTTCTGCCCGTTTGTTTGCCGAGCGGGCACAAGAAAGAACATGACGACGGATCTTCACGCACGCCTTCGGGGCGTGCGGTAGCCATGGTGGCGAAACAGCGGCGACCATGGTGGATCTTTCCCCCATCTTGAGGCCAGCCGGCAGAAATGCGGGGCCGACAGCAGAGGCGCACCGATGGCAGACAGCACAGGATTACAATTTACCGTCAAGGTGGGGGCGCTGCCCGAGACCACCTTCGTGGTGGCCGAGTTCATGCTGGAGGAGGCGTTGAACGGGCCCTTCCAGCTGAGGCTGGAGCTCGCCAGCCCCGAGCCGGACGTCGACTTTGGCGCCGTGCTGGATCAGCCCTGCGAACTGCTGGTGTGGTACAACGGCGAGCTGCAGCGGCGGGTGTGCGGTGTGGTGAGCGACTTTGCTCAAGGGGACAGCGGCTTTCGCCGCACCCGTTATCAGCTGCTGGTACAGCCGGCCCTGTGGCGGCTCTCCCTTCGCCAGAACTCCCGCATCTTCCAGGCCCAGAAGCCCGACGAAATCCTCTCCATCCTGCTGCAAGAGCACGGCATTACCGACTACGCCTTCGCGCTCAAGAACGAGCATGCCCAGCGCGAATACTGCGTCCAGTACCGTGAGACGGACCTTGAATTCCTAAACCGCCTCGCCGCCGAAGAGGGGCTCTTCTACTTCCACGAGTTCGAAGCTGGCAAGCATCGGCTGGTGTTTGCCGACGATGCAGCGGCCCTGACCGCCGGCCCCGAGCTGTTCTTCAACCTCGGCAACCGCTCCCTCGAACAAGGCCCCTATGTGCGCCAGTTCCACTACCGCGAGGCGGTGCGCCCCAGCGATGTGGAGCTGAAAGACTATAGCTTCAAGACCCCGGCCTATGGCCTCTCCCATAAAAAGCTCGGCGCCGAGCTTTCCCATCAACGCGACACCTACCAGCACTTCGACTACCCGGGCCGCTACAAGCTGGACGGCAGCGGCAAGGCGTTTGCCCAACATAGGCTCGATGCGCTGCGAAGCGATGCGGTGACCGGCTTGGCTAAGTCCAACTGCGCGGCCCTGCTGCCGGGTCAGACGTTCTCGCTGACCGAACACCCGAACGG
This sequence comes from Aeromonas sp. MR16, assembly GCF_022549315.1. NCBI lineage: Bacteria > Pseudomonadati > Pseudomonadota > Gammaproteobacteria > Aeromonadales > Aeromonadaceae > Aeromonas > Aeromonas sp. MR16. Next base: position 101,339 of record NZ_JAKZFK010000003.1, on the reverse strand, counting down.
AGCGCTCAATGTCGACTGGCAAATCGTGCGTATCAGCCACGTGGGTTCTCAGCCCCAGGCATTGGAAGAAGAGGGAGGCAGTGGCCCGACCGTCTACCACAACGCATTCGGGGTGGTGAAGGGGAGCACCACCTGGCGTGCGCGCATTGGCAGCCCACAGGCGCTCTACAAACCCATGGTGGACGGCCCGCAGATTGCGACCGTGGTGGGGCCGGAAGGGGAGGAGATCTACTGCGACGAGCACGGCCGGGTGAAGCTGCAATTCCCCTGGGACCGCTATGGTTCGAGCAACGATCAGAGCTCCTGCTGGGTGCGGGTATCTCAAGGCTGGGCCGGCGGTCAGTACGGCATGATGGCGATCCCGCGCATCGGCCACGAAGTCATAGTGAGCTTTCTGGAAGGAGATCCGGACCAGCCCATCATCACGGGCCGTACCTATCACGCCACCAACAGACCCCCCTATGAGTTGCCGGCCAACAAGACTCGCACCGTGCTGCGCACCGAGACTCACCAGGGGGAGGGTTTCAACGAGCTGCGCTTCGAAGATCAGGCGGGCCAGGAAGAGATCTATATCCACGGTCAGAAAGACCTGAATCTGCTCATCGAGAACGATGCGGCCTGGCACATCAAGCACGACGAGCACAGGGACATCGACAATGAGCGGGTGACCCGGATCAAGGCCAATGACCACCTCACGGTGAATGGTGAGAAGCGGGACCATATCAAGGCTGACCTGTCGCTGACAGTGGATGCCTCCATGCACCAGAAGCTCGGGCAGTCCCTGTTGGTGGAGGCGGGTACTGAGGCGCATCACAAGGCGGGCATGAAGATAGTGATGGAGGCGGGCTCAGAGCTGACCCTGAAAGTGGGGGGGAGCTTCGTCAAGATAGACCCAAGCGGCGTCACCCTGAGCGGCGGCTCCATCAAGATGAACTCCGGCGGCAGCGCAGGCTCAGGTTCAGGTTGGGCTGGACAGATGCCGCTCCAACCCGGCGAGGTGGAAGTGGTGGCGCCGCCGCCAGCAACCTTGCCCGCCCCGGCCATTTTCAAGAGCATGGCGTCCATGGCTCCACTGGTTAAGCCCTGTCCTTTCGCCGAGGAAGGTTAATCATGGACTTTTATGAATGGCGGGCCAAGCACCAGGGAACCTTGTTTGTCATCGTAGATGGCGGTGCGGACAGCACATTGATACAACGCTTCTACGAACTGGGGAGCGGAGAAGCCTGCCCCCTGTTTGCTGGAACCCCTTTTGCTGAACAATCCGCACTAGGCCCCTGGTTGTTGCAAGAGCCCTCTGCCGAATTTGTGACCTTGTACCCAACTCTGAGCGGTTTTTATCTGATCAGTGATCAGCCAGCCGAGGAGGTTCGCCGCCACTGGCGAAGCTTGATAGAGGTTATCCACGAAGGAGAGGCTGTCTGGTTTCGTTTCTCTGACCATCGTATTTTCTTGCCGATGCTCACGACCATGACGCTTGACGAGCTCGATGCCGTTTTGGGTCCTTGTGCCGGATTGTGGGCCAATAACGATGGGTTTTCCCGCACACAGGGGGCCGAGTTTCATCCACCGAGACAGACCCCCTGGTTTCACATCCGACCTCATCACCTGACTGCGCTCTACGACGAGAGTCGACATGCCTATATCTTGCGGCGGCGGTTATGGCAGGCCATGACGGCTATGATGGAGCGTCATCCGAACCCTGAGGATGTGATTCTTCCCCTGCTTAAACGGGCCAATCAGGCAGGATTGCAAGATGACATTCGTGATGGTGTCGTGGCCGGGGCTCTCACTCTACAGGTGGGACTGCCGCTGGATAGCATCCAGGTACCCTTGGTATTGACGGAAGATGAGCTGGCGCAGATTGAAAACTGGTTGAACAAACATAACGACCTGACGGGAGCCCGCTGATGTTTTCCGATCCCCACTGCATACCCTGCGAACGCTATAACTGCTGGATAGAAGTAGACGTTCGCGATGAACATAATCGATCGTTTAAAGGCCTAAAGGCAACGCTGACGGATGAGGCTGGCAAGAGCAAGACAGTGACCTTGAAAGACGGCCCGACCCTGGTTGAGGGCTTTGCGGTCGGCTCGGTAACCGTCAAGCTGGAGACCCCATCCTGGCTCAAAGCGGCGCAATCCCGTGAGACGCTCAAAGAAGGGGACATCAGTGAGGTTCCTGCCTATACCGACAAGTTGCCGGGGCACTGCGATATCAAGCGCGAGCATATCAAGGTCACCTCCGGCGACCTCTGCCTTACCTACCCCGAGCAACCACTACCGGAAGGACATAAAGCCGGACAGGCACAACCGCCGCGCTTTATCACCAAACATTCCTATGTGATCGAGGTTAAGGGCTATCAAATCAATGTATTACGGATTGGAGTTTTCTTCGATGGTACCGGTAACAATACCCGTAATGCTCAGGCCGGGTTGCAAAAGGTAGAGCAGTGGTTGCTCGAGACCTGCTCCGATCCGCACCAGCGGGAGAAGGAACTGCGTGGTTGTCAAATGGGGAGAAGTCCGGTCGAGGGGAGTGCCGCCAATGATGTGACCAATGTTTGGAAGCTTCGGGAGCAATATCGGATTGGTGAGGATACCCTGAGTGCTCGCGCTTACATTAGTGGCATAGGTACTCGCGATCCCGAGCCAGGAAAGGATGGCCCTGTATATCGTTCTGACGACCCTTTTACTCAGGGCCTAGACCTCGATCTGGGCGGAGAAAACACCTCCATCATTGGCAAAGTTATGTTGGCTTGTGAACTTAAAATTACTGAGGGTATCCAACTTGATCTGGGACGGGTGCTGCCCGAAATAGACTGCATCCATCGTATCGAGTTTGATGTGTTTGGCTTTAGTCGTGGTGCGGCAGCGGCTCGTCATTTTGTTAATGTGATTGACCAAAAGGCCGACCATCCTCTAGTCAAGGCTGTGGCCAATAATTCGGATATCCGGCTTAAGGCGGGGTTTGATTGGGCCAGCCGAGACGATGTGCGCTTTACCTTCATTGGTCTGTTCGATACAGTCGTTTCCTCTTATAACGCCAGCGTCAATGTCCATCTAAAAGCCGATTGTGCTGAGCGGGTGGTGCATCTGACAGCGCAGGATGAGGTCCGTAAACACTTCCCGTTGTCGCGCATCACCGAGGATAAAGCAGGCACTGATATTCCGGCTCACTTTACCGAACTGGCGTTACCGGGGGCCCACTCGGATATTGGTGGTGGGTACTACAGTCGCTGGAGTCTGAGTAATCCCAATAGCGCTCCTGCGCTGACCGAATGTGTCGAGCTGGAGCGCTTTATGAGCGTAGAGAGTGCCAACACCCCAGATGGCACCAGCCGTGCCTATCAGCAGGCCAAGGTTTATGCCGAGGAGAAAAAGGCCATGGGTTGGGTGGATAGTATCAATCCCCACTTGCCTCGTGGTGTCATACCTTCGCTCGGGGCCATCAGCCTGAAGCCCTACTCATTCCGGCGCTCCGAGGGGAAAAATAGCTCAGGCCCCAGCAAGAAATCCGTCTATGTGGAAGTACTGATGAACAGGGTGGTGGAGGGGGAGTACTCCCGTATACCGCTGCATATGATGGTGGAGGCCGGACGCGCCGTAGGAGTACCGTTTAAACAGTGGAGGTCAGAAGAAAGAACACTTCAACTTGAGTCGCTTTCAGTTAAACGACCTGCAGTTAATCTGACTAAGCTGGATCAGCTTTGGGTTCAGGCTGCTGCAAAACAAAAGGTGGTGGAAAATTTGGCTTATTCACTATCCCTCGATGATTACCGCGCGCTGCGCCGCGACTATTTACACCATAGCGCCAGTAGTCAAGGGATTGCTAACCCAGCTAATACCAATAAATACGAGGCAACAGTCAGCAAGGAAAGGCGCGAATTGATAGGGAACAAAAAGGAATGATATTAAATAAATTATTTATCCTGAGTAACCTTGTGTGGTCTCTGGCGGTTTATGCAGTACAGCCGATTTATTGGATTTATGGAACCGGAAGTAATATTGATGAGATTTGGACTAGTAAAGCTGAATTTTATCGCAATGACCGTTTGATCGTGAGTTATCCGGGCGGAGGGGGAGGGCCAGAGACTAGCGAAAAGCGTATTATTCAAAAAAAATACTACTGGAGTGGAGGAGATGGTGGGCCGACTAATGGGGCTCCTGTACCAGATAAAGCCATTATTGAGATGGTTTCATTTCACGATCGTAAACGCTATCGCATCAAGGTAGATTTACCCGCCGATCTGGAAAAATGGATACGACAAGAGTACATGGTCGATGGAAAGGTTGAGCGTCGTCATTGGCTCTACTTTGGATTAGCACCAGGTGGTTATTTTGAAGTGCTGTTGCAAGGATTCAAGATCCGACCTGATCAGTTGCTTGTTCGCGGTATTGCCGAAGAGGTGACCGACGACTGGTATGATAAAAAAGTCCCGGTAGCTCGCCAATATGGCATGGATGATTTCGACAAAAAATATGGCGAGCTATTCAAGCAATATCCTGTGCCGCTCGGCATGGATTGGGCCCCCATCATGGATGCCTACCGCGCCAAGCAGCCCAAAACAGATATAGAACCAGTCAACTAGTCTGTTGCATCCAGAATCTTCGCTTTTATGGCATCACCATGGGGCCAGCCACAGCATGGGCAATATCATCACCTCGCAATGCCCGCACGATTTCGAGGGCGAACTCGATGGCGCTGCCGGGGCCCTGACTGGTGATAAGCCGATGGGCCTCGTCCCTCACCACCCGCTCTGTGCTGAGTTGAGCGGGAGGGAGCTTGGACTGAAAGCCCGGGTGGCAGGTGACCCGCGCATCTCCCAGCAGATGATGGTGCTGCAGCACCACCACGGGGGCGGCGCAGAGGGCGGCGCGCCAGCGGCCAAGCAGAGCCTGCTCCTTGAGCAGGTCGATGGCGAGGGGGGTATCGCGGATCACCTCGCTGCCGGGCAGGCCGCCCGGCACGACGATGGCCTCGAAGTCACGGCTGGTCAGCTCGTCGATGTGGCAGTCGGCCACCAGCTGCACTCCGCGGGAGGCGCGGATCTGGCGCTGTCCCGCCGGGCAGCAGGAGGCGAGCACCACTTCGATGGAAGCCCGTACCAAGGTGTCGACGATGGCGACGGTCTCGATCTCTTCCGAGCCCGGGGCAACCAATACCAAAACGCTCATTGTGCACTCCTCGCTGTACGGGCTCGGCGCCTCTCTTATATCTGGATCCCGATACAGGCCCTGATTGACAGGCACCGTGATGGGGCCATTTGGTCGGATGGGTCAAACGGTGGCGATGACCCCATCCTCGCTTACATCCTTGGATTCAACTCTTCTCTTTGATGGCCTGATAGAGGCCCTGATTGACCGGCACCGCGATGCCGTGCTGGGCGGCGCAGGCCAGCAGGAAGCCGGTGATGGCCTCGATCTCGGTCTCGCGACCCAGCTCCATGTCCTGATACATGGAAGAGTAATTGTCGGCGGTGAGCTCCACCACCATCATGGCGCGGCGCAGCAGTTCCTCGGCACTGGTCGGCTGGCCTTCGGCCTGCATCACGTCCGCCACTTCCACGCAGATCTGCTGCAGGGCGTCGGCGAAGCGGGGACCGGTCAGATCGCCATTCTTGAGTCTATACAATGCGGTCAGCGGATTGATGGCGCAGTTGATGGCGAGCTTCTGCCACTGGCGGGCCAGGATATGTTCATCCCATCCGGTCTGGCCGAGGGCGGCGGCGAGCTCGTCCGCCAGGCCGGCGTGGGCCTTGGCGGCCTCGTTGACCGGGCCGAGCCAGGTCTCACCCTTGCCGGTATGGCGGAACACGAAGTGACCGTTCTGCATGGCGCCGTGGCTGGTGACGCCGGCGATCACCGGGTTGTGCGGGAACAGCTGCACCACCTGCTCGGCGATGCCCATGCCATTGTGCAGCAAGATGATGGGGATGCCTGCCGCCAGCTTGCCCGCCAGCGGCGTCAGGGCCGACACCACCTGGCCAGCCTTGGTCATCACCAGCAGCCGCTTGATCTGGCCGGGCTCGCTGACGAAGCCCCGCTCGATGGCGATCAACTGGGTATGGCCTTCCAGCGAGGTGAAATCGATGCCGGGGTGCAGGGTCGAGCGGTGCCGATCGCGCAGCAAGACGCGGGTCGATTGGCCGCTCAGGGTCAACAGGGATGCGAACACGCCACCCAGGGCACCACAGCCCAGCAGTGACCATTGAGGGGAGGAGGGCTGTCGGCTGTTTTTAAGGTTTAAATCGCGTAATCCGCTTGGCATGGAGAGGCTCAATCAAGGTAGGGGTCGCGTTCCGAACAACCACCTGCCGGGGATAAGTGAAGATGTCGCGTGGCGGACACTAACGGGTCTCGCCATTCCTGTGCGCAGGGGATTCTAGCAGAGCAACCCCATCAAAATCAGCAAATTTGCCGGTTTTCTGGTAGATTTGCCCCCCTATAAGCGCAACTTGAGGAGCCCTGACATGCCGTCATTCGATATTGTCTCTGAAGTCAAAATGAACGAGGTGTTGAACGCCGTCGATAACGCCAATCGTGAACTGGCGACCCGTTTCGATTTTCGTGGTGTTGAAGCCAGCTTCGAATTGAACAAAGAAGAAGTCAAACTGGAGGCCGATGCCGATTTCCAGCTCAAGCAGATGGTCGAGATCCTGCGCGGAGCCCTGCTCAAGCGCAACATCGAAGGCAATTCCATCGACGTGGGTGACAGCGTTCACTCCGGCAAACGCTTCCACCTGAACGTCAAGTTCAAGCAGGGGATCGAGAAGGAGATCGCCAAGAAGTTGGTGAAGCTGATCAAGGACTCCAAGATCAAGGTGCAGGTCGCCATCCAGGGCGATGAGGTGCGTGTTACCGGCAAGAAGCGTGACGATCTGCAGGAGGCCATGGCGCTGGTGCGCGGGGCCGAGCTGGGTCAGCCGATGCAGTTCCAGAATTTCCGTGATTGATCGCTGGCGGGGAGGGTTCGGTCCTCCCCCTTGTTCAATGGCAAGACGTTCGATGGCAAGACCGTCGATGGTCGAGCCATAAAAAAACCGGAGCAGCTGCTCCGGTTTTTTGTGTCCGCGATACCCGTTCGATTAGAACTTGTAGGTAACGGAGAAGTAGTGACCGAAACCAGTGGTCTTCAGGCCGTAGGAGCCGTTCTGGATGCCATAGATGTCGTTGAAGTACTTCAGGCCGTAACCGACGGCGTAGCGGTCGGAGTGCCAGTACAGGCCGTTGAACATGGCGGTACCGTCGGTGGAGGTGTCCTTGGCATCAAACAGGTGATCCAGGTAACCCTGATACGCGATGAAGCTGCCGTTGGAGAAGGTGTAGAAAGGCTTGAACCAGTTCATGGAGAACTGATAGCCGTTCCAGCCCTGCTCGCCGCTGCCTTCGTTGACGTGACGGGCATACAGGTTCATGCCAACCTTGCCGAACCAAGGCACCTGTACGTCGGCACCCAGACCGGTCATGGCTTCAAACAGACCATCCGGACCACCCACGTTGATCAGGTTGGCGATGTACAGCTCTTGCACCGGGCCGAAGGAGAGATCTTTGCCGGTCATGCCGTCGATGGAGATACGCGGTGCAAACTTGATGAACAGGTTGTCCTGGTTGTGCTTGTCGTCGCTGTTGTTCTGGAAGATGTCGAAGACGTCGACGTAACCGTACAGATCGAAGATACCAGAGCGGCCACCAAACTCCATTTCGAAGTAGGTATCGTTGTAACCACCTTCAGACTCGCTGTAGGGCATCTGATCGATGGTGTGCATGACGTTGAACTGGAACCACTTGTAGTCGTTCTTGTGGATGTCGCCGCTGTAGTCGGCAGCGAAGGCCGGGGTGGCGGATGCAGCCAGCAGACCGGCAGCGATCAGAGTCTTGGTAAATTTGGCCATTTTATTGGTCTCTTGTGTGTTTAGTTGAGGTTTTCCGTAGCCTGCCCACAAGGAGCGGGAGGGATTCTAGCCAATTAATTTCAACGGATAAACAAGAGCCAGGGAACTTTGTCAGGATTTGTGAATCTAATCACCCCTCAAATCGCGCAAACGCTTGCTATTTGTTCGGTTGTGGTAACAAATGCTTGTGCCGTTTGGAAATCATGATGATCAGCACCATCACCGGAATGCCGAGCAGGCTGGTGCCAATGAAGAAGCTGCTGTAGCCAAACTGCTCGACGAAGTGGCCGGAAAAACCTGCAAGCAATTTGGGCAGCAGCAGCATGATGGAGCTGAACAGCGCGTACTGAGTGGCCGAGAAGGCGACGTTGGTCAGGCTCGACAGATAGGTCACGAAGGCCGCCGTGGCGATCCCCGCGCTGAGGTTGTCCAGCGAGATGATCAGGGTCAGCAGCTCCAGATCGTGGCCAACCTGGTTGAGCAGGGCGAACAGCAGATTGGTGCTGGCGGTGAGCACGGCGCCGAGAAACAGGATGCGCAGGGTACCGAAGCGCATTACCAATACCCCCCCCAGGGCCGCCCCCACTAGCGTCATGATGACGCCATACACCTTGGTGATGGTGGCCACTTCCGTCTTGCTGAACTGCAAGTCCACATAGAAGCTGTTGGACATCACCCCCATCACCACATCCGAGATGCGATAGCAGGCGATGAGCCCGAGGATCAGCAGGGCGGAGCCGCCATGGCGGCGGAAGAAATCGGCAAAGGGACACCAGATCGCCTCATAGGTCCAGGCGCCCAGCCCGGCCAGGGTCTTGGGGCAGCCCCGCTCGAGCAGCAGCGCCTTGCGCTCCATTTGCTGCTCGTTCTGGCGATGGAGGTCGATATCCGGCTCGTGGCTGAGCAGTGTGGTGATGACGCCGAGGGACATGAGTCCCGCCATCAGCAAGTAGGTGAGCTGCCAGCCGCGGTAGTTATAACCGCTGTTGCTGCCAAGCCAGGCCGCCAGCGCCAGCGCGCCCGCCCCCGCCATGATCATCGCCAGCCGGTACCCCGTCATGTAGGAGGCAGCCATGGCCGCCTGCAGCCGCTCCGGTGCCGACTCGATGCGATAGGCATCGATGACGATGTCCTGGGTGGCGGAGAAGAAGGCCACCAGCAGGGCGAACAGGGCGAGCTGGGCGAGCTGGGTCTTGGGATCGCAGTAGGCCATGCCCACCAGGGAGAGGGCGACCAGCAGTTGGGAGAGCAGCATCCAGCTGCGGCGGCGCCCCAGCAGGCGGGAGAGCAGCGGCAGCGGCAGCCGGTCGACCAGCGGTGACCACACCCATTTAAAGCCGTAGGCCAGCGCCACCCAGCTCATGTAGCCGATGTCGGTCAGGCTGACATCGGCCTCACGAAGCCAGAAGGAGAGGGTGCCAAACACCAGCAGCAGCGGCAGGCCGGAGGAGAAGCCCATGGCAAACAGGGTGAGCACTCGCCCCTCCAGATAGACGGCGAGGGCATCTCGCCAACTGGTAAGGCGGCTTGGCGGGCGGAGAGTGTTCAAATGCCTGACTCCTCTGGGAAAAGGGGGTCATTTTGTCAGGTTCGCGGGGGATAGCCAAGGCAAGCCGAGTGCGGCCATCAGGATTTCAGGGGCGTGAGCCGATGCAATGAGGCGGGCAGGGGCCTTCCGCCGTGAGGAAGCTGGCGCAGGCCATCAGCTGCAAGCGCAGCCAGGCATGGGTGATGAGCTGTTGTTCGTCCCACTGATGCAGGCTGTGCAGCAGGTGCCAGAAGACGGCCTCCTGTGTGCTGGCCGGTTGCTTGTCGGGGATGTGAGGCAGGGTTTGCCAGTGGGAGAGGAGTTGCCAGCTCAGATCTTCCAGCTGTCGATAGGGCATTTCCCGCGCCAGAAAGTGGCGAACCGCCCGGGCCAGCGGGATGGCGTGTTGGGCTATGTAGTCGCGATAGATCACCGGAGCCTCCTTCTTTCTCCTCTGGGTCATGCCCCGGAAATGGGGTAAGGCCAGAGTATAGAAAGGGGCGCCGGCGATCTTGGCAGGGATGCGGCGGAATGTGATACGAACCCCGTTATTTGTCTGCCAGCAACACCACTTTTTTCAGGATGATGGGGCTGGTCGGCACGTCGTTGGCACGCAGGATGGAGCTGTAGCCCGTCTGTACCTGCGCCAGCTTGTCCAGCACCTCCATGCCCTGTACCACCTGGCCGAATACGGTGTAACCGGCGCCGGCATTGGCGTTGAGATTGTCGTTATCCACCAGGTTGAAGTAGAACTGGCGGGTGGCGCTGTCTACCGCCTGGGTGCGCGCCATGGCGATGCTGCCACGTTTGTTGGGCAGGCCGCCCCTGGACTCGTTCACCACGGGTTCGAAGGTCGGCAGTGGCTGGAATTGTTGATTGTATCCGCCCCCTTGCACCACGAAGTTCTGGATCACGCGGTGGAACAGACTGCCGTCATAGCTGCCATCCGCCACGTAACGCAGGAAGTTCTTCACCGTCTGCGGCGCCTGTTTGGGGGCCAGCTCGATCACGATGTTGCCGTGGTTGGTCTCCATCCTGACCTTGGGGCCAGCGAACGCCAGCGGGGCGATCAGCATGGCCAGTAACCAGAGTTTCTTCATCTATCTTTCCTCGCTCAGCTCGTTGGCTGGCCCTTGAGATAACCGCGCAGCGCCTCGTCTGCCATGATCTGCTGCAATAGACTGCCAAGCTGCTGGTTCAGGGTGGATTCCAGATCGGCCATGCTCGGCTCCCCCGGTTCTTCCTTGCTGGACGACATGTTGAACTGCTTGGTCAGCTTGTTGCCCTGGAAGTCGGCGATCACCTGCAGGCTGACCCTGGACTTGGTGACGTAGGTGAAGGTTTTCTCCTCCACGTTGACGGCGGCGGTGGAGATGGCCAGGGTCAGGTTGGTGGTGCCGCTGTTGCCTACTTCCAGCCCCTGGCTGCGCAGGCCTTCTGCCAGCTTCTCGGCCAGCAGGTTGTTGAGGGGCTGCTCACTGTTGACCAGCACGGCGGCCTTCTCTTTCTTCTTGATGGAGAAGACATAGGCGGCTTCACGCTTGTCCACCCCTTCCATGGTGATCCTGTTGCCGGAGTAGTACTGCTGGTTGGAGGGGATGACCTGCGGATTGAGCATGGCGGTCTCCGGCCAGTGAGTGGCACAACCACCCAGCATCAGGGCGGCCAGCAGCAAGAGTGACTTTTTCATCGTGGGTTTCCTTTAGCTTTATCTTTAGCGTTTGATGGCTTTCAAAATAACGAATTTGCTGTTCGACGCAACCACTTGTGCGTTGGCAAACAAGCGCTTGAGTTTGTTGTGATAGTCCAGATGGCGGTTGCCTACTATCCAGAGTTCCCCCCCCTGAGGCAACACCCTGTGCGCATCGGTGAACATCTGCCAGGCGATGTGATCCGTGATCGCCTGCAACTGATGGAAGGGGGGGTTGCAGAGGATCCGATCCGCCGTCCCCACCGCCACGTCGTCGAGACAGTTGTTGACCATGAAGTGGGCGCGGGGCAGGGCATCCGGCAGATTGTGCTCGACGTTCAGCCGCGCCGAGGCGACCGCCATATAGGATTCATCGATGAAGGTCACCTCCACCTCGCTGTCCCGTGCCAGCAGCGCCAGCCCCAGCACGCCGTTGCCACAGCCGAGGTCTATCACCTTGCGCGCGCTATGGATCGGTAAATTATCCAGCATAAAGCGGGCGCCGATATCCAGGCTGGTGCGGGAGAAGACGTTGGCGTGGTTGTGGATGAGCATGTCGGTGCCCTCCAGCGGCCAGACCGTCGGGAAGGGGTTGTCCGGCGCCGGGCGCTCGGCCGCGTCGTCAATGATGCAATAAATGAGGCGCGCCTTCTTCCAGGCGAGCGAGGTTCTGGTCGCTCCCAGGTATTTCTCGAACAGCTTGAGGGTCGAGCTATGGATATCTTTTGCCTTACCGGCGGCCAGGATGCGGGTCGCCGGTGTCACCACCTGGCGCAGCGCCAGCAGCTGTTGTTCCAGCAACGCCTGGTATTTGGAGACCTTGATCACCACCAGCGCGGGGGCTGCGGGCAATGGCGCCAGCGCATCCTGCAGGGAGACCTGTGCGGGATCCAGCTCGTTCTCGATCAGATTGGCCAGGATGGCCCGCTCGCTGATATAGGAGTCGCTCACACAGATGGGCGCATGAGCGTGCAGGTAGGCGGCCAGGGCGCCGAAGCCATCGTTCATGATGATGACGGGGCCGTCCTGCTCGAGCGGCGCCTCTGCGAGCTCGTTGATCAGGTACTCGTCCGCCGCATCCCAGGCCTGCAGGGGATCCTGGCTCTGCCGCGGGTAACGATAGAGGGTCAGGCGACAATGGGCCGTGTCGAGCAGGGTTTGCATAAGAGAGAGTCCAACCTGTTGCGAAGAGAGGTGCCCACCGGGTGTTGCCTGGCGGACAAATAAAGTGGCGCTATTCTAGCGGCGGCAAAGAATTTCACCAGCCTGGTGCACCTCTGAACACCGCCCAATTTCCCACGGGGTTGATGTATCCGGCGCGCAACCCTGGCTACAATGGCCACATATCCATCGAGGGAGTTTTTACCGTGAGCATGCAACAACAGATCGAGGCCAAGCTGGCCGCCGCCTTGTCCCCCAGTCACCTTGAGGTGATCAACGAGAGCTACATGCACAGGGTGGAGCCGGGCTCCGAGAGCCACTTCAAGGTGATAGTGGTGAGTCAGGCATTCGAGGGTCAGCGCCTGCTGGGGCGTCATCGTCAGGTCAATGGAGTGCTGGCCGAAGAATTGGCTGGGGCTATCCATGCATTGGCGCTGCATACCTATACCGACGCTGAATGGCAGCAACGGGAACAGGCCCCCAAGACGCCGAGTTGTGTCAGCAAATCCCCCTTCGCCTGAGCTCCTTTACCTTTTAATTACTTAATCCTCGACCAGTTAACAAATTACCTACATTTCCAATTCCCAGATGCCTGGAAGTTGGAGAGAGCGGGCCTGGATGAGGATTATTTTTTCTAATCAATGGTTTCCTCTCCCTCAAAGTACCCCTATTGGGGTATTTGAGTGAAAAATCCTTTAAAACCACGGGTTACAACGACGGACCACAAATATTCATTAGAGGTTAATTTTGTGATAGCGCGGGGGTTTTCCCCATTTTGCGTGGCGACGAACTTGCCGAAGGTGGTAAACTCAAGCGCTTTTGAATGAACCTGTATGTTGCTGATTTGTTTGTTTTCCCGACAATTTGTCGCGACCTTGACGGGCTCATTCAACAACTCGTCGGGATCTGTTCCCGGCGCCAACCTGTCTTCCCTTAACGGTAGTGCAAGTGAGTATGATTACAATTAAAAGAGGACTGGACATCCCCGTGCTGGGTGCTCCGGAGCAAGTAATCTACGATGGCCCGGCCATCACCCGTGTTGCTACACTCGGCGAAGAGTTCGTGGGGATGCGTCCTACTATGTTCGTCAAAGTAGGTGATCGCGTCATTAAAGGTCAGGAGCTCTTCGAAGATAAGAAGAATCCCGGCGTTAAATTCACGGCCCCTGCCACCGGTGTGGTTTCTGAGATCAACCGTGGTGCCAAGCGTGTTCTGCAATCTGTTGTCATCGACATCGATGGCTCCGACGAGCAGGTAACCTTTGAACACTTTGCGTCTGCCGAGCTGGCACAGCTCGAGCGCAGCAAGGTGCAGGAGATCCTGGTCGCATCAGGTCAGTGGACCGCATTGCGTACCCGTCCATTCAGCAAGGTGCCGGCCGTGGGCTCTGCCCCACGTGCCATCTTCGTCACCGCCATGGACACCAACCCGCTGGCTGCCAATGCCGAGCTCATCATCAAGGAACAGGCCCAGGCCTTCCTCGATGGCCTGGCCGTGCTGAGCCGCCTGACCGATGGCAGCGTCCACGTCTGCAAGGGTGAAGGCAGTCTGCCGCACTCCAACCTGGCGCAAGTCAAGGAAGCCGTGTTTGTCGGCCCGCATCCCGCCGGTCTGCCTGGCACCCATATCCACTTCCTGGATCCGGTTGGCAGCAAGAAGGTGCAGTGGCACATCAACTATCAGGATGTGATCGCCTACGGCAAGCTGTTCACCACGGGTCAGATCTTCACCGAGAAGGTGATCGCCCTGGCCGGTCCGAACGTGGTCAAGCCACGCCTGCTGCGCACCCGCATGGGCGCCTGCATCAGCCAGCTGACCAACAACGAGCTGCGCGCGGATGAAAACCGTGTCATCTCCGGTTCCATCCTGAGTGGTGCCAAGGCCGAAGGGGTCCATGACTACCTGGGTCGTTACCACAATCAGGTGAGCGTGCTGGGCGAAGGCCGTGAGAAAGAGTTCCTGGGTTGGGTCAATCCCAGCGCCGACAAGTTCTCCATCACCCGTACCACCCTCTCTCATCTGATGAAGGGCAAACTCATCAACTTCACTACCACCACCAACGGTAGTGATCGCTCCATGGTGCCTATCGGCAACTATGAGCGCGTGATGCCGCTCGACATCCTGCCGACCCTGCTGCTGCGGGATCTGGTCTCCGGCGACACCGACAGCGCACAGTCGCTCGGCTGCCTGGAGCTGGATGAGGAAGATCTGGCGCTCTGTACCTTCGTCTGCCCCGGCAAGACAGAGTACGGCCCAGTCTTGCGTGAGTGCCTGGCCAAGATAGAACTGGAAGGTTAAGCGATGAGTTTCAAGCAACTTCTTGAAAATTTGGAACATCACTTCGAGCCGGGTGGCAAGTACGCCAAGTACTATGCCCTGTTCGAGGCGGCGTATACCCTGTTTTATACCCCCGGGTCCGTGACCCGCAATGCTGCCCACGTCCGTGATGCGATCGATCTGAAACGCATGATGATCATGGTGTGGCTGGCCGTGTTCCCGGCCATGTTCTGGGGCATGTTCAACGTCGGCAACCAGTCCATCGCCGCCATTGCCCATCTGGGCAGCGCGGCCGGTGCCGATACCTGGCAATACACCATCGCGACCCTGCTGGGTGCCTCGCTGGATCCGGCCGTGGCCGGCATCGGCAGCAAGATGCTGATCGGTGCGGCCCACTTCCTGCCCATCTACCTGACCGTGTTCCTGGTCGGTGGCTTCTGGGAAGTGCTGTTCGCCATGGTGCGCAAGCACGAGATCAACGAAGGCTTCTTCGTGACCTCCATCCTGTTCGCCCTGATAGTGCCGCCCGAGCTGCCCCTGTGGCAAGCCGCGCTCGGCATCACCTTCGGTGTGGTGCTGGCCAAGGAAGTGTTCGGTGGTACCGGCAAGAACTTCCTGAACCCGGCCCTGGCGGGTCGTGCGTTCCTGTTCTTCGCCTACCCCGGTCAGATCTCCGGCGATGCCGTCTGGGTGGCCGTTGACGGCTATTCAGGCGCGACCGCGCTGAGCCAGTGGGCCCAGGGCGGCCAGATGGCGCTGATCAACGGTGCCACCGGCGACGCCATCAGCTGGATGGATGCCTTCCTGGGGAACCTGCCGGGTTCCATCGGTGAAGTCTCCACCCTGATGATCCTCATAGGTGCGGCCATGATCGTCTACATGCGGATCGCCTCCTGGCGCATCATCGCCGGTGTGATGATCGGCATGGTGGCCACCTCACTGCTGTTCAACGTCATAGGTTCCGACACCAACCCCATGTTCAACATGCCGTGGCACTGGCATCTGGTGCTGGGCGGCTTCGCCTTTGGTATGGCTTTCATGGCGACCGATCCGGTCTCCGCCGCCTTTACCAACAAGGGCAAGTGGTGGTACGGCGCCCTCATCGGCGTCATGGTAGTGCTGATCCGGGTAGTGAACCCCGCGTTCCCGGAAGGCATGATGTTGGCCATTCTGTTTGCTAACCTGTTTGCCCCCTTGTTTGACCATTTCGTGGCGCAGGCGAACATCAAGCGGAGGATCGCACGTGGCGTTTAATAAAGACTCAACCATCGGCACCCTCACCGTGGTGACCGGTCTGTGTCTGGTCTGTTCCATCGTGGTCTCCGTGGCCGCCGTGGGGCTGCGCCCGGCTCAGCTGGAAAACAGGGCGCTGGACAAGCAAAGCAACATCCTGTCCGTTGCCGGTGTCGATGTCAGCTCCGTGGCCAAGCGTGATCTGGCCCAGCTGTATGGCAACAAGATTGAAGCGCGCCTGGTCGACCTGACCACAGGTGAGTTCGTTGACGGCGATGCCGACAACTTCGACACCAAGCTGGCGGCGAAGGATCCGGCCAAGAACATCCGTCTGGCCCCGGCCGACGACAAGGCTGGCCTGCGCCAGATCTCCAGGCTGGTGCCGGTGTTCTTCGCGAAGGATGCAGAGGGCAAGGTCGACAACATCATACTGCCGGTCTACGGCCAGGGTCTGTGGTCCACCATGTACGCCTTCGTGGCGGTCGCGGCCGATGGCCAGACCATCAAGGGCATCACCTACTATGACCACGGCGAAACACCGGGTCTGGGCGGCGAGATCGAGAATCCGGCCTGGCGTGAACTGTTCGTCGGCAAGAAGCTGTTCGATCAAGACGGTCAGCCCGCACTGCGAGTGATCAAGGGGCATGCTCCGGCTGGTTCCGAGCATGACATCGATGGCCTGTCCGGCGCGACCCTGACCGGCAATGGCGTACAGCACACGTTTGACTTCTGGATGGGACCCAAGGGCTTTGGTCCTTTCCTGGCCAAGGTTCGTGCAGGAGAAATCAACAATGGCTGACAAGAGCGAAATGAAAAAATTGCTGTTGACGCCTGTGCTCGGCAACAACCCCATCGCCTTGCAGGTGCTGGGTGTCTGTTCCGCGCTGGCCGTTACCAGCCAGATGAAGACGGCGTTCGTGATGACGCTGGCCGTTACCGCGGTCACCGCCTTCTCCAACCTGTTCATCTCCCTGATCCGCAATCAGATCCCGAACAGCGTGCGGATCATCGCCCAGATGGCGGTGATTGCCTCGCTGGTTATCGTGGTTGACCAGGTGCTCAAGGCCTATGCCTATGACATCTCCAAGCAACTGTCGGTGTTCGTGGGCCTGATCATCACCAACTGCATCGTGATGGGTCGTGCCGAAGCCTACGCCATGAAGAGCGCCCCGCTGCCCTCCTTCCTGGACGGTATCGGCAACGGTCTGGGTTACGGCGCCGTGCTGCTGGTCGTGGCCACCGTGCGTGAAATCCTGGGCTCCGGCACCTGGTTCGGTATCGAGCTGCTGCCGCTGGTGAACAATGGTGGCTGGTATGTGCCTAACGGCCTGCTGCTGCTGCCGCCGAGTGCATTCTTCATCATTGGTCTGATCATCTGGGGCGTTCGCACCAAGGATCCCAAGCAGGTGGAGGCAAAGGATTAAGGTATGGAACACTATCTGAGTCTGTTGATTCGTTCGATCTTCATCGAAAACCTGGCGCTCTCCTTCTTCCTGGGGATGTGTACCTTCCTGGCGGTGTCCAAGAAGGTCAAGACGGCCATGGGTCTGGGTATCGCCGTCATTGTGGTACAGACCGTGGCCGTGCCGGCCAACAACCTGATCTACAACTACGTCCTGAAAGATGGCGCCCTGGTGTCCGGCCTGGATCTGAGCTTCCTGAGCTTCATCACCTTCATCGGGGTGATCGCGGCGCTGGTGCAGATCCTGGAGATGGCGCTGGACAAGTATTTCCCTGCGCTCTACAACGCCCTGGGTATCTTCCTGCCGCTCATCACCGTGAACTGCGCCATCTTCGGTGGCGTCTCCTTCATGGTGCAACGTGACTACAACTTCGTGGAGTCTGTGGTCTATGGCGTGGGCTCGGGTGCCGGTTGGATGCTGGCCATCGTGGCGATGGCAGGGATCCGCGAGAAGATGAAGTACTCCGATGTCCCCGAAGGCCTGCGTGGTCTGGGCATCACCTTCATCACCGCGGGTCTGATGGCGCTGGGCTTCATGTCCTTCTCTGGTATTTCCCTGTAATCGGAAAGGAAATATAGATGGAAATTATTCTGGGTGTGGTCATGTTCACCGTGATCCTGCTGGCCCTGGTAGCAGTCATTCTGTTCGCCAAGTCCAAGCTGGTGACCGCCGGTGACGTGACAATCAGCATCAACGGCGACCCGGCCAAGGCTGTCACCAGCCCGGCGGGTGGCAAGCTGCTCGGCGTGTTGGCCGGCAGCGGTATCTTCGTCTCCTCCGCCTGTGGCGGCGGTGGCTCCTGTGGTCAGTGCAAGGTGCGGGTGAAGGCCGGCGGCGGCGATATTCTGCCGACCGAGCTCGATCACATCAGCAAGGGCGAGGCCCGTCACGGCGAGCGTCTGGCCTGTCAGGTCACTGTGCGTGGCGACATGGACATCGAGCTGCCGGAAGAGATCTTCGGGGTGAAGAAGTGGGACTGTACCGTCATCTCCAATGACAACAAGGCCACCTTCATCAAGGAACTCAAGCTGCAGATCCCGGACGGCGAGAGCGTGCCGTTCCGCGCCGGTGGTTATATCCAGATCGAAGCCCCTGCACATCATGTGCACTACAAAAACTTCGATATTCCAGAGGAATATCGCGGGGATTGGGATCGCTTCAAGATCTTCGAACTGGAGTCCAAGGTAGACGAGCCGATCATTCGTGCTTACTCCATGGCCAACTATCCGGAAGAGTTCGGCATCATCATGCTGAACGTGCGGATCGCGACCCCACCGCCCAGCAACTGGACCGCCCCTCCCGGTCAGATGTCTTCCTACATCTTCAACCTCAAGGCGGGTGACAAGGTGACCATCTCCGGTCCCTTCGGCGAGTTCTTCGCCAAGGACACCGACGCCGAGATGGTGTTCGTCGGCGGTGGTGCAGGCATGGCGCCGATGCGCTCCCACATCTTCGATCAGCTGCGTCGCCTGAAGACCAAGCGCAAGATGAGCTTCTGGTACGGTGCCCGTTCCAAGCGCGAGATGTTCTACGTCGAAGACTTCGATATGCTGGCCGCCGAGAACGACAACTTCCAGTGGCACGTCGCCCTGTCCGATCCGCAACCGGAAGACAACTGGGATGGCTACACCGGCTTCATCCACAACGTGTTGTTCGAGAACTATCTCAAGAACCACGAGGCGCCGGAAGATTGCGAGTTCTACATGTGTGGACCTCCCGTCATGAACGCTGCCGTCATTAACATGCTGAAAAACCTCGGTGTTGAAGACGAAAATATCCTCCTGGATGACTTTGGTGGTTAATCCATGCACAGTGTTGTAAAGACTTGGCTAGCCTTCGGGCTAGCTTTTTTCATGACGGCTTGTGGTCAGGAAGCGGTTAAAGCCAACCCCGAGACGCACATCACCGGCAGCACCATGGGCACCTACTACTCCATCAAGGTGGCGGACGGTGCCGCCCCGGATGCGGCCAAGCTGCAGGCCGAGATCGATGTGCTGCTGGAGCGGGTCAACGATCAGATGTCGACCTACCGACCGGACTCCGAGCTGTCGCGCTTCAACCAGCACAAGGGGCCGACCCCTGTGGTGGTCTCCCGCGACACCGCGCGGGTGGTGACCGAGGCCATTCACATCGGCCGCGAGAGCCGCGGTGCGCTGGACGTGACCGTGGGTCCCCTGGTCAATCTGTGGGGCTTCGGGCCGGATGCCAAGCCGACCAAGGTGCCGTCCGATGAGTTGATCAGCCAGACTCGCCAGAAGACCGGGCTCGGCAACCTGCACGTCCTGACCTCCGCCGACGCGGACACCCTGCAAAAAGACATCCCGGATCTCTACGTGGATCTCTCCGCCATCGCCAAGGGCTTCGGGGTGGACAAGGTGGCCGAGTACCTGGAATCCCTGGGGTCGCGCAACTACCTGGTGGAGATCGGCGGTGAGCTGCGCATCAGTGGCGTCAACGGGAAGGGCCACCCCTGGCGCGTCGCCATCGAGAAGCCGACCGCCAACGCCGGCTCGGTGCAAGAGGTGATCCTGCCGGGGGCCAATGGCGTAGCCACCTCGGGTGAGTATCGCAACTACTACGAGATGGATGGCAAGCGCTTCTCCCACACCATAGATCCGGTGACGGGCAAGCCTATCCAGCATCGTATGGTATCGGTGACCGTGATCCATCCCTCCTGCATGACCGCAGACGGCTTGGCGACCGTGTTCATGGTGATGGGGCCCGAGAAGAGCCTGGCCTATGCCAAGGAGCGGGGCATCGCGATCTTCACCATCACCAAGACGGACGAGGGATTCGAGGAAGCCTACTCGGATGCCTTCAAACCCTATTTAGTGAAAAAGTAAGGGGTCATGACATGCAGATTTTTCTGATTACCTTCGGGGTATTTCTGGCGGTGGTGGTGGCCATGGCCATTGGTTACATCTTCCAGAAGAAGACCATCTCCGGCTCCTGTGGCGGCCTGGGCACCATCGGGATCGAAAAGGAGTGTGATTGCCCTGAGCCCTGCGACAACCGCAAGAAGAAGATGGCCAAGGCCGAGGCCCGTCGCAAGATGCTGACCGAGAACCGCATCATCTGACTCTGCGCTGGTCACGGATGCCTGATGCAAGCGAGCCGACCCATGTGTTGAATCAAGGGTCGGCTCGCTTTTTTATGGCCTCAGTAGTCGTATTGCTGGCAGGACTTCTTGCGAAATTCGACCTTCCAGCGCGCCAGCTCCTCCTTGGTATTCAGCTCGTCCCCTTTCTTGATGGCTTTCTCCAGCACCTCGATGCGCTTGAACAGCCAGCTGCATTCGGCGGTCGGATGATCCTTGGCCATGCCGAGCAGCGGTAGCAGGCAGAGCCCCAGCCAGATTGCCTTCATCTCTCTCCTCCTTGAGTCTCATAGTGACGGTGCCTTAGGAGTCTATGTGCAAGCCACACCCGCCGTGACTGGCAGAAATAGCAGGGCTGGGGTAGCATGGGGCAGGTAACTGTTCATATATACAGTGATATGCGCAAGATCATTCACATCGACATGGACTGCTTCTTCGCCGCGGTGGAGATGCGGGACAACCCGGCCCTGCGGGAGGTGCCGCTGGCCATCGGCGGTTCCTCGGACAGGCGCGGCGTCATCTCCACCTGCAACTACGTGGCGCGCCGCTTCGGGGTACGCTCCGCCATGCCGAGTGCCCTGGCCATGAAGCTCTGCCCGCCGCTGGTACTCATCCCCGGCCGGATGGCCGTCTACAAGGAGGTCTCACGCCAGCTGCGCGCCATCTTCCTGCGCTACACGGAGCTGGTGGAGCCGCTCTCCCTCGATGAGGCCTACCTCGACGTCACCGACAGCCCCCATTGCGGCGGCAGTGCCACTCTGATGGCGGCCGAGATCCGCGCCGCCATCGTCAGCGAGCTGGGGCTGACCGCCTCGGCCGGGGTGGCACCGAACAAGTTTCTGGCCAAGCTCGCCTCCGAACAGCGCAAGCCCGACGGCCTGTTCGTGATAACGCCGGGCGAGGTGGATGAGTTCGTGCGCCAACTGCCCCTCGGCAAGCTGCCCGGCATCGGCCGCAAGACCGCAGAGCGGCTGGAGTCCCAGGGGCTCTATTCCTGCGAGGATGCCAGGGCCATCAGCCGCGAAGAGTTGATCGCCCGCTTCGGCAAGCTGGGGGAGATGCTGACCGGACGTATCTGGGGACATGATGAGCAGCCGGTCCAGGCCGAGCGGGTGCGCAAGACTGTCGGGGTGGAGACCACGCTCGCCAGCGATGTGCTGGATGAAGATGCCTGCTGGCGGGTGCTGAGCCAGCTCATCCCGGAGCTGGAGTTGCGCTTCGCCCGGGCCTGTCCCGCCGAGGCGCTGATGGGGCAGGGGATCAAGCTGAAGTTTGCCGATTTTCAGCAGACCACCGTCTATCGACGGGGTGGCTATCAGGCCGGGTTGTTCCACGATCTGCTGCACGAGGGGTTACAACGGGCTCAAGGAAAACCCATTCGCCTGTTGGGTCTGGTGGTGGGCCTGCCCGGTGCCGGGGAAATCAACCAACTTAGTCTGGATCTCAGCTGATTTAGTTAAGTTTTTGTATCCGAAACCGATACAGATGATCACATCTGTAGACGTTAGGAAATCATGCATGAGTGCTCTCTCTGTTCAGGGACGGATCACCCTGATCGCCGGTTGTTGTCTCTTGGCCAGTGCCGGTGCACTGGTTGCCTCATCCCTCTTCAATGCGGCCCGCATGCAGGAGCAAGTGCGCACCTCCACCACCCTGGAGGCGCAGCACGCGGCAGAAAACTGGATGCAGGCCATGGGCGCCACCCAGGCGGCCAGGGTGACCAGCTACCTCGATGAGGCCTACTTCAGGGTCACCCTGCTGGCCGAGGGCATTCTGTTTCAGCGCAAGAATGCGGCCGACAACTTCGTCCACTCCGAGGCGCTGCGTGGCGCCGTGAACCAGCAGCTGCAGGATGCGGCGGAGTCGTCGGACAATCTGCTCGGGGTCTATGGCATCTTCGAACCGAACCAGCTCGACGGGGAGGACGAAAACTACCAGGGCTCGACGGCGCTCGGGGCCAACGACAAGGGGCGCTTCTCCAGCTACTGGGCCAGGGTCGATGGCAAGGTGACGCTGGAAGTCATGGACGAAGCGACGCTGGCCGACGACAAGCCGGCCGCCAACGGCGGCGCCAAGAACGACTGGTACAAGTGCAGCATTCGCACCGGCGCGCTCTGCCTGCTCGAGCCCTATCTCGACGAGGTCGGCACCCAGGAGGTTCTGATGACCTCGGTCACCGCCCCCCTGCGGGATCAGGGCAAGCTGCTCGGCATGGTCGGGGTCGATATCTCGCTGGCCAGGCTGCAGACCCTGGTGCTGGAGATGGACAAGGCTCTCTACGGCGGGCAAGGCAAGGTGCTGCTGCTCAGCCACGAGGGCCGGGTGGCCGGGGTCGAGGGGTTCAAGATCCCCCTTGGCAACACCCTGGGCCAGCAGGAGCAAGGGCTGGCGGCGGATCTGAATGGCTGGCTCGCGAAAGGGGAGCTGGTCGCCCGCTGGAGCCCCGACGGCGCTTTGCTGCAGACCTTCGTGCCGGTCAGCATGCGCGGCACCGATCACAAGTGGGGCATCTATATCGAGCTGCCCCGCGCCGTGGTGCTCGCCTCCGCCTTGCAGTTGCAGGGGGATCTCGAGGATCAGGCCCAGCGCAGCGTGGTGACGCAGCTGCTCATCGGCGGCGCCATCTCGTTGCTGGGGCTGCTCTGCATCTGGCTGATGGCGCAGCGCATCGTCGCGCCTATCCGTGCCATGGTGGCCCGCCTCAAGGACATCGCCAGCGGTGAGGGGGATCTGACCCAGCGCATCGTTCTGCAGCGGGACGACGAGATCGGCGAGCTGGCCAGGTGGTTCAACAACTTCCTGGACAAGCTGCAGTCCACCATCAGCCAGGTGATCGATACCGTGGCGGGCACCAGAGCCAGCGCCGTGCTGGCGGCGCACGGGGCCGAGCGCACCAGCGCCGGCATGCAGGCCCAATATCAGGAGGTGGACCTGGTGGCGACCGCGTTCGAGGAGCTCAGTGCCACCGCCCTGCAGGTCGCGGGCAACGCCAGCTCGGCGGTGAACGCAGCCAATCAGGCCGACACGGCGGCCCAGGAGGGCAAGTCCGTGGTGGCGGACACGCAAGCGGCCATGTCCCGACTGATGACGGTCATCAGCGATGCCAAGCCGGTGGTGGAGCGCCTGGCCGCCAACAGCGACAACATCAACGACATCCTCGCCGTCATTCAGGGCATCGCCGAGCAGACCAACCTGTTGGCGCTCAATGCGGCCATTGAGGCGGCGCGGGCCGGTGAGCAGGGGCGCGGCTTCGCGGTGGTGGCGGACGAGGTACGCAACCTGGCCGGTCGCACCCAGAATGCCATCGTCGAGATCCAGACCCTGATCGGCCAGCTGCAGTCGGGCACCGAGGCGGTGGTCAAGGCGATCATGACGGGCCACAGTCAGGCCGATGTGACGCTTACCAAAGTGGAGCTGTCGGTCAGCGTGCTGGAGCAGATCATCCATGCGGTGGCCACCATCCACCAGATGAACGAGCAGATCGCCCGGGCGGCCCAGGAGCAGAGCGGGGTGGCGGACGAGATCAACCGCAACGTCAGCAACATCCGCGATGTGAGCCACACCATCAGGGCCGAGGCGGCGACGTCCGCTGAAAACGGGCGCGAGTTGTCGCAGCTGGCGGACAAGCAGCAGCAACTGGTGGGACAGTTCAGGGTGTAGGGATGAGAAAAAAGGCGCCATCCAACCGGAGGCGCCAAACACATTCAGATGACAGACTGGGTTAAATCGGTCCGATTTAGCCCTTTCTTCCCGCAGAGGAAGAAACACAACACCACAATCTTTGCCGGCCCACTCACAAAAATCACATGTAAACCAACATGGAAGAAAAAGTGTGAGCCATATGGCAACGAATTGCGTGGCGAATTATGTTTATTCACTGGTCGGCCCGCAACCGACAATTTATAATGCGCACCATTAGAAAAACTCATCGTCGGCCGATCCCATGTCTCGTCGTTTACCCCCGCTCAATGCACTGAAGGCCTTTGAAGCCGCGGCTCGTCACTTAAGCTTCACCCGGGCTGCGGAAGAGCTGTTCGTGACGCAGGCCGCCATCAGCCACCAGATCAAGGCGCTGGAAGAGTATCTCGGCATCAAGCTGTTTCGCCGCAAGAACCGCTCTCTGCTGTTGACCGAGGAGGGGCAGAGTTACTTCCTCGACATCAAGGACATCTTCGCCTCCATCTCGGAGGCGACCGACAAGCTGCTGGCGCGCAGCGCCAAGGGGGCGCTCACTGTCAGCCTGCAGCCGAGCTTTGCCATTCAGTGGCTGGTGCCCCGGCTGGTGAGGTTCAGCGAGCGTCATCCGGACATAGACGTGCGGATCAAGGCGGTGGATCTGGATGAGGGATCGCTGACCGACGACGTGGACGTGGCCATCTATTACGGCCGCGGCAATTGGCCGGGACTGCGCTGCGACAAGTTGCACACCGAATACCTGATCCCGGTCTGCGCCCCGCTGCTGCTGACGGGCCCCAAGCCGCTGCGCACGCCGGAGGACCTGACTCGTCACACCCTGCTGCACGACACCTCCCGCCGCGACTGGAAGGCCTGGTTCCGCCAGCTCGACATCGATGCGCCGAACGTCAATCAGGGGCCCATCTTCAGCCACTCGACCATGGTGATCCAGGCGGCGATCCACGGCCAGGGCGTCGCGCTCGGCCACAGTGTGCTGGCCCAGCCCGAGATCGAAGCGGGACGGCTCATCTGCCCGTTCGAGCAGGTGCTGGTCAGCAAGAACGCCTTCTATCTGGTGTGCCAGGAGCAGCAGTCCGATCAGGGCAAGATAGTGGCTTTCCGTGACTGGATGCTGGAGCTGGTGGAGCAGGAAGAGGCTCGTCGCCGGGCACGGCTCGCCGATGCATGAGGCCTGAGGGGCGGAAGCGATTGGGTGAGAGAGGACATCATGACTGAGGTGATAAGGGAGGGGGCGAGCGACGCCCCCGCTCGCATTCTGCTGGCCCACGGCGCCGGTGCTGGCATGGAACATGCCTTCCTCGCAGAACTGTCACGGCTGTTGGCGGGGCCGCAGATCGAGGTGGTGCGTTTCAACTTTCCTTACATGAGCAAGCGTGCCCTGGATGGCAAGCGCAGGCCGCCGGACCGGCAGCCGGTGTTGCTCGATCATTGGCGCGAGCGGGTGCGGGAATTTGCCCACCCCCGGCTGTTTGTGGCGGGCAAGTCCATGGGCGGGCGCATGGCCGCCGAGATCTGTGATGAGATGAATGCTGCAGGATTGCTCATTCTCGGGTATCCTTTCCACCCCCCGGCCAAGCCCGACAGCTGGCGGGGCGAGGTGCTCAAGCAAGTCAAGACGCCAACCCTGCTGTTGCAGGGGGAGCGCGACACCTTCGGTACCCGCGCCGAACTGGCCGATTTCCCCTTCTCACCCGCTGTATCGGTCCACTGGCTGACCGATGGCGATCATGGCTTCAAGCCACGAAAGGCGAGCGGCGTGAGCGAACAGGAGAATCTGCAGCAGGCGGCCGATCGGATGAGGGGTTTTATCGCCGAGGCCGGGGCCTGAGGGCCTTGGGCGAGACAACGAGGAGCTAAGGATGCAGATCCATCGAGATGTTCAGCGGCATTGGTTGGTGCTTGCCGGTTTCTTCGGCCTGACGGGCACCCTGCTGGGGGCCTACGGCGCCCATGGCCTGGCGGCGAGCGGCATCACGCCTGCGCTACTGGCGGCGTTCAATACCGCCGTGCAATATCAGTTTTTTCACGCACTGGCCCTGCTGGTGCTGGGTTGGTGCGGTGTGCGCGGCAAGGTTATCACCTTTGCCGGCACCGCCTTTGTGCTGGGGATCCTCGGGTTCTCCGGCAGTATTTATGCCATGGTGCTGTTCGGCAGCAAGGGGCTGGGGCTCATTACCCCAGCCGGTGGCCTCTGTTTTATGTTGGGATGGGCGGCTCTGATATGGGCTGGCTGTCGTCTTGGAGGAAAAAATGAATAATCTGCTGCTTTATTGCCGCCCCGGTTTTGAGAAAGAGGCGGCGGCAGAGATCACCGAGCGTGCCAGTAACATGCAGTGCTACGGCTTCGCCCGGGTCAAGGACGACAGCGGTTATGTGATTTTCGAGTTGTATGACGAGGAGCAGGCGGATCTGCTGGCCCGCAAGCTGCCGTTCAAGGAGCTGATCTTCATTCGCCAGATGCTGGTGGTGACCCATGAGCTGAAGGATCTGGATCTCTCCGATCGAATTTCCCCCATCCTGGAGGCGGCCGCCGGTTATACCATCTGCGGCGATCTGCGGGTGGAGACGGCCGACACCAACGAGGCGAAAGAGCTGTCGGCCTTCTGCCGCAAGTTCACCGTGCCGCTGCGCCAGGCGCTGCGCAGCAACGAGTTGCTGACCAAGAAGGAGACGCCGCACCGTCCGGTGTTCCACGCCTTCTTCATGGCCAACGATCACCTGCTGATCGGTTACTCCTATTCGTTCAACAACTCCGAATTCCACATGGGCATCCCGCGTCTGCGCTGCCCGGCGGACGCCCCGAGCCGCTCCAGCCTCAAGCTGGAAGAGGCCTTCTACGTATTCGTGCCACGGGAAGAGTGGGAACTGCGCCTCACCTCCGGCATGAAGGCGGTCGATCTGGGCGCTTGCCCGGGTGGCTGGACCTATCAGCTGGTGCGCCGCGGCATGATGGTGACCGCGGTGGACAACGGCTCCATGGCGCCCTCCCTGATGGAGACAGGCCAGGTCAGGCATATCCGTGATGATGGCTTCGTCTGGCGGCCCAGCAAGAAGAACATCTACTGGCTGGTGTGCGACATGGTGGAGAAGCCGGCGCGGGTGACCCACATGATCGCCGACTGGTTCCGCGAGAACGACTGCCAGGAGGCGATGTTCAACCTCAAGCTGCCGATGAAAAAGCGCTACGCCGAGGCGGTACACAATATCGAGGTGCTGCGTGGTCTGCTCAAGGAGATCGACAATGCGTTCGTGATCCAGGCCAAGCAGCTCTATCACGATCGCGAAGAGATCACGGTGCACGTCTACAACAAGTACTGGGTCTCCAAGCTGGAGCCCAAGGCGTAACTCGCAGAATAAAGCGCACGTCTACAGCAGTAGACCGGGTTTCCAAGCTGGAGCCCAGGGCGTAACTCGCAGAATAAAGCGCACGTCTACAGCAGTAGACCGGGTTTCCAAGCTGGAGCCCAGGGCGTAACTCGCAGAGTAAAGCGCACGTCTACAGCAGTAGACAGGGTCTCCAAGCTGGAGCCCAGGGCGTAACTCGCAGAGTAAAGCGCACGTCTACAGCAGTAGACCGGGTTTTCAAGCTGGAGCCCAAGGCGTAATAGCAGGGTTATCCCGGCTGTTGTCGCGGCATCAAAAAACCGGACGGGTTAACCCAGTCCGGTTTTTTGCATTTCAGACGGTTTAGAAACGGTAATCGAAGGTGACCTTGGACTCGTCATTCGTGACCTTGAGTTCCACCTGCAGGGGAATGGTCCTGTCGGTCGGGTTGAACTGCATCTTGACCCCGTCGCCCCTCAGCTTGATCGCGGTGTTGATGCCGCCGGCGTTGAACTTGATCCTGGGTTTGTGCTGTTCGAAGGAGAGGCTGACGCTCTTCTCGGCGGTGATATTCAGTTTCTGGTAGGGGGTGATGCTGCGGGCGCCGTTGCTGTCGGTCATGATGTCCACCCCGAAGGAGAGTTGTTTGGGGGCTTTAAGCAGGTCGTTGGTATTGATATTGGATTGCCAGACCTGCTTGGCCGGTTGTGCGCTCTGGGGCGGGGGGGTCAACCAGGCATTGTCGATGGGCCTGTCCAATGCCATGGCAGCGCTGCTGAATACCAGCAAGATGAACGTAGCACGCATAGTGGATCTCCTTATCCTCCTTATGAACATAGTATTCATCTGACAGGGGGGGTAGGGGGATCCGATATAAAACAAAGGGAGCCTAAGCTCCCTTTTAAAATCATGATGTTAGCTGTGATTTACAGACGGTCTATGATGGCCTGGGTAAATTCGCTGGTGGAGGCGGTGCCCCCCAGATCCCGGGTGACCCGATCGCCGGATTCGATGGTCGCACGCACCGCCTCGCGGATGCGCTCGGCCTTGTCCTGCATCCCCAGGTATTCCAGCATCTGGATGGCGGCGAGGATCACCGAGGTGGGGTTGGCGATGTTCTTGCCAGCGATGTCAGGCGCCGAGCCGTGCACCGCTTCGAAGATGGCGGCCCCTTCACCTATGTTGGCGCCGGGCGCCATGCCCAGCCCGCCCACCAGACCGGCGCACAGATCCGAAAGGATGTCACCGAACAGGTTGGTGGTGACCATCACATCGAAGCGCTCCGGGTACATCACCAGGTTCATGCAGGCGGCATCGACGATCATCTCTTCGTTCTGGATGTCCGGATAGCGGGCAGCCACTTCCCGCGCCACTTCCAGGAACAGGCCCGAGGTGGACTTGAGGATGTTGGCCTTGTGGATGATGGTGACCTTCTTGCGCCCTTCCTGGCGTGCCAGCTCGAAGGCGAAAGTGACGATGCGCTCGGCGCCGTCACGGGTGATGATGCTCATCGCCTCGGCGCTCTGGTTGTCATCACTGCGCTTCTGACCCGCACCCGAGTACATGCCTTCGGTGTTTTCACGCACCGTGATGATGTCGATGTTGTCGTAACGGCTCTTGGTGCCCTTGAAGGAGATGACCGGGCGCACGTTGGCGTAGAGGTTGAACTTCTTGCGCAGGGAGACGTTGATGGAGGTGAAGCCGCCGCCGACCGGAGTGGTGAGCGGGCCTTTCAGGCTGACCTTGTTCTTCTCAATCAGGTCGAGGGTGCTTTGCGGCAACAGCTCGCCGTGCTTCTCCAGTGCGACCAGACCGGCATCGGCATAGTCGTAGTCAAAATCACAACCGACGTGCTTGAGGATCTGGATGGCGGATTCGATGATGCTGGGGCCGATGCCGTCGCCCGGAATGACGGTAATCTTTCTTTTTGACATGAGGCGTATCCACTTCTAGGGGACAGAGGGGGAGGATTCGGCGGTTTTATACCATTTTTGCACCACATTCTCCATGTTTCTTTACATGTTTCCCATTTATGTCAACAGAAAGATGCGCGCAGGATGTGGGTTATGCTGGCCGCCTCACTCGGCCCTGTCCGGCTGGGGTGGATAGCGGATCTCCCGCAAGTTGAAACCCAGGGGGATATCCCGTTGCAGCCGCACCAGCCGCTGGGCCAGCAGTGCCTCATCTCTGTGCTGGCGCAGCTTGAGCAGGGGCTTAGCGGCGTCCTCCTGCTCGCAGGCGCTCAGCAGGGCGGCCAGGGTGCCGTGCTGCAACAGCAGCGTTGTGGCCGTCTTGGGGCCAATTCCCGGCACCCCCTTGATGTTGGAGCCGCCGATGCCGGTCAGGGCCCAGAAATCCACCAGTTGAGCCGGGGTCACGCCATATTGCTGCTGGACGAAGGCCGCATCCAGCCAGCGTTTGTTGAAATGGTCCCGGATCTGGATCTGCGGGCAGAGGAGCTGACAGAACCCCTTGTCGGTGGAGATGATGGTGGCCCTGGCGTCGTGCTGGGCAATTCCACTGGCTAACGTGGCGATAAGATCGTCCGCCTCGTCGGTCTGGGAGAGCAGGGCATCCACGCCGCACTCCCAGAAGGCATCCTGCAATTCGGCCAGCCCGTCGCGCAGCTCTTCTGGCATGGGGGTGCGTCCCTCCTTGTAGGCCGGGTAAATCTCCTTGCGCCAGCTGTGCACCTCCCCATCAAACACCGCGATGGCGTGGGTCGGCTCGCTGTTGGCCAGCAGCTTCTTGCAGGTGTTGATGAGGTTGGCGCGGGTGGCGATCAGCGCCTGAGCCGGGGTCAGCGCCTGCTGGACCTGGACCGCGTGCAGACGGCGGATGAGGTTGAGGGCATCGATGATAAGCAGCTGTGGCCTGGGGTTTTGCATGGAAGGGAGGGCTCCTGGCGGTCGGGACGGTCCATTGTAACAAGGGACGCGCGGCTTGCCGACAAAAGAGGAGGGGCCTCTTGGCCCCTCTCGTCATCATCTTCGGCTTGTGTTCCTGTGCCGCTGTTTATTTCACTATCTCGTAACAGGGGATGTACTGGGTGCCGGGCAGCTTCATCCGTTGCTGCTTGACGAAGCTCTCCAGCAGTCTGTCCATCAGGTGCATCAGCTCCTTGTCGCCGTGCAACTTGAACGGCCCCTTCTTCTCGATGGCGCGGATGCCCCCTTCCTTGACGTTGCCCGCGACTATGCCGGAGAAGGCGCGGCGCAGGTTGGCCGCCAGCAGCTGGGGCGGCTGGTTGCGGTGCAGATCCAGGCTGGCCATGCTGGCGTGATCCGGCTCGAACGGCAGCTGGAACTCCGGCTCTATCTTGAGGGACCAGTTGAAGGAGTAAGCATCCCCGACCGATTTGCGGTATTCGCGGATCTTGGGCATCGCCTCCTTCATGGCCCGGGCCACCTCCGGTGCATCGCCGATGATGATCCGGTAGAGGCGGGTGGCCGGTTCCCCCAGGGTGGCCTTGACGAAGTCGTCGATGGCGCGGAAGTAGTCGGCGCTCTCCTTGGGCCCGGTCAGGACGATGGGGATGGGTTGGCGTTCGTTGGCCGGGTGCATCATGATGCCGAGCAGATAGAGCAGCTCCTCGGCGGTGCCGACCCCACCCGGGAAGATGATGATGCCGTGACCCAGGCGCACGAAGGCCTCCAGTCGCTTCTCGATGTCCGGCAGTATCACCAGCTCGTTGACGATGGGGTTGGGGGGTTCGGCGGCGATGATGGAAGGCTCGGTCAGACCGATGTAGCGACCGTTGCGCACCCGTTGCTTGGCGTGGCCGACGGCCGCTCCCTTCATGGGGCCCTCCATGGCGCCCGGCCCGCAGCCGGTGCAGATGTTCAGCTCCCTCAGCCCAAGCTCACTGCCCACCGAGCGGGTGTACTGGTATTCGATCTCGTTGATGGAGTGACCGCCCCAGCAGACGATCAGGTTAGGATCCGCCCCCGGCAGGATCGCCTTGGCGTTGCGCAAGATGGCGAACACCACGTTGGAGATGTGGGTGGAGCTGGTCAGGTTGACCAGACGGTTCGACTCCAGCTGGGTCGAGACGTAGAGGATGTCCCGCAACACGGAGAACAGGTGCTCCTGAATGCCACGGATGATCTCGCCATCGACGAAGGCGTGCTCGGGGGCGTTGAACAGCTCGAGTTTGACTCCGCGTTCGCGCCGGATCACATGAATGTCGAAGGATTTGAAGCGCTCCAGTATCTCCTTGGAGCTGTCGGTGTGACTACCGGAGTTGAGCACCGCCAGCGAGCAGTTGCGAAACAGTTGATAGATATCGCTGGAGGCGGTCTGTTTGAGGCGGTCCACCTCGAGTTGAGACAGCAAGTCCATGCTGCCGACAGGATTGATGTGCGTAATCATAAGTTCCCCTTCACTCGTCTTGTTATCGTTGTGCTTTCCCTGGGGAGAAAACGGGATGCCGTGACATCCCTCGATTTCGATAGTAGAGGCAAGGGGTAGGGAAGGGGAATAGGGGGCGGGTGCGTTTGCGCGTTTTTTAGCCGTTGCTCAGGCCAGATTGACCTGATCCCGACCCAGGTGCTTGGAGCTGTAGAGTGCCTTGTCGGCGCGCTCAAACGCATCCGTGGTGTGGTCCCCCTCGCGAAACAGGGTGGCACCGATGGAGATGGTGATCTCGACCTTGGCATCCCGGAACCGGAACGGGATGCTCTTGATGGTCTGGCGCAGGTTCTCCAACGGCTTCTGGTACTTGTCCGGGTTGATGTTGGGCAGCAGCACCACGAACTCTTCACCGCCGAAGCGGGCGATAAAATCGGTGTCGCGCAGGGCGCTCTGCAGCGCCTTGGCGACCACCTTCAACGCCTTGTCGCCGGCCATGTGGCCGTAGTTGTCGTTGATGTTCTTGAAGTGATCGATGTCGATGATGGCCAGACAGAGAGGGGTGCTGTAACGCAGCCAGCGCTTGTATTCGAGCTCGAGCCGCTCGTCGAGCGCCGCCCGGTTGTGCACCTGGGTCAGGCTGTCGAGGAACAGCTTGTGCTTTTGAATGGTGAGCCGCTTCTTGTACTCGGCGGTCTCCTCCTTCATCAGCCGCAGCTTGGCCTCCATGTTGGACAGATGGGTTAGCAGGTGACGCTCACGGCCGGCCATGGCCTCCCTGTCCTGCTGCAGGCGGCGAATGGCGTCCACGTGGCAGCAGATGGTGTCTTTCAGAACGATGGAGGAGTCATGGGTGATCAGGGTGCGATCGATGGCCTCGAGCTCCCGTGTCAGCGCCTGGTCGCTGAGGTGGGTGGCATTTTGCAACGCCCGCCCCTCGTCGAGGGATTCGGTGAAGTTGAAATGGACGGCGGACAGACTCTCGTTGAGGGTGCTGAGGAAGGCCTGGGACGATTTGCGCTCCTCCCGGGTGCCCTCGATGATGAGTTCGATGATCTGCAGGCAGATCTCGGCCAGCAGCTGCGGCGTGATGCCGGTGAGCAACTGGCGGCGGATGTCCGCCAGGCTCTCGCCGACGGCGCCGGCGAAGTCGAGCTCGGTGATGAGTCGCTGCAATTCGTCGGCGATCTGGGCATGGGCCTTGACGTCAAACGAGGCGGCCACCTCCGACGGAGCCAGATCCGTGCCGGTCAGCCGGGGTGGTGGCTGGCTGAGCAGGGGCTGGGTCGGCAGCAGCTGGATCTTGATGGCCTGCTGGTAGAACTCCAGCAGACGGATCACCTTCTTCTGGTGATCGCCAATGCCATAGCCTTCGGGGCTGGCGAGAAACTCTTTGAGCGAGCGACGACTATCGTCCGGGAAGCCTTTGAGGGACTTGAGCTGCTTGCTGCCGAGTTCGATGGCGGCCCGGGTCAGGCCGATGGACTCTTCCAGCGCATTGCCGTGTTGCTGCAACAGCTTCTCGATGACGGCCAGATCCCCGTCGAGGGACGAGAGCGGAGGATTGCCATCGAGTTTCTGCTTGAGCTTGGCGAGGCGGCTGTCCAGCTCGCGGTCGTGACCACGGCAGGCCTGCATCAGCTTGCCGATAAACTGGACGCTACGGGTACGTTCAGCATCGGAGAACGTGGCCATGCCCTCGAGCTCCTGCTGTTTTTGCTGAAGGGATTCCCTGAGTCTTGCCAGTTGTCCTGTTACGGCAGCGATATCATTCATTGTTCAGGTCGCCCTGTTGTCATTATCGTTTTTGTGTCGTCCCGCAACAGTAAGCCAATGAAAGACCCCGTTGAGTACCTTTTATCACATGTTATCCGGCACTTTCGTCCGTGAAAGCACAAGCCAGTTAACCCATTGCTTTTCATGAGAAGAATTTACTTTTACCAGCCCCTTGTCAATTGCCATCAAGCAGCATTGCCACACATCGCCATTAAAAAACGCGGCTTGCTGGCAATCGATGGCGGCCAGCTCCAGCCAGACACTTTGGCGGTATTTTTCACTGAGTTGCATGGCCCCTGACAGCGCCAGGTAGCAGAGATCGAACAGGCCATGATGATCGAGCGCCATCGCCGCTTTCGGCAAGAAGGGGTGGCTGACGATGCCGAGGCTGATATGCCTGTCGAGGGGGTAATCGCAGGGGAAGGCGGCGAGGGTATCGAGCAGCTCCTGCGCCAGCTCATGCAACTGCGCCACGTGGCGTTGTGGCACCACATACAGCAGGTGTCCTTCACGCAGATCGTAGATGCGGCCATCTTGTGGAGTCAGCTGGTTGACGTAGTCGCCGAAGGCCTGCTCGATCTCGCGGCTGACCTGATAACCATGCCGTTCCAGGCTGTTGACCAGGAAAGGCACCCGAAATAGCAGATAGTGCAACTTGTCGTCAAATTCGCTGGTCGGGCTCTCGCTCAGATACCAGCGCTCGGATTGCTGCTGGCGTTTGGCCATCTCCCGCGGCCAGCGGCTCATCAGCCGCTGCCAGTTGGCCAGCCCGCTGCGCGGTTCGACCAGCAAGGCTTCTTTCAGCTGCTTGGCATTGAGACGAGCGACCCGCAGCTTGAGCCAGAGCGTGAAGAACAGGTAGATGAAGAGGGCCAGCAACAGGCCGGTGCTGACGCTGGACCAGAGATAGCGATCCTGCTGGTGCTGGCTGATATCGAGCCGTTGCTCCAGCTCCTTGACCTGCTGTGTCCGCTCCACCTGGGCGTAGTTGTCACGGACAGTCTCCTGCTCCAGATCCAGCTGCTGTTGGCGCACCAGCTCGCTGCGCTGGTGGAAACTCTTGTAGCTGTCGAGGGCTTGTTTGATATAGCCCTTCTGCTCGTAGGCGATGGAGAGCAGGCGGAAGATCTCGAACTGGCGCCGGATGTCGCCAATCCGGTTCGCCAGGGTCAGGGCATTCTCCAACTGCAAAATGGCGATCCCCGCTTCCTGCTGCTTGAGATGCAGCTCCCCGAGCAGCAGCAGGGTGTCGATCAGCGACTCCTTGTCATCCCCCAGCTCGTTGGACTGGCGCGCGGCATTGAGGTAGTTGCGGGCCAGGGTCAGGTTGCCGGTCAGCAAGTAGGTCTTGCCAATCTCGTACTTGAGGTTGGCGATGCGGATGCGGTTGTTGCCCTCGTCGAGCAAGTCCAGGGCATTGAAGAAGTAGACCAGCGCCATGTTCATCTCGCCCTGATCACGGTTGAGGCGGGCGAGCACGATCAGCGCATCGCTGAGCAGGGAGGGATTGCCCAGCGCGTGGAAGTAGTTGGCCGCCTCATTGGCATATTGCAGCGCCTTCTGCGGCTCCTGCTCCTCCTGATAGAGGCTGACCATCTGGTTTGACAGCAGGCCGAGGAACAGCGGGTCTTGCAGGCCCCTGGCTTGCTGCTGGGCATCGATGTATTCGCCAAGGGCGAGCTGTGGCTGACCGAGGGCATGGTAGAGATCCCCCCCGACGGCACTGACCCAGGCCAGGGACAGGGGATTGTTGCCCTGCTCGGCCCACTTGTGACTCTCTGCCAGCTGGCGCTTGGCCGCCTCGAACTGTAGCCCCTCCATGCTGGCGTTGACGTGCAGCAGACGGCTGTATACCTGCAACTGGCTCTCTTTGAGGCTCGGATTGGCCAGCAGCTTGTCCAGCTCGTCGAGTAGGATGGCGCTGGCCCCGTGGGATCGCTCCTGCATGTTCCGGCTGCGGATCTTGAGGTAGAGGCCGTGGGCCTGCAGCTCGAACTGCTGCTCCTTCTCGGCCATGGCGATGCCCTGCTCGAGGGACTCCTGCGCCGCCTTGGATTGCCCCAGTTGCTGCAGGCACTCCCCCTTGAGCAGGTAGGCGCCGGTGGCCTGGGTGGCCGTGCCATAGCTCAGGATCGGCTCTCTGTAGCCATATTCCTGGCGGTTGCTGATGATTTGCTTGGGATTATTGGCGGTACGTTCGAGGAAGGCGGTGGCGATCTGGACACATCTGGCGGGATCGGTCAGTACCAGGGTCTGTGCCTGCTGCAGATCGATAGACAACTGCTCCTTGGCCAGATCCAGATCCGGAGCCGACAGGGAGGACATCATCATTGCCAGAAAAAACAGTTGATTCATTGGATTAAGAACGCCACAGGAGTGCTGGCATGTTATCCAAGCCCACCCCTGCGCGTCCAGAGTTTACTCAATAGATTGGAAGGGCCGGGCCCACTGCCGTCAGCGGCGCACAGCGTTGGCCGACAGATTGGGCACTATGGCCAAGTGGGCGATGGCAATGGCGGCCAGACCCACGCTTGCCAACGGCGCCGGTGTTTACTGGCGGATCAGGCGCAGGTTGGCGGGAACCGGCTCCCAGTCGCTGCGGAAGGGGTTGATGTCCAGTCCACCGCGGCGGGTGTAGCGGGCATAGACGGTCAGCTCGCTTGGGCCGCAGAAGTGCTTGAGATCGATGAAGATCCGCTCGATGCACTGCTCGTGGAACTCGTTGTGCTGGCGGAACGAGATGAGGTAGCGCAGCAGTTTCTCCCGATCGAGGCGCGGGCCGCGATAGTGGATCACCAGGGAACCCCAGTCCGGCTGACTGGTGACCAGGCAGTTGGACTTGAGCAGGTGGCTGTGCAGCGTCTCTTCCACGACCTCGGGGCCCGCCGCCCCCCGCAGCAGGGTCTGGTCGAACTCGTAGTTGTCGACCTCGAGATCCTGCTCGTCGATACACTCCCCCGGCAGGGTCGCTATCTGGTGTGGCGCCTGGTTGAGGGTGAACAGGCTGACGCCGACCTCGGCCCCGGCACAGGCGCTCAGATCCTTGACCAACAGGGCCTGTACCGCTGACAGCGAGTCGCAGCGGGTCTGGTTGAAGGAGTTGAGATAGAGCTTGAACGACTTGGATTCGATGAGATTCGGGCTCTGCGCTGGTACCGACACCTCGCCAACCGCCACCATGGGCTTGCCCTTGGCGTTGAGCCAGGAGAGCTCGTACAGTGTCCAGACGTCACAACCCTGGAAAGGCAGCGCCTCGCCAAGGCCGAGATCGTCACGGTTCAGGCTGCGTGGCACGGGTTGCAGCAGCTCGGGGCTGTACTGGCTGATGTAGGCCGATTGCTGGCCCAGGCTCAGGCCCTGCAGCGCGCTGGCGCCGGCGTATCTCTCTTGTTTGCTCATTGCTTGTCTGCTCAGCTGTTTGATGGTGCAATAGCCGGATTTTGCGTTCGAACTTGCGGCTATTTTGGGCCGTTATTGTGGGGGATTTCGATGTCGGATCAAGTCTTGTCTGCCCTTGAGCAGTTTTTTTTACGCTGGCAGCGCGATGGCGAGGCGAGGCGAGGGCTGCCCCTGTGCGAGTGGGAACAGGGATGGCGCTCTCCCTGCGAGCTGGATGAGCCCAAGGAAGGCAAGGTGGCCTGGCGTCCTTACCAGCGCAGCGAGCCGGCGGATTTCGGCGCCATGGCCGATGCGCTGGAGTTGACGCTACACCCCGCCGCCCTTGCCCTGTTTGGCCACTGGTTCAGTCACCCCATCCCCTGTTCGTACAAGGGGCTGCGCATCGAGCTCATCCTGCCGTGGAACGAGGCCGATCTGGACTTGCTCAGGGAGAACCTCATCGGCCACCTGCTGATGCTGCGCAAACTCAAGCGCTCGCCGTCGATCTTCATCGCCACCACCCGCAACGAGATGACGCTGATATCCCTCGACAACGAGAGCGGGCAAGTCTGGCTGGAATGGCTCGACTCCGGTCGTCGGCTGGTGCTGGCCCCTTCATTGCCCGCCTTCCTCGCACGGCTGGAAACCCTGCCTCAGTGAGACTCCAATAGCAGAAGGGCCTTGCCAGATGGCAAGGCCCTTCTTTTTTATATCGTCGTTCCATGGCCACGAGCGCTTTTATATCGCCGCTCGATGGCCGCGAACGCAGTGTCTCAATCCTTGAAATCCCAGGAGAGGTTGGAGACCAGCCTGCAGGGATCGCACTTGAAGTCGAAGATCTCGTGCAGCGGGGCCGCGAGCGCCCAGTCGCCACCACAGCCGGGGCAGGGGCGAGCCTGCTCCGCCGCCTTGCTCAGGCCGCCAACCCGATAGAGATAGTAGTAAGTCGGGATGCCGCTCACGGCTTCCAGCCGCTTGACCAGATCGCTGCCCCGGCGCTGCAGGCGGCTGCCCACCTCACCGATCTCGTGCAGCACGGCGTGTTCGGCGATGGAGCCGTTCATCTGCAACTGATCGCAGGCCTCCCAGTCCTCCTGCCACTTGATGATCTGCTTGTGATCGCCGTTGGCGACGGCGGGCAGCCGGTAGAGCGGGATGGGGGCGAAATGATCGCCACAGCGCAGGGGCGAACAACTGTGCAGGAAGCTGGTGTAGAGCAGCATCCAGCTCGGGCGCTCACCTGTGTGGCCGCAAGGATCCGTACTGTCGGAGAGCAGATCCATGCCCTGCAGGTGCAGCTTGGGCGCCAACAGGCCCGCCTGATGCAGGCCCTGCTCGGCCAGCGCGACCTGCTCGCTCTGATTGTCCGGGTGCAGGCTGTCTTGCTCGGGACAGACCACCCGGCTGATGAAATGGCCTTCCTGCATGCTGGTGGGAAATTCCCGCCCCAGGATCTGGCCCTGATAACGCAGCATGTCGAGGTAGTTGACTATGGCCCGCTCGGCCTCGCCAAGGGAGGTGTCGCGGTAACATTCAAAATGCAGTTCGAGGATATGCATGGCGGCGCGTCAGTCCGGCTGGCGCTGGAGCAGCAGGGCGGTCAGGCGATCCACCTTCTGCTCGAGCCTGTTGAGCTGCTCGCTCAGTTGCTGCAGGTTGACGGCATCGGCCGGTGTCTTGGTTGTGCTGGGCGTCGTGGCCGGGACTGGCTCGGTGGGCTGGGGCTGCTGTTTCCACTGGCTCAGCACCTTGAGCAGCTCGGCCATGGGCACGGGGTGGCTGAGGCGTGCCTTGACCATGGCGGTGGAGGGGGTGATCCCCTTGGCACTCAGTTCGTTGGCGATGCGGATGATCTCTTGGGCAGACATGAGGGGCTCCTGCGCAGATGCGACTGTCTTGCTGGGCCCCAGAGCTTACCCAAACCGCTTCTGTCTGGAAAGCGAGGGAAGGTGTGATTCAGTTGCAGTTGGCTTGGCGCAGCAGCACATCCAGCTGGTCGATGGTTGCCGACCAGTCGGCGTCATTGCTGAGGGCATCGCGCAGAAAGCCAGCCTGGGCCGGGTTCCAGAACTCCGCCTCGGGCAGCAGGGTGTGAGAGTCCAAATGGTACTCATGGATGAAACGGTGCACGCTCGATGCGTCATTGGCCAGTCCCAGCTGGGCAAACAGGGCGGGCATGTCGTGGGTCAGCAATTCCATCTCGTCTCTCCTTGAAGGGGCTTTTCGAGAATTATAGTCAGCCTGATCCCTTTGCCCCCAAGGCTGAGCTAGGAGGGCAGGCGATGGGGCGGCAGCTCGACGCCGGCAACGTGGAACCCCTGCATGCAGAGCTGACCCTGATAGTGGCTCTCACCATCGCTTGAGAACTCGAACTGGTAATAGGTCAGCAGTCGCAAGGGGCTGTGCCCCAGCTCACGGTGGGTGCGGGCGAGGGAGAGCAGTTGCAGATCGTGGTGCTGGCAGTAACGTCGCATGTATTGCCAAGCGATTTCGGCCTGACGACGTTGCTGCCAGAAGGTCCCACCAATGAGGATCAGCAACAAGATTCCGAGCATTTCTCCCATCAACGGGCTCCTTCTGTGAGATGAGGGTCTGGGACGGTGGTTTGCGGTGGCTCATCGGGTCGACGCGCCACCGTGTTCATTATGCCGACGCGAACAGCCGGCCGATGGCCTGACCGAGTGCGTCGCTGCGCTCCGGATCACGCAATCTCGCCAGCATATCATCGCGCAGGGCCGGCAGGGTCACCAGCTCGGCAAAGACCTGATTGAAGAACTGGCCGGGCTGCAGCGCCAGCTGCTCCAGGAACAGGCTGAGCAGCGTGGGTGACTTCAGATCGGGCCAGAGTCGGCCGGCGATGGCGAGCAGCAGGGCCGGGCTCGGCTGGGTTTGCAACAGGGTCAGCAGCTTGCTGGTGCGCAGGGCGTTGCCGTTGCAGGAGGCCAGCGCCCGGCACAGATAGGCCAGGGTCTCGGCATTGGGTTCACCACATTCCTGCTCCTTGCCGATGCGCTCGAGCAGCGCCCCCTGCAGCGCCGGGGGGAGGGGGGCGTTTTCCAGACTCTGGCACAGGGCATAGAGCGGGGCCTGGGGCAGCTTGGGCAGTGCCTTGCACACCAGCGCTAGATTGCGCTCGTCCTGCAGGCGTTCGGCCAAGTCGGCGAAGCCTTGCAATCCCAGGCTCTGCCAACCCTCTTCACCGGGCGCCGCCAGGTAGAGGCACAGGGCGTCGTAGTAGGCTGAGGGCGGCTGTTCCAGCTGGCGGGCCAGCTTGGCATGCAGGCTGGCCATCTTGGCCTCGGCCGGGCGGAAGGTGTAAGGATTGTCGGCCAGCCGCCCGGCCTTCTCCTCATCCAGCTCGCCGGTGAGCTTGTAGCCCAGGGTCTCTATCACCTGATCCATGAAGTGCTTGGGGCCGGCGCCCATCAGCAGGCCACGCTCATCGAGCGCAAACTTGAGGAACCAGAGGTAGTGCTTGGCATCGCTTGGCTGGAAGAAGTGCACGCCGAGCCAGGCATGCTGTTGCAGGGGCCAGGGGTAGGGCTCCTGCTGCTGCTCGATGCGCGTGAAGAGATCGCTGGCCAGCGGGCGTACCTGGCGACCCATGTCAAACAGCTGGAACTGGGTGTCGGCCTGGGTCAGGAATTCGGTCAGGGTGTTGATGTCAGACATGTGATGGTCCGGCTTAAAGAGGATGTCGGCGATTATAAGGAGGCTGCATCAGATAGCCAGTGGTGGCGTGCGAGGGCGTGGCCGTGATGGCAACATGGCAGCCGCCGGGGGGGCGGTGTATAGTAGCGCCCCTTTTTGATGAGCTCGGCCATCTCCCTCTGTCATGCAGTGGGTGGGCCGTTAATGTGGTGATGAGGAAGAGAGCGAGATGAATCAATATTTGCTGGTAGCCAACCTGCTGGGTGAACTCACCGCCGAGTTGCAACGCCTCGATCGCTGGCAAACAGGCCATCCGGGCACCGAGGCACTGGCAAGCGAGCTGCCCTTTTGCGTCGATACCCTGAGCTTCGATCAGTGGTTGCAGTTCGTGCTGATCCCGCGCATGGAACAGTTGGTGCTGCTGCAGGCCCCCTTGCCGACCAGCGTCTCTCTCTACCCCATGGCGAGCGAAGTCTATAAGGAAGAGCTGGCCGAGGTGGCGGGGTTGCTGCGACTCATCGCGCGCTTCGATCTGCTGCTCTCCGGCAAGATAGTGGCGCAATGATGCCGACGGCCCCCGATCGGCGCCGGATGGCGGAAAGAGCCGGCCCCTTGCGACGTCGCCGAAATAATATGCTGTATATTGGCAACGTGGTGGTGCAATTATGAAGTTAACCTTGCTCTATCAGGATGACTGGCTGGTGGCGGTCAACAAACCGTCCGGTCTGCTGGTGCACCGCAGCTGGCTCGACAAGGCCGAGACCCGCTTCGCCATGCAGATGACCCGGGATCTCATCGGCGGTCGCCACGTCTACCCCGTGCACCGGCTCGATCGCCCCACCTCGGGGGTGCTGCTGTTTGCACTGGACCCGGCGGTGGCGCGCACCCTGACCGAGGCGTTTGCCGCCCGCCGGGTGCACAAGGAGTATCTGGCGCTGGTGCGTGGCTGGGCGCCCGAGCAGGGCCTCATCGACTATCCGCTCAAAGAGCAGCTGGACAAGATAGCCGATGCCATGAGCAACCCGGATCGCCCGGCCCAGGAAGCGGTGACGGCGTTTCGCCGCCTGCATCGGGTCGAGCTGCCCCATGCGGTCTCCAAGAAGCATCCCACCAGTCGCTACAGCCTGGTGAGGCTCTTCCCCAAGACCGGTCGCAAGCATCAGTTGCGTCGCCATCTCGATCACCTGTTCCACCCCATCGTCGGTGATACCACCCACGGTGATGGCCGTCATAACCGCTTCTTTCGCGAGCACTATGGCTGTGAACGGCTGTTGCTGGTGGCCCACCGTTTAAGTTTCGAGCACCCGGTGCTCAAGGTGCCGATGCGGATCCAGGCTCCGCTCGGACCGGAGGTGTTGAGCCTGTTTGCCAAGTTGGGCTGGCCCGCCAGCGAGAGCGATTACGCGCTCTAGCCATCCCATCGTCTGTTTCCTCTGACCCGACTGTGGCATGCTGTAGGCCACGCCAGTCAGAGGAACAGGTTATGGCTCAAAGAGATACCCCACTAGCAAGCCCCCGTCTTCCCGCGATCGCAAGCCTGAGCATGTGGTCGCCCCAGCGCCGCCTTGGTTGCCTGAGGTGGCGCTGATGGCCGAGATAGATATCCTGGTCGGCACCGTCTACGGTTCGGCCATGCTGGTGGCCGAGACCTTGAGCCGCCATCTGCAGGGAAAAGGCCATGTCTGCCGGATCTTCGATG
This sequence comes from Aeromonas sp. MR16, assembly GCF_022549315.1. NCBI lineage: Bacteria > Pseudomonadati > Pseudomonadota > Gammaproteobacteria > Aeromonadales > Aeromonadaceae > Aeromonas > Aeromonas sp. MR16. The sequence goes on along the minus strand of NZ_JAKZFK010000003.1, from coordinate 59,125 downwards.
AGGCAGAGCTGGAAGACATCGACTCATCCCGCTTCTTGCTGCTGATCACGGCGACCACGGGGCAGGGGGACATCCCCCCCAACCTGCAATCCTTTGCCAGCGCCCTTGCCGATCGCGCCCCCTACATGAAGGGTTGGCGCTATGCCCTCATCGCCATGGGAGATAGCAGCTATGAGCATTTCTGCGGGGCAGGCCGCAGGCTCGATGAATTGCTGCAGGAACTGGCCGCCGAGCCTCTGGTAGAGCGTCTGGAGATAGACGCGACGGTGGAAGACGAGCCCGAAGTTGCGGCGCTTACCTGGCTTAGGCACTGGGAAAATACGCTGTAAATTTTTCATCCCGGTATTTCAAATTATCCCCCCTTGGCTTGCCAACGGGGGATAGTTATTTTTGGGCTCACGCAGCCTGATTTGGAAATATATCCTGCATTTTGTCAGGTTATTTTCTATGCGTAAAACACTCCCTCCAAGCCCGTTATTAATCGACGGTGCGACAAATCAGAAAATTAAAAGTTCCGCAGTGAAAGCGATTTCAGTCATGTTTTCGTCATGGAATAACCTGGCTGCCACTTAATCTCCATCGCAAATTAATGCAAGAAAGCCTTTTCATAGGTTTTTTATTTCTCATTAACGGGGGATATTGGTTGATGATTGCGTGTTTTATTGGTTTTACATTCATGGAGTGCCCGTGCTGGCTGGGGCGGGCAATTTGTCGCCGTTTTGTGAATCAGCTCATGTTTGTCGCGAAATGAGCTACTTATAATCGACCTCGGTTATCACCCAAACGTTTTTACGGTGATAAGAACTTGAATATCAGGATCAGACTCCCAGCGGGAATAAGGAAAAATGAAAATGAAAGCAAAGTGGCTCCCGATCGCAGCAGCAGTAACCGCTGCCCTGGCTTCACAAGCCGCCTTCGCCGTTGATTTCCACGGCTACTTCCGTTCCGGTGTCGGTGTTTCCGGCGACGGTGACATGGTGAAATACAACGTCAACAAGGTTGGCCGTCTGGGTAACGAAAATGATACCTATGGCGAAGTGCAACTGGGTCAGGAAGTCTTCAACAAAGATGGCAAGACCTTCTATGTAGACTCCATGTTCGCCATGACTTCCAACGGTTCCAATGACTGGGAAGGCACAGGTACCGTCTGTAACTTTGACGCCAAACAGTGCAACGGTGACTCCGAGTTTGCGCTGCGTCAGTTCAACGTACAAGCCAAGGGCCTGCTGGGCTTCGCGCCGGAAGCTACCCTCTGGGCTGGTAAGCGTTACTATCAACGTCACGACATCCACATCTCTGACTTCTACTACTGGAACATCTCCGGTGCCGGTGCCGGTATCGAAGGCATCCAGGCCGGTCCTGGCAAGCTCTCCTTCGCTTGGGTTCGCAACGACCGTAGCGCTGCCGACGTATTCGGTCAGTACACCCAAACCAGCCCTGGCGTGTACCAGAAGAACGAAGATCTGAACGTCAACACCCTGGACGTGCGTTATGCCGGCATCCCGCTGTGGCAAGACGGCTCTCTGGAAGTGGGCGCCATGTATGCGCTGGTCAATGAGACCGAAGCCCAGAAAGATCTGAAAAACGACAACATGAAGAACGGCGTCATGCTGACCGCCGAACTGACCCAAGGCATCTTCGGTGGCTTCAACAAGACCGTGCTGCAGTACGGTACCGAAGGCTACTCCAAGACCATGGCCTTCTACGGTGATGGCTCCTGGTACGGTGCCGAAGCCAAATCCGGTGCCGATGGCTACCGCCTCATCAACTGGGGTGTCATCCCGATGGGTAACTCCTGGGAGATGGGTCACCAGTTGGTCTACGGGGTAGGCAACGAGATGTGGGATGGTCACGACGAGACTCAAACCTTCTCTGCCGTTATCCGCCCGATGTACAAGTGGGATGACTTCAACAAGACCATCTTCGAAGGTGGTGTGTTCAAGGACAAGACCAGCTATACCAGTGGCGGCAGCGACAAGGATGGTGGTTACAAGCTGACCCTGGCTCAAGCCTGGTCTGCCGGCTCCAGCTTCTGGGCCCGTCCGGAAATCCGTGTGTTCGCCTCCTATCTGGCTGACACCGAAGCCGATAGCACTGGTAGCAAGAACAGCTTCGAAGGCGGCACTTCCAATGACACCTGGCAAGTGGGTGTGCAAGCGGAAGCTTGGTGGTAAGCAGTATCTTCAGTTAAGTTAGTCACTGCCCCCTTATGGGGGCAGTTTTGTTTTGCTGGATTTGGCAACCGGGTTATGGAGATAAGAAGAATGAAACTGGTAAAGATGTCTATCGCGGCCGTGGTTACCGCGCTGTTGGCCGGCTGTTCCGGTAGCATGGTCGTGCCGATGCAAGAGCATGCCTCCATCCTGAGCAATGCCGACCAAGCCAAGCAGGCGCTCTCTCAGACTACGAGCTGCTGCAAGGGCTTCAACGAATTCAACTATGTCTCTCTGCCCGAAGGGGAGACGCTGCTTGCCATCGATGGCAAGCAGCCCAGCTACCAATTTGACGAGGGGATGAGCTACTTTGCTGCCTATCGTCTGCCCGTCAATACCGGCAACCTGGCTATCACTCTTGCCTCTCAAGTCAGCAAGACGGTGCTGATCCCCAAGGTGGTCATACTGGATGCCCAGTTCAAGGTGACCCGCGTACTGGGTGAATCTGTCTTCACCTACCAGCCGGCCTACCTGCTCGACAACGACAGGATTGAAGGCAAGGTGTTCGTCGATCGCAGCATGCCGGGCAACCCGGCCACCGAAACCTACATGGTGGTCTATGCCCCGGCCGATGAACTCGCTGGCAGCACCACCATATTGCACCCGGCCAAGGCGTTTGCCCGCGCGAATGGCACGGTGGAGCCGGATATCAAGGATCCCGTCATCCCGCACTCTCCCTGGGGTCTGGTCCAGATCAAGGTCGTCGACATGGCCAAGGGGCAGGGTCTGGAAGCCGTGTTCAAACCTGAGTACTCCGACAAGGTGGAGATGAGTCAGGCCAAGCCTGCTGCAACCGCCGTAGCCGCGACTGCCGCGACGACTGCCGCTGTCGCAGCTGCCCCCAGCAAACCGGTGCCGGCCATGCTGAGCGAGACCGAAGCCTTCTACAACAGCCAGATCGAGAAGGCAGTGAAGGCCGGGGATATCGACAAGGCGATGCAGCTGGTCAATGAAGCGGAGCGAGCCGGTTCGACCAAGGCGAAGTCGGTCTTTATTGATGCGGTGAAACGTTCACAGAAAAATTAAATAGCCGTATTTATATTGTCTAATATTTATTTGAGGCCTCCTTGTTGGAGGCCTTTTTAATCGGTAGACTAGGTTATAGAAAATAGCAATGCGTTACGTTATGTTACGATGAGTTTCCTTTGGTATTGTTGTGATTCTTTAAAATACAATGCGAAACAGCACTTCTTGTTTATTCGTAATAAGATGATGCTGAGAAATAATATCCGTGATCTGCGCAAATAAACCTCTTCTTATTATCTTGTGATCTCCCCTCCAAATTCATTATTCCCTTCTGCCTGATGGAAGAAATTCCAATACTGCTGGGTTATATTCAGCTGGTCAAAATAAGTAAACCCGGGTCGACTCGGCACAAAGCCGGATGATGAACGCTGTCATCTCTCAATTGCACCGAGCCGCTTACGGAAAATCCATTCAGGAGCGCACACATGTTAAAAAATGCTTTCGCTAATCTGCAAAAGGTCGGTAAGGCGCTGATGCTGCCAGTATCGGTCTTGCCCGTTGCAGGTATTCTGCTGGGGGTGGGTGCTGCCCACTTCAGCTGGTTGCCGGAAATTGTTTCCCAGTTGATGGAGCAAGCCGGTGGTTCCGTATTCGGTCAGATGGCCCTGCTGTTCGCCGTGGGCGTGGCCCTTGGCTTCACCAATAACGACGGTGTATCCGGTCTGTCTGCCATCGTAGGCTACGGCATCATGACCGCGACCTTGAGCGTGATGGCACCTGTGATGGGTGTGGAGAAGATCGATACCGGTGTACTGGGTGGTATCCTCGCCGGTGGTGTCGCCGCCTGGGCCTTCAACCGCTTCTACAAGATCCAGCTGCCAGAGTATCTGGGCTTCTTCGCCGGCAAACGCGCCGTGCCCATCATCACCGGCTTCGTTTCCATCGGTCTGGGTGTCATCCTGTCCGTGATCTGGCCGCCAGTGGGTGGCGCTATCGCCGCCTTCTCCGACTGGGCTGCCAACCAGAACCCGGTACTGGCCTTCGGTATCTACGGCGTGGTTGAACGCTCCCTGATCCCGTTCGGTCTGCACCACATCTGGAACGTCCCCTTCTTCTACCAGGCGGGTACCTGTGTCAACGGTGCCGGTGAAACCGTACACGGTATCATGACCTGCTTCCTGACGGCTGATGACGCTTCCCGCGCTGCCGGTAACGGCTTCGGTCAGCTGGCCGGTGGCTACCTGTTCAAGATGTTCGGTCTGCCTGCCGCTGCATTTGCCATCGCGCACTCTGCCAAGCCGGAAAACCGTGCCAAGATCGTCGGTATCATGGCCTCTGCCGCCCTGACCTCTTTCCTGACCGGTATCACCGAGCCTATCGAGTTCTCCTTCCTGTTCGTGGCCCCGGTACTGTACGCAATCCACGCCCTGCTGGCGGGTCTGGCCTATGTGCTGACCAACTCCCTGGGTATCGTACACGGTCACACCTTCTCCAACGGCTTCATCGACTTCGTGGTGCAATCACCCCGTGCCGATAACATGCTGCTGCTGGTGGGTCTGGGTCTGGTCTACGCCGTCCTCTACTACGTGGTCTTCACCGTGGTCATCCGTGCCATGAACCTGAAGACACCGGGTCGTGAAGACGAAACCCAAGAGGCGACTGCCACTCAGAGCAAGGACGAGATGTCTGCTGCCCTGGTCTCTGCCTTCGGTGGTAAAGATAACATCGCCTCCCTGGACGCCTGCATCACCCGCCTGCGTGTCGGTGTGAAGGACGTGGCCAAGGTTGACCAGGCTGGTCTGAAGAAGCTGGGCGCTGCCGGTGTGGTCGTGGCCGGTTCCGGCGTACAAGCCATCTTCGGTACCAAGTCCGACAACCTGAAAACCGAAATGGACATCTGGATGAAGAGCAACTGATAGTTGCCTGACATCGAGAGTTCCGAAAAGGGAGGCGCAAGCCTCCCTTTTTTCTGGGCGTCATCCGGGCCTGGCACCAGTGGTGGGAGATAATCCCGGCATTGATACTGTGTAGACATGGGCCCGGCAGGGCCTCAAGTCTCGCTGGAGACGGATAAATAAACTGCTTATGTTAAATGTAGTGGCGGGTTTCACTGCTTTTAGTGCTAAAAAAGGCGCCTGATGGCGCCTTTTTGCAATGAGGTGAGATCTACAACTTCTCCAGATCCCGCTCTATCTCGCTGATCTTGTTCTGTACCACCTTCTCCAGGTGGCGCAGGTCACGCAATATCTTCTGCTTGATGTCCGGGTCAGCCTGGACGTGCACGCCCTGAGTCAGGTTGTCCAGCTCATCCACCACGTACTTGAGGTTGGCGTTGATCTCGGTGACATCCTTGTACTCGTGGGTGCCCGAGTCGATCAGCATGGTCTTGCGCTGGCGCGGGTACTTGAACTTGACACTCTTGGCGAAGAATTCACCCTTCTGCTTCTTGAAGTAGATCTTGAGGATGTCGTGATTGGCTTCCTGGCGCAGGGTATAGCTGTCCACTGAGGTGGGTTCCTGGATCCCCAGGCTCTTCAGATTCTCGTACATCGGGCTTCCTCGGTTTGAAACGATCCTGACCCATCTATCTTAACCGAGTCACTGTGGCTTGCCTGTGACAGGGGCGCCAAAATCAAAAGGGGCCAAAAGGCCCCTTGTTTTGTCCGCGCCTGTTGATGCGAGTGCTGGCATAGAAAAAGGCACCGTCAGGCGCCTTCTTTCATTCAGCCGCATCAGCTGCAGATGACTCGTCGATGGAGCGCAGCAGGGCATTGATGCCGACGGCTTGGGCCGCGGGTCCAGAGGGGCGGCCATAAAAAAGGCGCCATCAGGCGCCCTTTCATGCACGCGACATCTTATTCGTCGATGGAACGCAGCAGGGCGTTGATGCCGATGGCTTGGGCCGCGGGTCCAGAGGGGCGGCCATAAAAAAAGGCGCCATCAGGCGCCCTTTCTATTGCGCTGTATCAGCCGAGCATTATTCGTCGATGGAGCGCAGCAGGGCGTTGATGCCGACCTTGGCACGGGTCTTGGCATCCACCTTCTTGACGATGACGGCGGCGTACAGGCTGTACTTGCCGCACTTGGAGGGCAGGGAGCCAGAGACGACCACTGAGCCTGCCGGTACGCGGCCGTAGTGGATCTCGCCGGTCTCGCGATCATAGATGCGGGTGGACTGGCCGATGAAGACGCCCATGGAGATGACGGAGCCTTCCTCGACGATCACGCCCTCAACAACCTCTGAACGGGCACCGATGAAGCAGTTGTCTTCGATGATGGTCGGGTTGGCCTGCAGCGGCTCCAGTACGCCACCGATGCCGACGCCGCCGGACAGGTGCACGTTCTTGCCGATCTGGGCGCAGGAGCCGACGGTGGCCCAGGTGTCGACCATGGTGCCTTCATCGACGAAGGCGCCGATGTTGACGTAAGACGGCATCAGCACGGTATTGGGGGCGATGAAGGAACCTTTGCGGGCGGTCGCCGGCGGTACCACGCGCACACCGGCCGCCTTGAACTGCTCGGCGCTGTAGTCGGAGAACTTGAGGGGAACCTTGTCGTAGTACTGAGCATCGTCGCCCTTGATGATGCCGTTGTCATTGATGCGGAAGTAGAGCAGTACCGCCTTCTTCAACCACTGGTGGACGACCCACTCGCCGGCAATCTTCTCGGCGACCCGGGCCTTGCCGGAATCCAGCAGCTCGATGGCCTCCAGGATGGCAGTCTTGGTGGCGGCATCGACGGAGCCGGGAGTGATGGTGTCGCGGCGCTCGAAGGCCGCTTCAATGATCTGTTGCAACTCGGTCATGACAGGTTTCCTTTAAAAAATTCTGTTTGTTGTATCACACTTTTCCCGCCGGTTTTAAGGGGGAGGGCCGATTTCTTCGGGAGAATGGCGACTTATTGTTCGTTGGTTGCTCAAGCGCTTGTTCTGACTGATAAATCAGAATGACAAATGGTGTCCTGTGAAGCCCCCTGCCGCGCGGTCAGCACCCTCTTCCTGCGGATTGAGCTGATTGACCAGTCGCTCCTCCAGCGCCTGCTGCTCGGCCTGGCTCAGGGGTTCACCGCCCAAGGTCGTCAGGCTGAAGAAGTCTTCCACCCGCTCGCCTATGGTGGTGATCTTGGCCGCGTGCAGGGAGAGGCCGCATTGCTGGAAGACGGCGCCGATGCGAGCCAGCAGGCCGGGGGTATCCAGCGCCGTCAGCTCCAGCAGGGTGTGGCGGTTCTCCCCCTTGTGGGGCAAGAACACCACCCGGGTCGGCACGCTGAACTGGCGGTGGCGCCGTGACAGGGGTTTGCTGCGCAGCACCAGCTTGCCGGGCTCTTGCAGCGCCTTCTCCAGCGCCTTCTTGATGGTGGCGGTGCGGTTCGGGCTGATGGGCTCGCCGGTCGGCTCCAGCACTATGAAGGTATCCAGCACGTAGTCGCTGCGGGAGTTCATGATCTGGGCGTCGTGGATATTGAGGTTCTTCTGATCCAGCGCCGAGGCCACGGTGGCAAACAGATTCGGGGTGTCGCGGCAATAGATGAACACCTCACTGCCCCCACGAATGGGGTGCTTGCCGATCAGCACCAGGGGCGCCGGGTTGTCGCCGTGAGCGATGATCTTGCGGCAGTGCCAGGCAATCTGCTCCGGGCTGTGGCGCAGGAAGTAGTCGGCCTTGAAGTCGTTCCAGAGGGCGTTGACCGCATCGATCGAGACCTCGCGCTGGGCCAGGATCTGTTTGGCCTGACGCTGGTTCTCGCGGATCTTGAGCCGCATGTCCGGCGGGTTCTCCAGCCCCTGGCGCAGTGCTTTCTGGGTGGCGAAGTAGAGCTCCCGTAGCAGGGTACCTTTCCAGTCGTTCCAGAGGGTGTCGTTGGTGGCACAGATATCGGCCACGGTCAGGCAGTAGAGCAGGTCGAGGTGCAATTCGTCTCGTACCTTCTGGGCAAAATCGGCCACGACCTCGGGATCATAGATGTCCCGGCGCTGGGCAGTGACCGACATCAGCAGGTGGTGGCGCACCAGCCAGGCCACCAGTCGGCTCTCGTAGCGGTCCAGCCCGTGCAACTGGCAGAATTCCAGCGCATCGACGGCGCCGAGCTCGGAGTGATCGCCGCGCCGGCCCTTGGCGATGTCGTGGAACAGGGCGGCGATGCTGAGCAGCTCCGGCTTGCGCAACTGGGTGAACACCTCGTGACAGAGCGGGTGGGTCTGGCGGCTGGCCGGGTTCGCGAAGCGATGGATGTTCTTGAGCAGGCGATGGGTGTGCTCATCCACTGTATAGGCGTGGAACATGTCGAACTGCATCTGGCCGACGATGAGGTTCCACTGGGGCAGATAGGCCGCGAGGATCCCATATTTATGCATAAGAGTGAGCGGCTGGCCTATGCCGTTGGGGTGGCGCAACAGCGCCATGAACAGGCGGCGACACTCGGGCAGGTCCTGCAACCAGCAGTTGAGGGTGCGTCTGGCCTCCCGCAATTGGCGCAAGGTGGCGGAGTGAATGCCGGCTATCTCGGGGTGCTGGGCTATCTGGTAGAAGAGCCGCAGTATGGCGGCGGGATCCCGGCCAAACAGCTCGGAGTCCACCGCATCGATGAGGCGACCGCGGAGCTGGAATTCGTCGCTGATGCGGCGCACGTCCATGGCGGTGTTGCCGAGAATAGCCTCGTCAAACAGCTGCAGCAGCATCTCGTTGAGCTCCGCCACCCGCCGCACCGTCTGGTAGAAGCGCTTCATCATCTGCTCGACCGGGCCGTTGCCTTCTCCCTCGAAGCCGAGCATCTGGGCCACGGTGCGCTGGCGGTCGAACAGCAGGCGGTTGTCCCCCTTGTTGATGGCCATGTGCAGGGCGAAACGGACTTTCCACAGGAAGTTCTGGCAGTCCAGCAGCTCCCGGTACTCGGCCCGGTTCAGGAAGCCGTGGCTGGTCATCTCATAGAGGGTGGTGGCGCCGAAATGGCGACGGGCGACCCAGGCCAGGGTCTGGATGTCGCGAAGACCGCCGGGATTGCTCTTGAGATCCGGCTCGAGCTTGTAGGCGGTGCCGAGGAACTGCTGATGGCGCAGGTGTTGCTCCTCACGCTTGGCGCGAAAGAACTCCTCGCTCGGCCAAAAATGCTGGGGCAGGGTGGCGGCCTGCAATTGCTCGAAGCCCGCCTTGCGGCCGGTGATATAGCGCGCCTCGATGAGGTTGGTGGCGATCGTGATGTCGGCGCGGCCCTGCTCGATGCACTCGCTCACGTTGCGCACCGATTGTCCCACCTCCAGCTTGAGGTCCCACAGCAGGGTGATGAACTCGCCGATGCGCAGCCCCAGCACCTCGTCGAGCTCCTCCCCTTCATAGAGAATGAGCAGGTCGATGTCGGAGTGGGGGTGCAATTCGCCGCGGCCATAACCCCCCACCGCGATCAGGGTGAGGCTGGTCTTGTCGAAGCCGAACTTGTGCCACAGCCGGGTCAGCAGTGCATCCATGTATTCGGAGCGGGTGGCCACCAGTTCGATGATGTTGTCACCGGCATCGAAGCGCTCATGTAGCCAGGAGAGGAAACGGCTCAAGTACTCCTTACAGTTCTCGCGGGTGAGCTGATCGTCGGGTAACAGGTGGGGGGAAAGCAGGCTGGCATCCATGGCATCTCACACTCTTGTCGCACGCATGCACGGCGGATAAAAACAAAACCCCGGCGAAGGGCCGGGGTTTGATGTTAACCGTGTTTGATGACCCGGTCGATAGTGTCATCGGGGCGCAGGGTCAGCACCTCGCAGCCATCCTCGGTCACCAGCAGGGTGTGCTCCCACTGGGCGGAGTCGCCGCCATCCTTGGTGGTCACTGTCCAGCCATCCTTCGGGTTGACGCGGCAGTGATACTTCTTGCTGTTGACCATGGGCTCGATGGTGAAGCACATGCCGGGCTTGAGCTCCTGCTTGCCGCCGTTGCGATAGTGCAGGATCTGCGGCTCTTCGTGGAACTCGCTGCCGATGCCGTGGCCGCAGTAGTCGCGCACCACGGAGAAACCGGCCTGCTCGACGATGGGCTGGATCACGGCGCCAATTTCGGTGATGCACATGCCGGGACGCACCCGCTTGATGGCGGCGTACAGGCTCTCCTGGGCCACCTTGCACAGCTGACGGCGCAGCGGGGTGGTCTGGCCCACGATGAACATGGCGGAAGTGTCACCGTGGTAACCGTCCTTGATGACGGTGATGTCCAGGTTGATGATGTCCCCTTCCCGCAGCTTCTTGTGATTGGGAATGCCGTGGCAGATCACATCATTGACCGAGGTGCAGATGGACTTGGGAAAACCGTGGTAGTTCAGCGGCGCGGGCACGGCCTGCTGCACGTTGACGATATAGTCGTGGCACAGGGTGTTCAGCTCGTCGGTGGTGACACCGGCGTTGACATGGGGGGCGATCATCACCAGCACATCGGCAGCCAGCTGGCCGGCAATGCGCATCTTTTCAATCTCTTCCGGTGTCTTGATTTTGATGGACATGGGATCTCTCTTGGGGCCTGACTTCTCATCCTGGGATGACCTAAAATCAGGTAATGAAAAATAGATGCGTTTGCAATCAGGCCAAAATTTTATCCCCAACCTCCGTTTACTTCCAGTGTGATTGTCATCACAGCGTCAGCCAGCGGTCGTACCCCCGCTCCTGGGGAGCCATTTTTAGCGTGGCTGCTGGTGGTGTCCTGACCAAAGTTATGGTATAAAGCGCGCCGGAATGGGGAACTTGCGTCCGCATTTCATCACCCTTACTCAATAACACACACACATCGACACCTGTACCGGGGTGCCCCTTTGGGGTCGGTTACATGGGATGTGTGGAGGCCTAACCCCAATACAGAGGTATAAAATGGCTAAAGTTTCTATGCGCGACATGCTGCAAGCCGGCGTTCACTTCGGTCACCAGACTCGTTACTGGAACCCGAAAATGAAGTCCTACATCTTCGGCGCCCGCAGCAAGGTTCACATCATCAACTTGGAAAAAACCGTTCCGATGTTTGACGATGCCATGAACTTCATCAGCTCCGTAGCTGCCAAGAAAGGCAAGGTACTGTTCGTAGGTACCAAGCGTGCCGCGTCTGAAGCCGTAAAAGATGCCGCTGATCGTTGTGACCAGTTCTATGTTAACCACCGCTGGCTGGGCGGCATGCTGACCAACTGGAAAACCGTTCGTCAGTCCATCAAGCGCCTGAAAGATCTGGAAACCCAGAGCCAAGACGGTACCTTCGACAAGCTGACCAAGAAAGAGGCGCTGATGCGTACTCGCGAAATGGAAAAGCTGGAGAAGAGCCTGGGTGGTATCAAGAACATGGGCGGCCTGCCTGACGTTCTGTTCGTTGTCGATGCCGACCACGAGCACATTGCTATCAAAGAAGCCAATAACCTGGGTATCCCGGTCGTTTCCATCGTTGATACCAACTCCAACCCGGACGGCGTTGACTATGTCATCCCGGGTAACGACGATGCTATCCGTGCTGTGAACCTGTACCTGAACGCTGCCGCTGACACCGTACTGGAAGCTCGCGCTCAGGACATCGTTGTTCAAGCCGAACAAGATGGTTTCGTTGAAGCTGAGTAATTGATAAGGACTGAAAAGCCCTTATTAACCAAGCTGATGTAATTGGTTAGCAGGGGCCCTTGTGGCCCCTGTTTCTTGTCAAATCAAGACCGAGGATACTGAAAATGGCTAACGTTACTGCCGCCCTGGTAAAAGAACTGCGCGAGCGCACCGCCGCTGGCATGATGGATTGCAAAAAAGCACTGGAAGAAGCTCAGGGTGATATCGAGCTGGCTATCGAGAACATGCGCAAATCCGGTCAGGCCAAGGCCGCCAAGAAAGCCGGCCGTATCGCCGCTGAAGGCGTGATTTTCGCCCGTACCGAAGGCAACGTTGCCGTCATGATCGAGCTGAACAGCGAAACCGACTTCGTCGCCAAAGATGCCAGCTTCATGGGCATGGGCCAGAAGATCGCCGACATCGCCGCTACCCAGAAGATTGCTGACGTTGACGCCCTGAAAGCGGCCGACTTCGGTAACGGTGAGTCCGTTGAGCTGACTATCACCAACCTGATCGCCAAGATCGGTGAGAACATGAACCTGCGTCGCGTGATGCTGGTTGAAGGTGACAACCTGGGTACCTACGTACACGGTTCCCGTATCGGTGTTATCACCAAGCTGATCGGCGGTACTGCCGAGCTGGCCAAAGACCTGGCCATGCACGTTGCTGCCAACAGCCCGCAGTTCGTCAAGCCGGAAGACGTGTCCGCTGAAGTCGTTGCCAAAGAGCGCGAAATTCAGATCGACATCGCCATCAACTCCGGCAAGCCGAAAGAAATCGCCGAGAAGATGGTTGAAGGCCGCATGAAGAAGTTCACCGGTGAGGTTTCCCTGACTGGTCAACCCTTCGTGAAGGATCCGTCCATCACCGTCGCCGAACTGCTGAAGAAAGAAGGTGCTGACGTTGTCTCCTTCACCCGTTTCGAAGTGGGCGAAGGCATCGAGAAGCAAGAGACCGATTTCGCTGCTGAAGTTGCAGCCCAGATCGCAGCCGCTCAGAAGGCTTAATCGAACCGGTTTTTCCGTTTCCCCAGACCGCGACTTATGTCGCGGTCTTTATATGACCAGGAATCAGTGACATGAGTACCAATCCCAAGCCTGCATACAGACGTGTTCTTCTGAAGTTGAGTGGTGAAGCCCTGCAAGGATCCGAGGGTTTTGGCATTGATCCGGCGGTGCTGGAACGGATGGCCCAAGAGATCAAAGAGCTGGTTGAGCTGGGTGTTCAGGTCGGTCTGGTCATTGGCGGCGGCAACCTGTTCCGTGGTGCCGGTCTTGCCAAGGCAGGTATGAACCGCGTGGTGGGTGACCACATGGGCATGCTGGCAACCGTGATGAACGGCCTGGCCATGCGTGATGCCCTGCATCGTGCTTATGTGAATGCCCGTCTGATGTCTGCCATCTCCCTGCAGGGCGTGTGCGATTCCTACAGCTGGGCCGAGGCCATCAGCCAGCTGCGCGCCGGCAAGGTGGTGATCTTCTCTGCCGGTACCGGCAACCCCTTCTTCACCACCGACTCCGCAGCATGCCTGCGCGGCATCGAGATCGAAGCCGACGTGGTACTCAAAGCCACCAAGGTCGATGGTGTATTCAATGAGGATCCGGTTAAGAATCCGGACGCCGTGCTGTATCATGAGCTCAGCTACAACGAAGTGCTTGAAAAAGAGCTCAAGGTAATGGATCTTGCTGCCTTTACCCTGGCCCGTGACCACGATCTGCCGATCCGGGTGTTCAACATGAACAAACCGGGTGCGCTGCGTCGGGTTGTCATGGGTGAGCCGGAAGGTACGCTGATCCATCACATCGCTAAATAAGATAGACACGAGCCGCGTGACGGCTCGTTCGCCAGAAGGAAAACCACTGTGATCAACGAGATTAAAAACGACGCCAAGGACCGCATGGCCAAGAGCGTAGAATCGCTCAAGACCCAGATGTCCAAGATCCGTACCGGCCGCGCTCATCCGAGCCTGCTCGATGGTATCCAGGTGGAATATTACGGCTCTGCCACTCCGCTGAAACAGTTGGCTAACGTAGTGGCAGAAGATGCCCGTACCCTGTCCATCTCCATCTTCGATCGCTCCATGATCCAGGCGGTGGAAAAAGCCATCCTGACCTCCGATCTGGGCCTGAACCCGTCAAGCAACGGTCAGACCCTGCGCGTGCCCTTGCCGCCGCTGACCGAAGAGCGTCGCCGCGATCTGACCAAGATCGTCCGTGCCGAAGCGGAAGGTGCCCGAGTTGCCGTGCGTAACATCCGTCGCGACGCCAACGCCGACTTCAAAGCGCTGCTCAAGGACAAAGAGATCTCCGAAGACGACGACCGTCGTGCCCAGGAAGAGATCCAGAAGCTCACCGACGCCTTCATCAAGCTGGTCGACGACGCCCTGGCTGCGAAGGAAAAGGAGCTAATGGAAATCTAAGCCTCCGACAGGTATATTACGAGCGCCGTGTAGTGCCCCTGCACGGCGTTTTTGTCTTTGTGGGAGAAATGAATGTCGCTTTTGGCAGCGCTAGGCGATAGCGCCAGCTCGTCCTTGCCTCGTCACGTCGCCATCATCATGGATGGCAACGGTCGTTGGGCCCAGAACCGTGGCAAGATGCGGGTCTTCGGCCACAAGGCGGGCGTGAAGTCCGTGCGTGAAGCCGTGACCTTCGCCGCCCGTGCCAGAATGGAGGCACTGACCCTGTTTGCGTTCTCCAGCGAGAACTGGCGGCGCCCGGAAGGGGAGGTCAACGCCCTGATGGAACTGTTTCTGACGGTGCTCGGCCGCGAGGTGAAGAAGTTGCACAGCAACGGTATTCGGCTCAAGGTGATCGGCGATACCGCCCGCTTCAGCGAACGGTTGCAGGCCAAGATAGCCAAAGCCGAGGCCCTGACCGCAGGCAACCAGGGGTTGACGCTCAATATCGCTGCCAACTATGGGGGCCAGTGGGATATCGCTCAGGCGGCTCGCAAGCTGGCTCGCGCCGTGGCGGCCGGTGAACTGGATGCCGAGGCCATCGATGAGGCGGCGTTGGCACAACAGGTTTGCATGGCCGACCTGCCGCCGGTGGATCTGCTGATCCGCACCGGTGGCGATCATCGCATCAGCAATTTTGTGCTATGGCAGCTTGCCTATGCCGAGCTCTATTTTACCCCGGTATTGTGGCCCGATTTTGACGAGGCCGAGTTCAGTGGGGCGGTTGCCTCCTTCGTTGCTCGCGAGCGTCGCTTCGGGTGTACGGGTGAACAGATCCGGGAATTGATCGCCGCACAACAGACCGGCTAAACCCCGCTCCCAAGAGAGAGGTTTCTTTTGCTAAAACAACGAATTATTACCGCATTACTGTTAGTGCCCATGGTATTGGGGGCACTGTTTTTCCTGCCATTGAAATTCTTCGCCCTGCTCGCTGCCCTGGTCTTTCTGCTGGCCAGCCGTGAGTGGAGCGCCTTCGTCTCCGCCCAGCCGCAACAATGGTTGCCGCTGGTGTTCTGCCTGTTGCTCGGCGCCAGCCTGTTCTGGGTGCCGGTGGAGCAACTCTGGATCCCCCAGTTGCATCCTCTGTTGATGGGGGTGCTCTGGACCGCAGTCAGTTGGTGGCTGCTGGGCCTGTTATTGGTCTTGCGTTACCCCCAGAGCGCCAGGCTGTGGAAAAATTCCATCTGGCTGAAATCCCTGTTCGGCCTGGTGACCCTGGTGCCCTTCTTCTGGTCACTGGTGGCCATCCGTGGCTACCACTTCTATCACGATCCCCTGATGGGGGCCTGGGTCCTGCTGTTCGTCATGGGCTTGGTCTGGGCGGCAGATTCTGGCGCGTATTTTTTCGGCAAGGCCTTTGGTAAACACAAACTGGCGCCGGCCGTCAGCCCGGGTAAAACCATCGAGGGCATGTTGGGTGGCCTGTTTACCGCCAGCCTGTTGGCCGTCGGCGTGACCTGGTTCATGGGCTTCGTGCCCGCCAAGATGGCGGTAGTGCTGCTGTGCTCCCTGCTGGCGGTGCTGGCCTCTGTGCTCGGCGATCTCACCGAAAGCATGTTCAAGCGCGAGGCAGGCATCAAGGACTCCGGTACCCTGTTGCCGGGTCACGGCGGTATTCTCGACAGGATCGACAGCCTGACAGCCGCCCTGCCGGTCTTCCTGCTCAGCTACATGCTGCTCAGTCAGGAGTTTTGATGCCTGACTCGCGGGTGATATTGAGGGCCTTCGGCTCCATCTGTCAGTTATTCATTCAGGAGTCTTGATGCACAACTCACTGGTGATCCTGGGTGCCTCCGGCTCCATCGGTCAGAGCACTCTCAAGGTACTGCGGCAGAACCCGGGCCGCTGGCAAGTGCTGGCGCTGACGGCCGCTCGCAGCGTGGATGCCATGCTGCGCGATTGTCTCGAATTTACCCCCCGCTTCGCCGTGATGGTGGATGAGGGCGCGGCAGCCGAACTGGCCGAGCGACTCAGGACCCACGGCGCTTCAACTCGGGTGCTGTCCGGTCAGGCTGCCCTGTGCGAAGTGGCCGCTCACCCGGATGCCCACAGCGTCATGGCCGCCATCGTCGGCGCCGCAGGATTGGCACCCACCATGGCCGCCGTGCGGGCCGGCAAGCGCATCCTGCTGGCCAATAAAGAGGCGCTGGTGATGTCCGGCGCCTTCTTCATGGAGGCTGTGCGCCATCACGGCGCCGAGCTGCTGCCCATCGACAGCGAGCACAACGCCATCTTCCAATGCCTGCCCGAGAGCATTCAGCGCCAGCCGGGTTTCTGCTCCCTGACTGAGGCGGGTATCAGCAAGATCCTGCTGACCGGCTCGGGCGGCCCCTTCCGCTATACCGACATCGGCGATCTGGACAAGGTCACACCGGCCCAGGCGGTCGCGCACCCCAACTGGTCCATGGGGGCCAAGATCTCGGTGGACTCCGCCACCATGATCAACAAGGGGCTGGAGTACATAGAGGCGCGCTGGCTGTTCAATGCGGCTCCTGAGCAGATCCAGGTGGTGATCCATCCCCAGTCGGTCATCCATTCCATGGTGCAGTACAAGGACGGCTCAGTGCTGGCCCAGCTCGGCAACCCCGACATGTGCACCCCCATCGCCCATGCCCTGGCCTATCCGAGCAGGATCGAATCCGGGGTGGAACCTTTGGATTTCTTCAGTGTCGGAGAGTTCAGCTTTATTCGTCCCGACTACGAACGCTACCCCAACCTGGCACTGGCCATGACGGCCTGCCAGCAAGGGCAGGCTGCCACGACCTCGCTCAATGCCGCCAATGAAGAGAGCGTCGCGGCTTTTCTTGCAGAGCGGATCGGATTTATGGATATTGCCAGAGTCAATGAATCCATCATGACGGCATTGGGTGGCTGCGCTGCAGGGTCGCTTGACGATCTGATTGCCCTGGATGGCATGGCCCGTGCCCGTGCCCACGAACTGATTGAGGAGCTTGCTCGATGAACGGACTGTGGTGGCCAGAGGCCGCTCTCTACGCGACGGGTCATGACCTTGAGGTATCTCACTGATGGGCGGCGTATTGTGGAGTATTGATGCCTTTCTTGTTGCCCCTGGGGATCAGACGGGCCATGACCTTGAGGTATCTCGCTGATGGGCGGCGTATTGTGGAGTATTGATGCCTTTCTTGTTGCCCTTGGGTATCAGACGGGCCATGACCTTGAGGTGGTTTGCTGATGGGCGGCGTATTGTGGAATCTTGGTGCCTTCGTCGTCGCCCTCGGCCTGTTGGTGGCGGTGCATGAGTTCGGCCACTTCTGGGTGGCCCGTCGCTGTGGCGTCAAGGTGGAACGTTTCTCCATCGGCTTTGGCAAGGCGATCTGGCGCCGCATCGGCAAGGACGGCACCGAATATGTGCTGGCCCTGATACCGCTGGGTGGTTATGTCAAGATGCTGGACGGTCGGGTCGATGAGCTCAAACCCGGTGAGGAGGCGCAGGCCTTCAATCACAAGAGCGTCTGGGCGCGGATGGCCATAGTCGCGGCTGGCCCCATGGCGAACTTCCTGTTCGCCCTGTTCGCCTTCTGGCTGATGTTCATGATCGGCGTCCCCAGCGTCAAGCCGGTGATCGACGAGGTGCGTCCCGCCTCCATCGTGGCCCAGGCTGGTGTTCTGCCTAGCATGGAGATCGTCGGGGTCGGTGATGAAGAGACCGGAGACTGGGAAGCGGTAACCTACGCGCTCATCAGCCATCTGGGGGATGACTCGGTACGGCTCAAGCTGAAGGCGGCGGATACCAGCTATGTGGTCGACAAGACACTCGAGCTGGGCGACTGGAAATTTGATCCGGAGAAAGAGTCTCCCATCGGCAGCCTGGGGATAGTGCCCCTCGGTGGCAAGGTGCTGCCCGTGGTGGAGGCCATTGTACCCAACAGCGCCAGCGAGAAAGCCGGTCTGCAGGTGGGAGATCGCATCAAGCGGGTAGGGGAGCAGGAGATCACCGAGTGGACTCAGTTTGTGCTGCGAGTGCAGCAGTCCCCCGAGCAGCCACTGCAAGTCATGGTGGAGCGCGGGGGCAGCGACCTGACCCTGACGCTGTTGCCGGATGCGAAAAAGGTGCGCGGCCAGCTGGTCGGTTTTGTCGGCCTCTCGCCGCAACTGGTTCCATTACCGGATGAGTATCGAGTTCTGTTACAGTATGGGCCTTTGCAAGCCCTGTGGCATGGGGCCCAGAAGACCTGGAGCCTGACCACGCTGACCTTTGATATGATTGGCAAGCTGATCGGTGGCATCGTCTCGCTGGATAACCTGAGCGGCCCCATCTCCATTGCCAAGGGGGCAGGCAGCAGCGCCGATTACGGGTTGGTCTATTTCCTCGGTTTCCTGGCGCTGATCAGCGTCAACCTGGGGATCATCAACCTGTTCCCCCTGCCGGTGCTGGACGGGGGCCATTTGGTCTACTTCCTCATCGAGGCAGTCACCGGCAAGCCGGTACCAGAAAAAATTCAGGAAGTTGGGTTCAGGATAGGCGCCGCCATTCTGATGTTACTGATGGGCATTGCGCTGTTTAATGATTTCGCTCGCCTCTGAGGCTAGAGCATCAACAAGGACACATAAGAACAAAATGGCTGTTAAAAAAGCATTGGTGTTGAGTTGCCTGCTGGGAGCCAGCCTCCTGGCTCAGGCGGCCCCTGCCTCTTTTGTGGTGCAAGACATTCAGGTCGAGGGTCTGCAGCGGGTGACCCTGGGCGCCGCCCTGTTGAATCTGCCGGTCCGGGTCGGGGACTCCGTCGATTCCGTGACTCTGGCCAACGCCATCAAGCGGCTCTATGCCTCGGGCAACTTCGAGGACGTCAAAGTCTATCGTGACGGTCAGGTGCTGCAGGTCGTGGTGAAGGAGCGCCCGACCATCTCCAGCATCGAGTTCTCCGGCAACAAGGACATCAAGGAAGAGCAGCTGACCCAGAGCCTGGAATCCTCCGGCATCCGGGTCGGTGATCCCTTGGATCGCACCGTGCTGAGCTCCCTCGAGAAGGGCTTGGAAGACTTCTACTATGGCGTGGGTAAATACTCCGCCAGGGTCAAGGCCATCGTCACGCCCTTGCCCCGCAACCGGGTCGACCTCAAGTTCACCTTCGTGGAAGGGGCCGCGGCCAAGATCCAGCAGATCAACATCGTCGGCAACAACGTGTTCCCGGAAGAGAAACTGCTGGCTCAGCTCTCCCTCAAGGACGATGTGCCCTGGTGGAACTTCACCGGCGATCAACGCTACCAGAAGCAGAAGCTGGCCGGTGACATCGAAGTGCTGCGCTCCTACTACATGGACCGCGGCTACATACGTTTCGCTCAGGAGTCCACCCAGGTCTCCATGACCCCTGACAAGAAAGGGGTCTACGTCACCCTGAACATCAAGGAAGGGGATCAGTACAAGGTCTCCGGAGTAGAGATCAAGGGCGATCTCATCGATCGCGGCGCCGAGATGAAGGGATTGGTCCCCATTGAGGCGGGCAGCGTCTACTCCGCCAGCCAGGTGACCCACACCGAAGAGGTGCTCTCCAAGTTCCTCGGCCGTTACGGTTACGCCTACCCCAAAGTGGTCACCTTCCCCCAGGTCAACGACGAGACCAAGGAAGTGGAGCTGATCGTCAACATAGAGCCGGGTCCCCGGGTCTATGTGCGCAACATCAACTTCAGCGGCAACGTCACCACCAAGGACGAAGTGCTGCGTCGCGAGATGCGTCAGATGGAAGGCACCTGGCTCTCCTCCGACAACGTCGAGCAGTCCAAGACCCGTCTCAACCGCCTCGGCTTCTTCGAGACCGCGGAAGTGGACACCAAGCGGGTGGCGGGCAGCGACGATCAGGTCGATCTCGACTTCAAGGTCAAGGAGCAGCCGGCGGGGTCCATCAACGCGGGTATCGGCTACGGCACCGAGTCGGGCCTGAGCCTGCAGGCGGGTCTGCAGCAAGACAACTTCATGGGTACCGGCAAGAAGATCGGTATCAACGCCAGTACCAACGACTACTCGAAGAGCATCGATCTCAGCTACAACGATCCCTACTTCACCGTCGACGGTGTCAGCCTGGGTGGCCGTCTCTACTACAACGAGTTCAGCGCGGCAGATGCCAACATCGTTGACTATGAGAACACCACCATCGGCTTCCGCCTCTCCAGCGGCTTCCCGGTCAACGAGAACAACCGCCTCGACTTCAGCCTCGGCTACGAGAACAACAAGCTGTCCCAGCCCAACCCCTATGTTCAGGTGGATGAGTTCTGGAGGGTGTACAGCGGCAATCTGGACGGTGACAACCGACTGGTGTTCAACACCGTCGACGTCACCGCCGGCTGGACCCGCTCCACCCTCAACAAAGGTCAGTTCCCGACCGCGGGTGACCGTCAGCGGGTGAATGCCAAGGTGACGGTGCCGGGCATGGATCTGCAGTATTACAAGCTGAACGCCGAAGACTCCCATTACTTCCCGTTCGATGCGGATCACCAGTGGGTGATGCTGGCCAAGGCCCGTGCCTCTTACGGCAATGGTTATGGCAGTAACGGCGACTACGATCACGTGCTGCCGTTCTTCGAGAACTACTATGCCGGTGGCTTCGATACCCTGCGTGGCTTCAAGAGCAACACCGTGGGTCCGAAGGCGCTCTATTACTACAACCTGGGCGGTAATGACGTCGTTCAGGGCACCGACAGCTCGGTGGGGGGCAACGCGCTGGCGGTCGCTTCCCTCGAGATGATAGTGCCGACGCCGTTCGCCTCCGAAAGCTATCAGCCTCAGCTCAGAACCAGCTTCTTCCTCGATGCCGGTACGGTCTGGGACACCAACTTCGACTTCAACCAGTACAAGAATCGCTGCTTCAGCGGTTGTAACTACCTGATGGACTACTCCGACCCCAGCAATATCCGGGTGTCCGCCGGTCTGTCACTGCAGTGGCTCTCCCCCATGGGCCCGCTGGTCTTCGTGCTGGCACAGCCGCTCAAGAAGTACGAAGGGGATGATACTGAAGTCTTCTCGTTCAACATCGGCCGTACCTTCTAAGAGGAACGGACGCGCCCCGCTTCGGCGGGGGCATCAATGATGGGATGCGCAATCTGCGTGCCTCACCAGGCAACAAGACGGTCCTGAGGATCGCTTGCATTATCAGGTAAATCAGGTAGCCCTCAACCGAGGGACCAAGGAGTAAGTGTGAATAAAGCGTTGAAAGTAGCTGGTTTGAGTTTTGCACTGATGGCTGCCGGTATGGGCTCCGCCTGGGCTGAGACCAAGATTGCCGTGGTCGACATGAGCGAAGTCTTCCAAAAGCTGCCCCAGCGTGACGCCGTGGCCAAGAAGCTGAAGAGCGAGTTCGAGCCGCGCATGCGTGAGCTGCAGAAGCTCGAGTCCGACGGTCAGACGCTGGTCGAGAAGTTCAAGAAGGATGAAGCCTTCATGAGCGCCGAGCAGAAGAAGCAGAACCAGGAGAAGCTGGCTAAGCTGCAAATGGAATTCAACCAGAAGCGTCAGGCATTTGAGCAGGACAACGGTCGTCGCCAGGCGGAAGAGCGCAACAAGATCCTGACCAAGGTTCAGGCTGCCATCGACTCCATCGCCAAGAGCAATGGCTACGATCTGGTGCTGGAGCGCAATGCAGCGCCTTATGCGGCCAGCAAGCTGGACATCTCCGGTCAGGTTATCTCTCAGGTAAGCAAGAGCAACTAATTGATGGCATTCACTCTCGCACAGCTGGCCCAGCAACTGGGGGCCCAGGTCCATGGCGATGGGACCCAGGAAATCCGCAAGGTAGCGACACTGGAAAAGGCCGGGGAGGGTGACATTACCTTCCTGTCCAACAAGAAGTACCGGCACTATCTGGAGCAGAGCAAGGCCACGGCCGTGCTCATCACAGAGGCGGATTTGCCATTTTGTCCCACCAATGCCCTGGTGCTCAAAGACCCTTATGTGGGCTTTGCCCGGGTCGCCCAACTGCTGGACACCACGCCGCAACCGGCCACGGATATCCATCCGAGCGCCGTCATCGCGGCGGACGTGCAGCTGGGTGAGAGAGTAGCCATCGGCGCCAACGCCGTCATCGAGTCCGGCGTCGTGCTGGGGGATGACGTGCGTATAGGCCCAGGTTGTTTCGTTGGCCAGCATACCCGACTGGGAGCGCGCTCCCGGTTGTGGGCCAACGTCACCCTGTATCACAACGTGACCCTGGGCACGGACTGTCTGGTGCAAGCCGGCACCGTGATCGGGGCAGATGGCTTCGGTTATGCCAATGAGCGTGGCGAGTGGATCAAGATCCCCCAGCTCGGTGGCGTGACCATAGGCAACCGGGTCGAGATCGGTGCCTGTACCACCATAGACCGGGGTGCGCTGGAAGATACCCGCATCGCGGATAACGTCATCATCGACAACCAGTGCCAGATCGCTCACAACGTCGAGATCGGCTACGGCACCGCCGTGGCGGGCTCCACCGTGATGGCCGGTAGTCTCAAGGTCGGCAAATACTGTATCATTGGCGGCGCCTCCGTCTTCAACGGGCACATGGAGATCTGCGACCAGGCCACCGTCACCGGTATGGCCATGGTGATGCGACCCATTACCGAACCCGGCGTCTACTCTTCCGGTATCCCTCTGCAGACCAACAAGGAGTGGCGCAAGACCGCCGCTCGGGTGATGCGTATCGAAGAGATGCATAAACGGTTGAGCCGGCTCGAGAAAGCGCTGGAACAAGAATAACCACGATTGGTATAGGGTACTGTTTTGACTACTGAAAAGAAGAGCCTGGGCATCCAGGAAATCATGGATCTGCTGCCCCACCGTTATCCTTTCCTGATGGTGGACAAGGTGGAAAATTACGAGATCAGCGATGAGCGCAAGACCCTGCGCGCCATCAAGAACGTCTCGTTCAATGAGCCGATCTTTCAAGGCCACTTCCCGGCAAAGCCGGTGTTTCCTGGCGTGCTGATCCTGGAAGCCATGGCGCAAGCCACCGGTATCCTGGCCTTTACCATGGTGGGCAAACCGTCCCCCAACGAACTCTATTACTTTGCCTCCATCGACCACGCGCGCTTCAAGCGCCCGGTCGGCCCTGGGGATCAGCTGGTGCTGGACGTGGAGTTCCTGAAGGAGCGCCGCGGTATCGCCAAGTTCACCGGTGTCGCCACCGTCGATGGTGAAGTGGTCTGTACTGCCGAACTGATGTGTGCCAAACGCGAGGTGTAACCGTGATCGACCAGACTGCCATCATTCACGATACCGCCATCGTCCATGAGTCTGCCGTGATCGGCAAAGGGGTGGAAATCGGCCCCTTTTCCGTCATTGGTGCCGAGGTGGAAATCGGTGACAACACCTGGGTCAGCTCCCACGTGTTGATCAAGGGCCCGACCAAGATAGGTCGTGGCAACAAGATCTTCCAGCACTCCTCCATCGGTGAGGACTGCCAGGACAAGAAGTACGCCGGTGAGCGCACCTTCCTCGAGATCGGCGACAACAACGTCTTTCGCGAGAACTGCACGGTGCACCGTGGCACCACCCAGGATCAGGCCCTGACCAAGGTGGGCAGCGGCAACCTGTTCATGGTCAACGTGCACGTGGCCCACGACTGCATCATCGGTGACAACTGCATCTTCGCCAATAACGCGACCCTGGCGGGTCACGTGGTGATCGGTGACTTCGTCATCTTCGGCGGCCTCTCCGCCATTCACCAGTTCGGTCGTGTCGGCTCCCACGCCTTCGTCGGCGGCTGCGCCGCCCTGAACAAGGACGTGCCGCCCTACGTGATGGCCGCTGGCAATTACGCCAAACCGTTCGGGGTGAACTCCGAGGGGCTGCGTCGCCGTGGTTATAGCCCGGAGGCGATTTCTGCTGTCAAACGTGCCTACAAAGAGATCTTCCGCTCCGGCAAGACCATCGAAGAGGTGCTGCCGGTGCTGATCGAGATGGCTGCCAGCGAACCTGCGGTCCAGCTCTATGTCGATTTCCTCAAAGACAACGAGCGCGGGATCATCCGTGCCTGATCCCATCCGCATCGGCATCGTCGCCGGAGAGACCTCCGGTGACATCCTGGCCGCCGGTCTGGTGCGCGAGCTCAAGGCCCGCTACCCGGATGCGCGGTTTGAAGGCATTGCCGGACCGCGGATGCAGGCGCTCGGCGTCAAGGCCCTGTTCGAGATGGAAGAGCTTTCCGTCATGGGCATCAGCGAGGTGCTGGGTCGTCTGCCCCGCATCCTGCAGGTGCGCCGCGAACTGTTGCGCCATTTTATTGCTAATCCACCCGATATCTTCATCGGGGTGGATGCACCTGATTTCAATATCGGGGTGGAGCTCAAGCTGCGCCGCGCCGGTATCAAGACGGTTCACTACGTCAGCCCCTCGGTCTGGGCCTGGCGGCAGAGCCGCATTCACAAGATCAAGGCCGCCACCGACATGGTGCTCGCCTTCCTGCCGTTCGAGAAAGCCTTCTACGACCGTTTCGATGCGCCCTGCCGCTTCGTCGGGCATACCATGGCCGATGCCATCCCGCTCGAGCCGGATCAAGCCGCCGTGCGCCGGGAACTGGGCATAGACCCCTCCCGCCGCTGGCTGGCGATATTGCCGGGTAGCCGCAGCGCCGAGGTTGGCTTCATGTCGCCTGTGTTCCTCGAGGCCTGCAAGCACCTGACGGTGCATTGCCCGGATCTTGGCTTCATCGTCCCCCTGGTGAACCAACAGCGCCGTGAGCAATTCCTGCAGATCAAGGCTGAGGTAGCGCCGGATCTCGAGATGGTCATGCTCGATGGCCAGGGTCGCGAGGCCATGATCGCCGCCGACGTGGTGATGCTCGCCTCCGGCACGGCCGCCCTGGAAGCCATGCTGGTGAAGAAACCCATGGTGGTGGGCTACAAGCTCAAGCCATTCAGCTATTGGCTTGCCCAGTGGCTGGTGAAGACGGACTATGTCTCCCTGCCCAATTTGCTGGCAGACCAGATGCTGGTGCCCGAGCTCATCCAGCACGAGTGCACCCCCTGCAATCTGGTGGAGGAGGTGAGCAAGTTGCTGGATCACGACAACCGTGAACTGATCGCCACCTTCACCAAGCTGCACAAGAGCATTCGCTGCAATGCCGATGTGCAGGCCGCCGAGGCGGTGGCCGAGCTGCTCGGCAGATAGGTGTGATGGCAGGTGCGCCCGAGGCGTTAGGTTGTGCTGACACTGGCCCTGCGGGGCCGGTTTTGATTCAAGGCGTTGATATGCAAATCGATATTCCGCAAGACAAGCTGGTAGCCGGGGTTGACGAGGTGGGCCGTGGCCCCCTGGTGGGGGACGTGGTCACCGCCGCCGTGATCCTGGATCCGGCCAACCCGATCGCGGGCCTTGCCGACTCCAAGAAACTCTCCGAGAAGAAGCGGCTCGCGCTGTTTGACGAGATCAAGGCCAAGGCGCTGGCCTGGTCCATCGGTCGGGCCAGCCCGGATGAGATCGACGAGCTGAACATCTTGCACGCCACCATGCTGGCGATGCAGCGCGCGGTGGCGGGTCTGGCCATCGCGCCTGAGCTGGTGTTTATCGATGGCAACCGCTGCCCGGCCTTAGCCATGGAGGCCCGCGCCGTGGTCAAGGGCGACAGCCTGGTGGCCGCCATCAGCGCCGCCTCCATCCTCGCCAAGGTGACCCGGGATGCCGAGATGACCGAGCTCGATGGCCGTCATCCCGACTACGGCTTTGCCCGCCACAAGGGCTATCCGACCGCGGAGCACCTCGCCATCCTGGCCGAGCGTGGCCCCCTGCCCGAGTATCGCAAAAGCTTCAAACCGGTGCGCCGTGCGCTGGGGATCGAATAATGGCCGAGCCTCGCTTCATCCACCTGCGGGTCCACTCCGATTTCTCCATGGTCGATGGCCTGCAAAAAATCGGCCCCATCGTCGGCGCTGCCGCGGCCAACGACATGCCGGCGCTGGCGCTGACCGACCAGATGAACATGTGCGGCCTGGTGCGCTTCTATGGCGGCGCTCATGGCAAGGGGCTCAAGCCCCTGGTCGGGGCGGATGTCTGGGTGCAGAGCCAGGAGCTCGGTGACGAGCAGTTCCGCCTTACCCTGCTGGCCATGGACAACGAGGGCTACCAGAACATCACCCTGCTCATCTCCCGTGGCTACCAGCGCGGTCACGTGCAGGGGCGTCCCGTCCTCGACAAGGAGTGGCTCGCGGATCACGCCAAGGGGGTCATAGTGCTCTCCGGCGGCCGCGAGGGGGATCTGGGCAAGTTCCTGCTCAAGGGCAACCGCCAGATGGTGGAGCAGAGCCTTGCCTTCTACCAGCGCCACTTCCCCGACGCTTACTACCTCGAGCTGCTGCGCACCGGTCGGCCGGACGAAGAGACCTACCTGCACATGGCGGTGGCCATCGCCACCGAGTTTGGACTGCCGGTCGTCGCCACCAACGAGGTGGTGTTCCTCAAGCAAGAGGATTTCGATGCCCACGAGATCCGGGTCGCCATTCACGATGGCTACACCCTGATGGACAAGCGTCGGCCGCGCCGTTACAGCCCGCAGCAGTACCTGCGCAGCCAGGAGGAGATGCTGGATCTGTTCGCCGACATCCCCGAGGCGTTGGAAAACACGGTGGAGATCGCCAAGCGCTGCAACGTGACGGTGCGCCTCGGCGAATACTTCCTGCCGAACTTCCCGACCGGTGACATGAGTACCGAAGACTTCCTGGTGATGAAGTCCAGGGAAGGGCTGGAAGACCGACTGGCCTTCCTGTTCCCGGATCCGGCGGTGCGGGTCGAGCGTCGCCCCGAGTATGACGAGCGCCTCGAGGTCGAGCTCAAGGTGATCAACCAGATGGGCTTCCCGGGTTACTTCCTCATCGTGATGGAGTTTATCCAGTGGTCCAAGGACAACGGCATCCCCGTTGGCCCTGGCCGGGGCTCGGGTGCCGGTTCGCTGGTGGCCTATGCCCTCAAGATCACCGATCTGGATCCCCTCGAATACGATCTGCTGTTCGAACGCTTCCTGAACCCGGAGCGGGTCTCCATGCCCGACTTCGACGTCGACTTCTGCATGGACCGACGGGACGAGGTGATCGATCACGTCTCCGAGATGTACGGCCGGGAGGCGGTCTCCCAGATCATCACCTTCGGCAGCATGGCGGCCAAGGCGGTGGTGCGGGACGTAGGAAGGGTGCTGGGCCATGCCTACGGCTTCGTGGATCGCATCTCCAAGCTGATACCGCCGGATCCGGGCATGACCCTGGCCAAGGCGTTCGAAGCCGAGCCCAAGCTGCCGGAGCTCTATGAGCAGGACGAGGAGGTGAAAGACCTCATCGACATGGCGCGCCGGCTGGAAGGGGTGGTGCGCAACGCCGGCAAACACGCCGGTGGTGTGGTCATAGCGCCCACCAAGATCACCGACTTCGCGCCGCTCTATTGCGATGATTCCGGTAATAACCCGGTCACCCAGTTCGACAAGAACGACGTGGAATACGCGGGCCTGGTGAAGTTCGACTTCCTGGGGCTGCGGACCCTCACCATCATCGACTGGGCGCTCGGCATGATCAACCCGCGCCTGGCCAAAGAGGGCAAGGCGCCGGTCGACATCGCCGCCATCCCGCTGGACGACAAGAAGTCGTTCGCGCTGTTGCAGCGTTTCGAGACCACGGCGGTGTTCCAGCTCGAATCCCGCGGCATGAAGGATCTGATCAAGCGGCTCAAGCCCGACTGCTTCGAAGACATGATCGCCCTGGTGGCCCTGTTCCGACCGGGCCCGCTGCAGTCCGGCATGGTGGACAACTTCATCGAGCGTAAGCACGGTAAGGAAGCCATCTCCTATCCGGACGAGAAGTGGCAGCACGAGAGCCTCAAACCCATACTCGAGCCCACCTACGGCATCATCCTCTATCAGGAGCAGGTGATGCAGATAGCCCAGGTATTGGCGGGCTATACCCTCGGCGGGGCGGACATGCTGCGCCGGGCCATGGGCAAGAAGAACCCGGCGGAGATGGCCAAGCAGCGTTCCGGTTTCGAGGAAGGCGCCGTCAAGAACGGCGTCGACGGCGAGCTGGCGATCAAGATCTTCGATCTGGTGGAGAAGTTTGCGGGCTACGGCTTCAACAAGTCTCACTCCGCCGCCTATGCGCTGGTCTCCTATCAGACGCTCTGGCTCAAGACCCACTTCCCGGCGGAATTCATGGCGGCGGTGATGACCGCCGACATGGACAACACCGACAAGATTGTGACCCTGGTGGACGAGTGCCAGCGCATGGGGCTGACCGTGATACCGCCGGACGTCAACACCGGTCGTTACCGCTTCAGCGTCAACGAAGACGGCCACATCGTCTACGGTATAGGCGCGGTGAAGGGGGTCGGCGAGGGCCCCATCGACGCCATCTTGGCGGCGCGAGACAGTGAGGGTCCCTTCCGCGATCTGTTCGACTTCTGCAACCGGGTCGACATCAAGAAGATCAACAAGCGGGTGATGGAGAAGCTGATCTTCTCCGGCGCCATGGACAGACTGGGCCCGCACCGGGCGGCGCTG
This sequence comes from Aeromonas sp. MR16, assembly GCF_022549315.1. Taxonomy (NCBI): domain Bacteria; kingdom Pseudomonadati; phylum Pseudomonadota; class Gammaproteobacteria; order Aeromonadales; family Aeromonadaceae; genus Aeromonas; species Aeromonas sp. MR16. The sequence continues at coordinate 30,478 of NZ_JAKZFK010000003.1, read as the reverse complement.
ATGGCCACGCTGGAGGAGGCGATGCGCGCCGCCGAGCAGCACGCCAAGGCGCAGGCGGTGGGCCAGGTCGACATGTTCGGGGTGCTCACCGAGGAGATCGATGACGTCAAGAAGGCGTTCGCCAACGTGCCGCACTGGCCCGACAAGGTCTGGCTGGAAGGGGAGCGGGAGACCCTCGGTCTGTATCTGACCGGCCATCCCATCAACCAGTACAGCAGCGAGCTGCGCCGTTACACCTCGGGCCGGTTGTGCGATCTGCACCCCACCTCCCGCGACACCATCACCACGGCGGCGGGGCTGGTGATCGCCGCCCGCAGCATGGTGACCAAGCGCGGCAACAAGATGGGGATCTTCACCCTGGACGACAGATCTGGCCGTCTGGATGTGACCCTGTTCAGTGAAGCGCTGGAAAAATACGAAGAATTGATGCAAAAAGACCGTATTTTGGTGGTTTCTGGACAGGTCAGCTTTGATGACTTCTCCGGTGGCCTTAAAATGTCGGCCCGCGAATTGCTGGATATTAACGATGCGAGGGAGCGTTTCGCCAGGGCGATCCGCATTTCCCTCGATGAACAACGCATTGATGAGCGCTTTTTCCCGCGTTTGTGCGAGATTTTGGAACCCGCCCGTGCCGGAGTCTGTCCGGTTCAGGTAAACTATCGTCGCCCCGGCTCCCGGGTGCGATTGACGCTCGGTACCGAGTGGCGGGTGACGCCCACCGATCAACTGATAGATGACTTGCGAGTCCTGCTTGGACGAGAGCGGGTTGAATTGGTTTTTGATTAGAGGATCTATAGTCCCTATGAGTCTTTTTCTGGATTTTGAACAGCCGATCGCCGAATTGCAGGCTCAGATCGATGAACTTCGCCATGTGAGTGAGCACAACAGTGCCGTGGACCTGAGCGAAGATATCCGTCGGCTGGAGAAGAAAAACGAAGAGCTGACCAAGAAGATCTTCGGCGATCTGGGGGCCTGGCAGGTATCCCAGATGGCGCGTCATCCCCAGCGCCCTTACACCCTCGACTACATCGAGCAGATCTTCACCGACTTCGACGAGCTGGCGGGTGATCGCGCCTATGCCGATGACAAGGCCATCGTCGGTGGCATCGCCCGTCTCGACGGCGAGCCGGTGATGGTGATTGGTCAGCAGAAGGGTCGCGAGACCAAGGAGAAGATCCGACGAAACTTCGGCATGCCGCGTCCGGAAGGGTACCGCAAGGCCCTGCGTCTGATGGAGATGGCCGAGCGCTTCAAGATGCCGATCATCACCTTCATCGACACCCCGGGCGCCTACCCCGGCGTGGGTGCCGAGGAGCGTGGCCAGTCCGAGGCCATCGCCCGCAACCTCAAAGTCATGGCCGGTCTGACAGTGCCGGTTGTCTGCACCGTGATCGGTGAAGGCGGCTCCGGCGGCGCGCTGGCCATCGGCGTCGGCGATCGGGTCAACATGCTGCAGTACTCCACCTACTCCGTCATTTCGCCGGAAGGTTGCGCCTCCATCCTGTGGAAGAGCGCCGACAAGGCGCCGGTCGCCGCCGATGCCATGGGCATCACGGCCCAGCGCCTGAAGGAGCTCAAGCTCATCGACAACATCGTCGAAGAGCCCCTCGGCGGTGCCCACCGCAACGTGGAGCTGATGGCCCAGCGCCTGAAGGACCGCATCAAGCAAGATCTCGCGGTCTTGCGCCCGCTCGACAGCGAGCAACTGCTGGAGCTGCGCTACCAGCGCCTGTTGGGTTACGGCTACTGCTGATCCCGTCGGCAGTGCGAGCCAAGAAAAAGTCCCCGCCATGCGGGGACTTTTTTTATGGACAATCTTGGTGATGCGCGGTGGCGGGCTCGCGGGCCCTATCCCGGCGTGACACCCTGCTGTTGCCGGCTGGGCAGGGGGACGGGTCGCTTGGCTGTGCTGGCCGGGGCCAGGGCGCGCCACTCTCGCCACAGCAGGTAGCACAGCGGCGGGGCCAGCAGCAGTATGCTGGCGGGTTGGGCCAGCAGCACACCGTCACGGCCCCACCAGAGCGGCAGCAGGGTGATCATCGGCAGCAGCAGCAGGGTCTTGCCAAGGGAGAGCGCCAGCGCCTGGCGGGTATGGGCCATGGATTGCAGCAGCACTATGCCAAATAGCAGCACCCCCTCCAGCGGAATGGCGGCCAGGTTGAGGGTCAGGCTGCGCACCGCCGCCGCCAGCAACTCGGGATCCTGGACGCCGGTATAGAGCATGGCGACCTGGCGTGGCAGCAGCTGGATCAGCAGCCAGACCACCATGCCGTAGATCACCGTGATCTTGAGCCCCATCATCATCAGGAACCTCAGATCCCTGTGTCGCCCGGCCCCTGCCGCCTGGCCGATGAGGGGCTGGATGCCGAAGGCCAACCCCTGCAGGATCACCACGAATACCGCCTCCGTGTAGCCGGCCACGGTGAAACCGGCCAGATCCTTGACCGAGCCGTGGATCATCAGCTGGCTGTTGTGCAGCAGCAACAGCAATCCCAGGTTGAACTGGGCGATGAGGCTCGGCAGGCCGCAGAACAGCAGGGCGGGCATGGCACCGACTCTGGGCAGCAGCATGGACGGGGAGAGGCGTAATCTGGCATAGGGGGTGAAGAAGTAACTCAGCCCGAGCAGGCTGACGACGGCCTCGGAGATGAGTGTCGCCTGGGCGGTGCCCACCAGCCCCAGCCCCAGCTGACCGACCATGAGGTAGTTGAGGAGGATGTTGAGCACGGCGCCGCTGCTGACCAGGATCATGGCCAGCCTGGGGCGCCCGTCATTGCGCAGCAGATAGGGCACCGCCAGGTTGGCGGCCAGTAGCAGGGTGCCGCCACCAATCCAGGTGAGATAGTCGCTGGCCTGTTGCCAGATGGCCGAGCCTGGCTCGATTCCCAGCGCTCGCAGGATGTCGCCGTGCCAGTGGTGCAGCAGCAGCGGCGCGATCGCGCCCAGGATCAGCACCAGCCAGAGGGCATTGACCAGGGTCTGGCGGGCCGACGTTAACTGCCTGGCCCCTTGCTGGAGGGAGATGGTGGTGGCGGCCCCCATGGCGAGCATGGCGGCGAGGCCGATCAGCACCATGATGACCGGGTAGACCAGGTTGATGCCGGCGAGGCCGGCAGCCCCCACGTAGTGGCCGACGAAGATGCCATCGACCAGGTAATAGGCGCCGGAGACCAGCATGGCGAGGATGGAGGGGAGCGCGTAGCCCCAGAAGCGCCGGGTCATGGCCCGCTGGCGTCGGATGAAATAGGCTGACATAACTGTGCTTCTCGCCGGGTTCAGGGATCGAAGTCACAGTGTAGATTGTCACATTTTAATTGATAATCCGGCTTTTACTTGATGAATTGCTGAATACTGCTCATTAATCAAGGCTGGCGATGGTGCGCCTTCAACATGTCGATCAGGGCTCGCAGGCCGCTGCCGAGCTGGTGGCGACTGGGATAGAAGAGATTGAAACCGGCAAAAACGGGGCTCCAGGGAGCCAGCACCGTCACCAGCCGACCCGCCGCCAGCGCCTCCTTCACCTCCTCCTCATAGCAATAGGCCAATCCCAATCCCGCCTCGGCCGCCCCCAGATAGAGTGCCGGGGTGCTGGTGGTGAGGGGCCCGCTCACCTCTATCTCCAGCAACTCGCCGTCGGCGGCAAATGCCCAGCGGTAGTGATGATGGGGGGTGAGGCGATAACCGATGCAATCATGCTGGGTCAAATCAGATGGGTGGTTGGGTGTGCCACAACGTGCCAGATAATCAGGTGATCCCACTACCAGATAACGGTGCAGCGGGCCCAGCGGCACGGCGATCATCTCCTTGGGCAGGAGGTCGCCATAGAAGAGGGCGGCGTCGTAGCCATCCTCGATGAGGCGTGGCATCAGCTCCTGCTCCACCACTTCCACCTGCATGCGCGGGTAGCGGATCAGATAGTCGATCAGCACGGGGGCCAGCAGATCGTGGATGGCGGCGCGGGGTGCGCAGATCTTCAATCTGCCGACCGGTTCATCACCGTGGCGGGTCAACTCCTCGAGCGCCCCTTCCAGCTGGCTCAGGGTCGGCAGCAGTTGTGCCAGAAGCCGCTGGCCGGCGTCGGTCGGTACCACGGCTCTGGTGCTGCGATTGAGCAATCTGACGCCCAAACGACGCTCAAAACCTTTCAGCGAGTGACTCAGGGCCGAGGCCGAGACCCCGAGTTCGAGTGCCGCCTTGCTGAAACTCTGGTGGCGGGCGACGGCGGCAAATACCGCGAGTTCGGCGAGGTCGGTACGGGTGATGGCCATGGTAATTAAGCAACTGGGAGGGGGAAAACTAGGGTACGCCATGGCAGGAAGGGACACAATCAGCACGCTAAAACGGAAGTTGTGAACGAATTGTGTTGCTCTCAGGCCATAGAATCCAGTGAAACAAATTTGATTTGTTAAAAAAATCTAACAAATCGGCGCCTGAAATGTGATCTTGCGCGATTGAAAGGCGACTGGAGTCAAACTTTGGTTGATTAATTCAAAAAAACGCTGTGATTAATAGCCCCTTTTAATTAGAGTCAGCCCATCGAATGAGGTGGTCGTTGCGAGGTTGTTAAATAAAACGCGCGACACACATCAGCATCACGATCTCACACCTTCGTTTGTTGCGATTTGGTTGCCACAAGGAGTGATGGCCCGATTGCCGGGGTGTGAGAGTAAAAAGGACGAAGAGCAGGCGTTCCAGGGAGATGGAACCGGGCCCATGGCCCACACCCGACTAGTAAGATTCCACTTTCCTTGATGACAGGAACAACCCTATGTCTGACATGAATATTGCAGTTGAAGGCAGCTTAGCCAGTAATGCATCTTCCCGTGGCATCAACAAGGCCGATCTGGTCTGGATGCTGGGCCTGTACGGTACCGCCATCGGTGCCGGTGTCCTCTTCCTGCCGATCAACGCCGGTGTCGGTGGTCTGTGGCCGCTGGTGGCCATGCTGGTCCTGGCCCTGCCGCTGACCTTCTTCGCACACCGCGGCCTGACCCGCTTCGTGCTGTCCGGCTCCACCCGTGATGGCGACATCACCGAGGTGGTGGAAGAACACTTCGGCAAGACCGCAGGCAAGTTCATCACCCTGCTCTACTTCTTCGCCATCTACCCGATCCTGTTGATGTACTCTGTTGCCATCACCAACACGGTCGAGAGCCTGATGGTGCACCAGCTGGGCATGTCTGCTCCGCCCCGTGCCATCCTGTCGCTGGTGCTGATCCTGGGTCTGATGGCGATCGTTCGCCTCGGCGGCCAGGTCATCGTCAAGGCGATGAGCGTGATGGTGTTCCCGTTCGTCATCACCCTGATGGGTCTGGCACTCTACCTGATCCCCCATTGGAACGGTGCCATCATCACCGAAGCACCGGCCCTGTCCGATGCCTTCAACGGTGACTTCATCAAGACCCTGTGGCTGGCGATCCCGGTGATGGTGTTCTCCTTCAACCACTCCCCGATCATCTCCTCCTTCGCGGTGGACAACAAAGGCCGCTACGGCGAGAACGCCGAGAAGAAGTGCAGCAACATCCTGCTGGGCGCCCACGTCATGATGGTCATGACAGTGATGTTCTTCGTGTTCAGCTGCGTACTGAGCCTGTCCCCGGCCGACCTGGCTGCCGCCAAGGAACAGAACATCTCCATCCTGTCCTACCTGGCCAACCACTTCGACAACCCGGTTATCGCCACCGTAGCACCGCTGATCGCCCTGGTCGCCATCAGCAAGTCTTTCCTGGGCCACTACCTGGGTGCACAAGAAGGCATGAACGGCCTGATGGCCAAGGCACTGCGTGAGAAGGGCAAGAAGGTCGAGATCAAGCAGCTCAACAAAGTGACCGCTATCTTCATGATCCTGACCACCTGGGCTATCGCCACCATCAACCCGAGCATCCTCGGCATGATCGAAGACCTGGGCGGCCCCATCATCGCGATGCTGCTGTTCCTGATGCCGATGTACGCCATCACCAAGGTGCCTGCCATGCGCAAATACGCTGGCAACATCAGCAACGGCTTCGTGACCCTGATTGGCCTGATCGCCATGTCCGGCATCATCTACAAGCTGATTGCCTGATAACAAAGCAAGACCTTGTGAGAAAGCCGCCTCGAAAGAGGCGGCTTTTTTTATGGGAGCACGATAGCCCTTAACAAGCGCGTGATGGCGGCCTAACATGGCGGGATGTTTTTTTGAGTCGGGACAAAAGGAATATGTCTGCGTTGAAAAAGGAGCTCGGGCTCTGGCAGGGGATGGGGCTGCTCGCCACCTCCCTGCTCGGTACCGGGATCTTTGTGGTACCGGCGACCGCGGCGTCGCTGGCGGGGGGGGCCTCGCTCTGGGCCTGGGTATTGCTGATCGTGCTGGTGCTGCCCATCGCCTTTACCTTCGCCCGGCTCGGCCGCCGCTACCCTCATGCCGGTGGTGCGCCGCACCTCATCGGTCTCGCCTTTGGTAACGGCGCCGAGCGCTTCTCCGCCTTCCTGTTCCTGGCGGTGCTGCCGGTGGGCTTGCCCGCCGCCCTCACCATAGCCGCCGGCTTCTGGCATGCCCTGTTCGACATGGGGGAGTGGACCCTGTGGGGCATCCAGCTGCTGACCCTGCTCGGGGTATTCTTGCTCGGCCTGCGCGGCGCGCGCTCCTCGGGCAACCTGCAACTGCTGATCGCCCTGGCCATCCTGGGGCTGACCCTGCTCATCTGGTTCAAGGGGGATCTCGGCTGGCGCGATGCCGCCCAGCCGCTGCCGACCGAGACGCAGTGGCCCGCCATGGGCACGGCGCTGGCGGTGATGTTCTGGTGCTTCGTGGGGCTGGAAGCCTTCGCCCACATGGGGGAGGAGTTCAAGCGGCCGGAGCGGGATTACCCCTTGGCACTGCTCGGCGGCGTGCTGCTGGCGGGGCTCATCTACTGGATCCACTCCCTGGTGGTGCTGAAATATGGCCTCTACGGGGACGAGGCGAAGAATGCTACCGCCATCCCGGCCCTGCTCTCGCTGTTGTTCGGGCCGACCGCCAAGTGGCTGGTGGCGATCCTGGGCTATCTCTCCTGTTTTGCCAGCATCAACATCTATCTGCAGGGCTTTGCGCGCCTGATCTGGAGCATGGCGCGGGAGGGCAAACTACCGGTCTCCCTCTCCCGCCTCTCGGCCCGGGGGGCGCCGCTGGCGGCCCTGTGCTGGGTGCTCGTGATCTGCCTTGTCTCCATCACCCTGATCCTCTGGCTCAAGCTGCCGCTCGATGAGCTCATCCGCTATGCCAACGGCAACTTCGTGCTGGTCTATCTGCTCTGCATGGCGGCGGGCTGGCGCCTGCTCGGCGGCATGGGCAAGGGGCTGGCGGGGCTCAGCGTGCTGCTCTGCCTCGCCGTGCTGGTGGCGCTCGCCTCCCAGGTGCTTTACGCCGTGCTGCTGAGTGCGGGTTACGGCCTGTTCTCCCTGTGGCGCCGCGCGCGTCGTCGTCGGCGCCTGCACGATGAGGGCCCCCTCTCCGCCATCAAGTAATGCCAGTCGGCAACCCGATAGCAAAAGCCCCGCAGTGCGGGGCTTTTTGTTGGCTACTGATTGCCTGGCAGGTCACTGCGCAAGATGGCGTATTGGTGCAGGGAGATGAAGCCACCGGCCTTGATTTCGCACTCCCGTGCCGTGCCTTCATAGTGAAAGCCGGCCCGCTCGAGCAGGCGCGCAGAGGGGGTATTGGGCTCCTCGACCACCGCCAGTAGCCGATGCAGATCCGTGGTGCGGTAGATCAGGGCCAGCGCCTGCCGCAAGGCCTCGCCCATGATCCCCTTGCCCCAGTATTCGGGATAGAGCCAGTAGCCGAGCTCGGCACACTTGTGGCGCGGGTCGGCGTCGTTGTAGCCGATGGCCCCCATTGGCTCATGGGTGTCCGGGTCGCGGATCAGGAACCAGGCGCCGCTGCCGGTCCGGGTTATCTCGGCGTACCAGTCCATCTGTTCCTCGCAGGCCGCGAGGCTGTGGTAACTAACGCCGTAGTAGGCGATGACGTCGGGATCCGACAGGCCGCGATAGATGTGGATCAGATCGCTGACCTGGATGGGGCTCAGCTCGAGCTTGGCTATTGATGGGTGTGACATGGGTGTCTCCTGGCGGCCACGGTGGGCCGCCTTGGGTTAATGGGATGGGAACGGGTTGCCGGATCAGCACTCGTTGAGGCCAAGATGCGCGGTGAGTTGATGCAACTCGTCGCGCCATGCCTGTTGCAGCCTTGGAGTCTGGTGCTTGGGCCTGCGGGCGAGATCGGCGGCCAGCAAGGCCTCCAGCTCATACCAGCGTGCCAGCTGCGCCTCTTCGTCATCCCCGGTCCCGCTCGGCTGCTCGGCGGCCGCGTCGGGCGAATCGCTCACCTTGTCCTCTTCTTGCGTGCCGAGCAGTTCGGCATAGGCCCGCTCGGCGCTGTGCGCCTCGTGGATCCGCCCGTCTCGTATCAGCCAGAAGCGGTTGCAACTGCGCTCGATCAGATCCCGGTCGTGGGAGATCAGCAAGACCCCGCCAGCAAACTGAAGCAAGGCCTCGGCCAGCTCCTCCTTGCCCTCCAGATCCAGGTGGTTGGTGGGCTCATCGAGCCAGAGCAGATGATGATTGGCCAGCGACAGGGCGAGAAACAGCAGTCTGGCCCGCTCGCCGCCACTCAAGGCCCGCACCTGCTGGCCGTGCCTGGAGTAGGGGAAGCCCGCGCGGATCAAGGCCTGACGCAGCGTCACCCCCGGCAGAGGCGCCAGGGAGTAGAGGGCGTCGGTCAGGCTGGCGCCATCGTCGAGCTGCTGCAGGGCCTGATCGTAGTAGGCGATGCTGGCGCCGGGGTGGTGATACCAGCCCTCGGGTGGCACTTGCTCGCACAGCTCGCGCCAGCACTGGCGCAGCAGGGAGGACTTGCCCGTGCCGTTGGCACCGAGCAAGGCGACCCTGTCTCCCGAGCGGAGCCTGAGCCCCTCGGCTCGCAGCAAGGGGGGCAGGTCGGGGGCCGGACGCACCTCGAGCGCCTCCAGCCGCAGCAGGGCGTCGGCTTGCAGCCCCAGTCCGTGCAGCTCGAGCCGCCAGGGGGCACCGGCGCCGACCTGGCTCTGCTCCTCCTGTAGCCGGACGATGCGTTTCTCCATGGACTTGGCCTGGCGCACCAGCTTCTCGTTATCGTGCTCCCGCCCCCAGATGGCGAGCCGCTTGCTGCTGGCACTCAGTCTGTCTATCTCCTTCTGCTCGTCGGCCCGGCGCTGGCGGGCATTGTCGTCCTCCTCGGCCAGCGCCACCCTGGCCTGACTGCAGGGCAGGGCGAAGCGATAGAGCCGCCTGTCCCGCAGGATGAGGGTGTCGCTGGTCACCCGATCGAGCAGGCGAGCGTCGTGGGAGACCAGCACCAGGGCGCCGCGCCAGCCCAGCAGGAAGCGCTCAAGCCAGAGCAGGGAGGGCAGATCCAGGTGGTTGCTGGGCTCATCGAGCAGCAGCAGGTTGGGTTGGCGCAGCAGGGCGCGCCCTATCTGCAAGCGGCTGTGCTGGCCACCGCTCAGGGCACTGACCGGCAGTGCCGCCTGTTCGCTCAGTTGCAGTTCGGTCAGCATCTTGTCCACCTGCCAGTCGAGGCTGGGGTCGAATGCCAGGGTCTCTGCCAGCACGTCGCGGGTGCTGAGTGTCTGCAACTGTGCGGGCAGATGCTGGGACACAAACTCGCAGCGACAGGGGGCGGCTCTGTGTATGCGTCCGTCATGGGGCGGGATCTGGCCGGCGAGCAGGGCGAGCAGGGTGCTCTTGCCACTGCCATTGGCGCCGATGAGGCCGATGCGATCGCCGCTCTGGATGCTGAGATCGAGGCCGTCGAATAAGGGAAGGTGTCCCGCAGTCATCTGCAGGGAGTGGGTACTCATCAGGGTTGTCATGCTCTTGCTCTCTTAAATCACGGGATCGGAGATCCCTGTCATCAGGAGCGCTGGCGACAACGGTCGAGAAAGGTCTCGGTTTGGAAGGAGTCGGCTTTGCTCGAACCCGCTATCGCAGCGCGATGGTGTGCAGGCAAGAGCACTCGAATGTGCCGAACAGGCGGGCCGAGAACATCGGACACGCTTGGATAACCATTTTTTACCTCCTTGTGTTTCGTTATGGCAATGTGCGGCGATTATAGGCGGAGAAAAAATAGCCGTCTATCGAGGAATGGGGGGGATATCGGGTTGTGATGAGGGGATCTGGCAGTGAAAAGGGGCCTTCATCGGGGCAGCCGGAAAAACAAGAGCCCCGCGGGGCGGGGCTCTTTTCGCAGAGGGGCGGGATCAGTCGCGCGGGGTCTTGAGCGCCTGGATCAGGTCCTCGCCCGGGGCCAGTCCCTCCACATGGTTGAAGCTGTCGAGCCCCTCCTGTGGGTTGATGGTGAAGGCGTCGGCGCTGCGATAGCTGCCGCTGCCGGCGCTCTCGACGATGACGATGAGCTCGGGCTGCTTGTCACCGTTGAGATCCTGCAGCTTCAGCTCCTTGATGCTGCCATCCCGCGGCAGCACCTTGCCGTCGATGAACTGATCGAGGGGAAACTCGGGGTTGGCACCGGAGTAGAGGCGCACGTCGTAGCTGCCGGTGGAGGCGGGCTCACCGCGCCCTTCGCTGACGGTGATCACCTGGCCGGAGGGCAGCGTCAGCTGTTTGAAGAGACCGTCCGCCGCTTGTGTGGTCAGTGGCAGGCTAAGCAGACCGAGAGTAATAAATAAGGCTTTCATGGATGTGACCCTTGTTGCTGCTATTGATGGCGGGAACTGGGTCCCCGCCGTATACCGGCTCTCGACAGGGGCGCCGGCAGTCTCTGCTGACCGGCACCCTGTCGAACGCCTCATTACCATATCTTGACTCGTTTGGCCGGGTCCAGATAGAGCTTGTCACCCGGCTGTATGTTGAACGCCTCGTAGAAGGCGGGGATGTTCGGCACCACGCCGTTGACCCGATATTCGGGCGGGGAGTGGGGATCCGAGGAGAGCAGCATCTGCATCAGCTCGGGCCTGTACATCCCCTTCCACACCTGGGCCCAGCCGAGGAAGAAGCGCTGCTCGCCGGTGAAGCCGTCAAGCACCGGGGCCTCCTTGCCATCGAGGGACAGCAGGTAGGCTTTGTGGGCTATGGTGAGGCCGCCGAGATCGCCGATGTTCTCCCCCAGGGTGAACTGGCCGTTGACGTACTGGCCCTTGATGGGCTCGAAGCGGTTGTACTGGGCCACCAGCCGGCTGGTACGGAAGCGGAACTCCTTGAGATCCTGCGGCGTCCACCAGTCGCGCATCAGGCCGTTGCCGTCTGACTTGGCCCCCTGATCGTCGAAGCCGTGGCCCATCTCGTGGCCGATCACCCCGCCGATGGCGCCGTAGTTGACCGCATCATCCGCCGTCATGTCGAAGAAGGGCGGCTGCAGTATGGCGGCCGGGAACACTATCTCGTTGTTGCTCGGGTTGTAGTAGGCATTCACCGTCTGCGGCGACATGTGCCACTCATCCCGGTCCACCGGCTTGCCGAGGCGCGCCAGGTTGTCGGCATATTCGAAGGCGCGGGCCCGCTGCAGGTTGCCCATCAGATCATCGGGCCGGATCTCGATGGCGCTGTAATCCTTCCACTTGTCCGGGTAGCCGATCTTGGGCCTGAACTTGGCCAGTTTTTCCAGCGCCTGGGCCTTGGTGGCCGGCGACATCCAGTCCAGCTCCTGGATGCTCTGGCCGTAGGCGGTGCGCAGGTTCTCCACCAGCTGCTCCATGCGGGCCTTGGCCTCTGGCGGGAAGTAGCGCTCCACGTAGAGCTGGCCGACCGCTTCACCCAGGTTGTTGTCCAGCACGCCGAGGGCGCGCTCCCAGGGGGCGCGCTGCTTGGGAGTGCCGCTCAGGGTGGTGCCGTAGAAGGCGAAGTTCTGGGCATCGGTCTGGCTGTCGAGGTAGGGGGCGTAATCGGTGATGAGGTGCCACTTGAGGTAGGCCTGCCAGTCACCGATCGGGGTTTGGCGCATCAGGCCATCTAGGGCCGTCAGGTAGCTCGGCTGGCCGATGACCAGGCTGCTTTGATTGGCGAGGCCCGTCTCGCCGAGATAGGCGTCCCAGTCGATGCTGGGGGAGAGACGTTTGAGCTCGCTCACCGGCCCCTTGTTGTAGTTCTTCTCCCGATCCCGCAGGGCCACGTTGTCCCACTGGATGCGGGCGATCTGGGTCTCGAGGGCCAGGATGCGCTTGGCCTTGGCCCCCGCATTCACCTCGCCGAAGCGGCTCAGCATGGCGGCGATGTGCTGTTCGTATTTCTGGCGCAGGGCCTCACTGACCGCATCCGTCTTGAGGTAATAGTCCCGATCCGGCAGGCCGAGACCGGATTGAGAGAGGTAGACCGCATAGCTGTCCGGCGCCTTGGCGTCGGCGCCTATCCAGAAACCGAAGGGGGCATCGCCGCCGGTGCGACCGGCCTGGGCGAAGGCCCTGGCCAGCGCACTCTTGTCACGGATCTGGTCGATCTCGCCGAGCAGGGGCAGCAGCGGGGCCGTGCCTCTGGCATCCCGGGTCCCCTGATCCAGATAGCTCCGGTAGAGATCGTGGATCTGCTGGGCCGGGGTGCCGGGGGCTGCCGACTTGCCGTCCAGCCCTTCCACCAGCACGCGCACGTCGGCCAGGGATTTGTCCCGCAGCATGTAGAAGGCGCCGTCGGCGGGCCTGTCGTCCGGGATCTTGGCGGTGCCGAGCCAGTGGCCGTTCACGTAACGGAAGAAGTCGTCGCCGGGTTTGACCTTGGTGTCCATGTTGGCCAGCGCGAGGCCGGAGTGCTTGTTGCCGTTGTCCGGTGCCTGACTACAGCCGGCCAGCAGGGCCAGCCCGATGAGGCCAGCCAGTATGCTCTTCTTATTGTTCATTCTGCTTGATTCCAATTCGGGTTATTCAGTTTCCCTGGCATGCCGGGAGGAGGCTCACTCTAGCAGCCGGATCGGGGCTTGATAAGCCCGGCGCCGCCAGGCACTCACCTCTGATGTGCTTTCAGGCCCTGCTCCGGGTGACGGCACCGCTCGGAATTCTCCCTTATTGGTATAAACTCCGGTGCCTGTGGGGATCGAAAGCGGGTTGACGATCTCCCGTGATCGTTCGTGAGCAGGGGCCAGGTTCGGCCCGGCTATGTTGGGGAAGCCAATGATTTCTCGTATGTATTCTCGCTTTTGTCAGACTCTGCCAGCGCCAGAAGGTTCCAATGGCGTGCTGGTGGCCTTCAGTGGCGGGCTCGACTCCACCGTCTTGCTGGTGCTGGCGGCGCAATTTGCCCGCGAGCAGGGGCTCCGGTTGCGGGCCCTGCACGTGCACCACGGCCTGAGCCCCCATGCCGATGCCTGGGTGCGCCACTGCGAAGGGGTCTGTCAGCAACTGGCGGTGCCGCTCATCGTCGAGCGGGTGACCCTGGAGCGCGGCAACGGCGAGAGCCTGGAGGCGCAGGCGCGCAAGGTGCGCTACCAGCGCCTCGCCGCCCGACTGGGGGAGGGAGAGTGGCTGCTCACCGCCCACCATCAGGACGATCAGCTGGAGACCTTGCTGCTGGCCCTCAAGCGCGGCGCCGGTTTGCGGGGGCTGGCGGGGATAGTGCCGAACCAGCCGTTTGCCGCCGGCCGCCTGCTGCGCCCGCTGCTCGAGGTGAGCCGCGACGAGCTGGCGGAGCTGGCCGCCAGTCTGCCTTATGGCTGGGTGGAGGATGAGAGCAATCAGGACACCGAGTACGATCGCAACTTCCTGCGCCAGACGCTTATCCCGCAGCTCAAGGCGCGCTGGCCCGCCATGGCCCAGACGGCGGCCCGCAGCATGGCGCTGTGCGCCGAGCAGGAGGCGTTGATCACCGAGCTGGCGGAGGCCGACTGGCAGGGCGCCGGAGAGGGAGAGTCGCTGCACATAGCGCCGCTAATGGCTCTGTCCCCTGTGCGGCGCAATAACCTGCTGCGCCACTGGATCCGCCTGCAGGGGGAGGAGATGCCATCGCGGGAGCTGCTCGGCCTGCTCTGGCAGGAGGTGGCGCTGGCGCGAGAGGATGCCAACCCCTGCTTGAGTCTGAAGGGGCGGGATTGCCGCCGTTTTCAGGGGCGGCTCTATCTGGTGCGGCCGGGCTTGTCGCCGCGCCAGGAGGTGCTGCCCATCCGGATCGGCGAGACCATCTCATTGCCGGACGAGCTGGGGTTGGTCAGCCTGCTGTCGTGCGCGGCGGGGGAAGGGTTGCGTCTGCCGCGGGAGGACGAGCCGCTCACGGTGCGCTTCGGGGTGGCGGCGGGCAGCATGCTCAAGCCGGTGGGACGCGGCGGCAGCCGGCGACTCAAAAAGCTGCTGCAAGAATACGGGGTGCCCTCCTGGCAGCGGGGCCGCATTCCCATCCTCTATTACGGCGAGCAGGTGGCAGCGATGGCGGGGCTCTTCATCTGTGACGGTTTTCTGGCGCCGAGGGGCGGCATCGACTTGCACTGGCAGCGAGCCATCACCCCCGACAACCTGTAAGCCATATCCTGTCACGGCGGCGAGCCCGTGAGGCTCGCCTTCTGGCGGGCATAGAAAGAGGCATCCGCCGGCGGCACGATACGCCCTTCGATATGGAATGAGGTTTAGTCGATCATCCCGGCCTTCTTGCGAGCATAGAAAGGGGCATCCGCTCCCCCCGAGATGGCATGACGTCAGTCTATTAGGCCGGCCTTCTTGCGGGCATAGAGGTGGGCATCCGCCGACTCGTACAGGCTCTGCACGTCCAGCCCCGAGTGCCAGCTGGCGGCCCCCAGGCTGCAGCCCACCGCGAAGGCGCTGAGCTCCTTGTGGCTGTGCAGCACATGTTGCAGCCGCAGCCAGACCGGGCGCCAGGCCTCGGGCTCGGCCGGTTGCAACAGCAGGGCGAACTCGTCACCCCCGAGGCGAAACGCCTGATCCGTGCTGCGGATGCAGCCGGTGAGCAGCTGGGCGAAGCGGCTGAGCACCAGATCCCCCACCGGATGACCCCAGGTGTCGTTCACCTGCTTGAACCTGTCCAAGTCCAGCAACACCAGCACCAGACCATGGGACTCCCGGCAGTGCTGCTCTACCGCGCGGCCGATGGCCTCGTCGAAATAGGAGCGATTGCCGAGGCCGGTCAGGTGATCGAGCCGCACCTGCTGCTCCAGCCCATCGAGGCGCAGATAGAGGGGCAGCGGCAGACTGAGCACCTGATGATACTGCTGCAGGATCCGCTGCTGGCTGCTGCTCATTGGCTGCTCCAGCTCGTATTGCAGCTGGCCGAGCCGCAGATCGTGCTGACCGCGCAGCTCGAAGCTGTAGCTGTGCAGCACCTGTCTGGCCTGGGGAGGGTGAGAGATGAGGGCGTGGGGCTGGCCGGCGTCAAAATGGAGTGACTGGATCCGGACAATGCTTGCCGCCCGCTCGGCAAAGATTGCCAGCAGTGCGCCCAGATCCCGTTGTGCCAACAACTGCTCGAGCAACAGGTTGCGATCCTGGCTGACCAGCGGCGTGAGCCGCTCCATCTGCTGGACCCACTGCTCTATGCCATGCCCGAAGCCATTCAATGACGATGTGTTTTCCACGTTGCAGCCCTTCAGCCTCTCCACTCATTGCCCCTTCACTTGCAATCCTTGTGCCCAAAATATGCGCGATGAGAAACAAGAGGCTAACTAGGCTTAATGAAATAAAAAGAGAGGAGAAAGGGGGTCATGGCGCCCGGTTTTTCCCTCTCGGCTATCCCGCCGGAGGAGGCTCGTGTCCCTGTTTTAACGCGAAGCATTCGACGCGGGGAGGCGAGAGGCAGAGAGGTATCGAGTGCTTGATAGGAGGACATGGCGTCGCGTGAAGGGGGTGGCAGCGCGTTATGTCGTTGGGTGTTTCACCGGTAGATGAAGAGGAGGGGAAAGTGTATGCAGACGTATTGATCCTGCTGCTTGCCGCCGTCCTGTTGGTGGCGATCTTCCGGCGTCTCGGTCAGCCGGTGATCCTCGCCTACCTGTTCGCCGGCATGTTGCTCGGCCCCCACGGGGTGGCCATCGTCACCGGTCAGGCCATGATGCAGACCATAGGGGAGTTGGGGATCGTCTTCCTGATGTTCTCCCTCGGCCTCGAGTTTTCGCTGCCACGGCTGCTCTCCATGCGCAAGCTGGTGCTGGGGGTTGGCGGCCTGCAGGTGCTGCTCACCACCTCGTTATTCTTTTGGCTCGCCTGGTGGTGGGGGCTGAGCCTGCCCCAGGCGCTGGTGGTGGCGGGCACCCTGGCGCTCTCCTCCACCGCCGTGGTGATCAAGCAGCTCGGCGAGCTGAAGCAGATGCACACCCGGCGCGCCCAGCTCGGGGTGAGCGTCTTGCTGTTTCAGGATCTGGCGGTGGTGCCGCTGCTGGTGATGATCCCCATCCTGGCCCAGCCCGAGGTGCAGGGCAGCGCCCTGCTGGCGGAGGTTGCCTGGGCTTCCCTCAAGGGGCTGATCGCCCTGATCGTCCTGCTCGCCGTGGGCAAGTGGCTGCTGCCCATGGTGTTTCACGAGGTGGCGCGGGCCCGATCCGACGAACTGTTCGTGCTCAGCGCCCTGCTGGTGGCCCTGCTCGCCGCCTCCCTCACCCAGTGGATGGGGCTCTCCATGGCGCTCGGCGCCTTCCTGGCCGGCATGATGCTGGGGGAGTCCCACTATCGCCATCAGCTCGAGGTCGACATCAAGCCGTTTCGGGACGTGCTGATGGGGCTCTTCTTCATCACCATCGGCATGACCATGGACTGGCAGCTGGTGGCGCGTTTCTGGTGGCAGGTCATCGCCTGTGTGCTCGGACTCATCCTGTTCAAGTCCCTGCTGGTGCTGCTGGCGGGCCGGCTGATGGGGGAGCGCAAACGCGATGCGCTGGCCGCCGGCATCATGCTGAGCCAGGTCGGCGAGTTCGGCTTCGTGCTGCTGGCGCTGGCGAGTCACCACGGCCTGCTCAGCCAGCAGCAGGTCTCCTTGCTCATCGGCATCGGGGTCACCTCCATCGCCCTGACCCCCTGGTTGGTGCAGCAGGCCCAGGGGCTGGCCCACTCCCTCACCGACACGGGGCTGCTCTCTCGCTCCGAAGTCGCCCAGTCGGGCCTGAGCAAATACCAGCATGTCATCATCGCCGGCTTCGGTCGCACCGGGCAGACCTGTGCCCGCTTCCTGAAACTCGAGGCGCTGCCCTTTCTCGCGCTGGATCTCGACCCCGAGCGGGTGAGCGAGGCCAAGCTGGCAGGGGAGCAGGTGGCGTTCGGCGATGCCAGCCGGCGCGACATCCTGTTGGCGGCGGGCCTGATGCGGGCGCGGCTGGTGATCATCACCTTCGACGATCCCAAGCGGGTCGACGCCATGCTGATGCTGGTCCGGGAGCTGGCGAGCGGGGTCAAGGTGCTGGTGCGCACCCGGGATGACAGCTTCCTCGAGCACTACAAGCAGGGCGGGGCCTTCGAGGTGATCCCCGAATCCCAGGAGGGGGCCCTGATGCTGGTGTCCCACCTGCTGCTCAACTGCGACATCCCCATCGGCCGGGTGATCCGGCGCATGGAGCACGAGCGCAGCAGCCAGTACCGCTTCCTGCACGGCTTCTACTGGGGGGATCAGAGCGCCAGCAATCTGGAGACGGATCAACAGCTCGAACGGTTGCACCCCGTGCTCTTGCACGATCAGGCCTGGGCGGTGGGGCGCCGGGTGCGGGAGCTGCCGCTGGGGGAGGTGCGCGTCAAGGCGGTTCAGCGCGGGGAGCAGAGTCTCGAGGCCAGGCCCGAGCTGCGGCTGGCCGCGGGGGACAGATTGGTGCTGTTTGGCAATGCGGTGGCCATGGAGCAGGCCGAGCAGCGGCTGCTGGAGGGGTACTAGGCTCCCTCCTGTCTTCAAGCCTCCTCGCGCACCCGCTCGGCGATGCCCAGAAATTCCTCTATGCGCTGACGCTCGTTCAGCGCGTCCTGATACCCCAGCTTGATCAACTGCTGGCAATACCCCGGATGAAACATCAGGAAGCTGGCCAGGCTGCTGCTCTCGTGGCCGTTCACCCCCAGCACCCGCAGCAGGCGGCGCAGCTGGGTCGGCAACTTGTGCAGGTAGTCGAGGGCGATGAGATCCAGGTCCTGGCTTGGCCTTATCACGCAGGTCTCCACCTGGCGCAGTTTGAGCCGATTGCGCTCCCGCTCAGGGATGAGGGACAGGGTCTGATTGATGCGGCCCAGCCGCTCCAGATCCGAGTTGAGGGTGTCGGAGAAGACGGTATTGAGCAGGTGCCCGGCGATGTTGGAGCTGGTCAGGTGACCCTGACGAGGGGCCATCTCACCCTGATGGGGCGAGTCCAGGGTCACCAGCAGGATCCGCTCCGCCCCCAGGTGGATGGCGGGGCTCAAGGGGCTCAGCTGGTGGATGGATCCATCCCCGTAGAAGCGCTCGCCGATGCGGGTGGCCGGAAAGACGAAGGGTAGCGCCGAGGAGGCCAGCAGGTGATCCGAGGTGAGCAGGGTGCGCAGGCCGCGCCGTCTGGCCCGCTCCCAGGGCTGGTGCTCGGCCCGTCCCTGGAAGAAGGTGGTGGAGAGGCCATCGTCATAGTCGGAGGCGGTGATGGCGATGGCCTCCAGGCTGCCGTAGAGGATGTTGTCATCGATGCGGTGATAGTCGATGAGCTGATCCAGCAGGCGGCGCAGGGGGGCATTGTCGAACAGATGGAAGGCGCGGTTGCTGTCCGGGCTGATGAGGCCGGCCGAGCCCTGATACAGGGTGCGCCACAGCAGCTGGCAGGGGTGGAAGTCGAAGATATGGTGGGTCTCGAAACGGCGCCAGACCCACTCCAGTTTGCGTACCCCCAGGTGGAAGCAGGAGGCATAGCAGGCCAGCGCCGTGATGTTGAGCGCCCCGGCCGAGGTGCCGCACAGGATGGGAAAGGGGATGCCGAGGTTGCGGGGGTAGAGCTCGGCCACCGCCTTGAGGACGCCGACCTGATAGGCGGCGCGAGCACCGCCACCGGTCAACAGAAGAGCTGTGCTGGGTCTGGCCATGATGGAGCGCCTTATTGTGATTGCAAGGGCGGGTTGCCACCGCGCAATTTAACTATAAGGCGCTGTATCAAATATAAAAATGGGCCGCGCCATCATTTTTTGGGGCGGCCTATTTGCGATAGGAGCAGGGAGTGGGTTCAGGCCGGATGGTGCGGCTGGATCAGCTGATCGAAGGCGGCGAACACCGGCGGGCTGGCGAGGATGCGCCCGTGGCCGAGTCCGCGGGTGCTCACCAGCCGGGTGCGACCGTCCTGGGCTGCACGCAGGGAATCCTGGTGGGGGGCAAACCTGTCCTCCTCGTCGTGGACGATCAGCGCAAGCCCTTCGCGATCCGCGAGCCGGCCGAGGGGATCCACGGTGCTGAGGGGATGCTGGTATTCGCGCTCGATCTCTTTGACCACCGCATCGAACAGCCGGATGGAGTAGCCGGAGCGCGCCACCATGCCGTAGAGCTGGGGCACGTAGTCGAGCACCGGCGAGATGAGCAGCAGCGGCAACTTGTCGAGGGCAGGGTGGTGGCTGGCGAGGGTGACGGCGCCCCCCATGCTGTGGGTGATGACCCCCTCGATGGGGCCAAAGCGCTCGAGCAGCTCGTCGAAGGCGCGCACGAAACGGGGCAGATGACCGGTGTGGCCCTCGCTCTGGCCGTGGGCGGGATGATCGTAGGCCAGCGCGGTGTAGCCCTGGGCGGCGATGTGGCTCATCAGCGGGTAGAACTGGCTGGCGCTGCCGGACCAGCCGTGCATCAGCAGCCAGACCGGGCCCTGACCGAGCCGATAGCTCATCAGCGCCCCTTCGCGGGTGTGCACCGCCTGCTGCACCAGCCCGGCCGGTGCGTCTGTCTCGCGGCTGGGTCGTTGCGGGGTCAGCAACAGCTTGCTGGCGGTGCGCCTGGCGTGGGCGGGGGCCAGCACGTGGTGCAATCGGGTGCCGAGCCCCAGCAACAGTTTGCTCGGGCTGAAACGGCGGGTGTTGAAGTAGATCTTGCTGCTCATGGTCATCCTGTCGTTTTTATGTGCGAACGGTCGTGCTTTTTATCGGGTTTTTAAAAACTAGTGCCAGCTCATCAGCAGATTTTCCACCTCGGGCCAGAAGTGGCGGGCCGGATCCTGACACAGATCCAGCGCATTGAACACCTGATCCCCCAGATAGAGGCCATAAAGCCGGTAGACGGCGCGCCAAGGATCGAGATCCCTGCGCCACTCACCCTGGGCCTGGCCCTGCATCACCTGGCGGGCCAGGTAGTCGAGCCAGAAGCGCACCAGCTGGCGGGCGGCTCGCTGGACCTCCCCCTCCTGGGCCGAGGTCCAGGCGTCGAGGAACATGCAGCGGCCGGAGAAGCTCTGGTTCCAGGCCAGCCAGGCCTGGAGCAGGGCGACCAGCTTCGCCTGCTGGGTCTGGTGTTGCTGCTGGCGCACCGGCTGGATCACCCGCTCGCGGAACACCTCGGCGGAGTAGGTCAGCACGGCGATCTGCAGGTTGTCGCGGGACTGGAAATGAGCAAACAGACCGCTCTTGGACATCTCGCATGCGCTGGCAAGGGAGCCGATGGTCAGGCTCTCCAGCCCTTGCTGGCTGGCCTGCTCGAATGCCGTCTGCAAAATGTTCTCGCGGGTCAACCGGCCCTTGCTCATCACGCGCTCCTCAATGTTGTCAGCAGCATAAAGTACGACCGTACTATTTGTCGAGGGATGACAGCCAGAGGATGATCATCCGTCTGGCTCAGTCGTTCTTGATGCCCATCTGCTGCAGGGCCATGACAGCCTGGGTACGGTTCTTTACGTCGGGTTTACGGAAGGCTGTGGTGATGTTGGGTCTCGCGGGTAGCACGGGCTCAATCGTCCTTGATCCCCATCTGCTGCAATGCGATCACCGCCTGGGTACGATTCTTGACGCCGAGTTTTCTGAAGATGGCGGTGATATGCGCCTTGATGGTGGCCTCTGAGACATTGAGCTCCCAGGCGATCTGCTTGTTGAGGCTGCCGTCCCGCAACATGATCAGCACCTTGTATTGCTGGGGGGTGAGGCTGGCCAGCTTGCTGGCGAAATCGGGGCCATCCTCGGACTCGGGGTGAAGGGAGATCCCTTCCGGTACCCAGTTATCCCCCCCGATCACCGTATTGAGGGCGCTGACCAGCTCCTTCATGGGAACCGACTTGGGAATGAAGCCCAGGGCCCCGAGGCGCAGCACCTGCTGGATGATGGCGGCATCTTCCGAGGCGGAGACAACTACGATGGGCAAATCCGGGTACTGGCCGCGCAGATAGGCCAGCCCCTCGAAGCCGTTGGCCCCCGGCATCTTGAGATCGAGCAGCAGCAGATCGACTTCGGGGTGCTCCGCGAGCAGGTGGGTCAGGCTGTCGATGGAGTCGGCCTCCAGCAGCCTGGCCTCGTCGATGGCCATGTGCACCGCTTGATAGAGGGCGCCCCGAAACAGGGGGTGGTCATCTGCGATGACGATGGTAAATTGGCTGTCCATTGCTCACATTTTTGCTAACTGATTGTTTTGAAAAATCAAACTAGCACTGCTCCCCAAGGGGGTCAAACTCGCAGGTGTGCAAATGTGAGGCGACCATGAGATGTCGTGCCCGCGGGGCCGATGCCGGGTCATGAACAACCCCAACGCAGGAGGCAATAAATGGGATCCTTGGTATTGACGGTAGGCACAGGTTCCACCTGGGCGATGCGGGCGTCGCTGGTGCTCGCCATGAGCGGGCTGGAGTGGCAGGAGCAGGTGTTAGATCTGGAGGATGCCAAGGCGTTGGCGCGGCTCAAGCGCACGGCGCCAGCCGGGCTGGTGCCCTGGCTCGATGACGGTGAGCTGCGGATCCACGACTCCCTCGCCATCGCCGAGTATCTCCACGAGCTGTGCCCGGCGCGCCACCTCTATCCGGTGGATAGGGCCGAGCGGGCACTGGCCCGCAGCCTCTGCGCCGAGCTGCACTCGGGTTTTGGCCAGATCCGCAGCCGTCTGCCCTTCTTCCTCGGCGCGCCGACCCAGAGCGAGCCCCCGGTGGAGACCCTGGGGGAGCTGGCCCGGCTGCAGACGCTCTGGTCCCAGGCTCGGGGGCCCTTCTACTTTGAGGAAGCAGGGATCCTCGATGCCTTCTATGCAGTGATGGCCTATCGGCTGGCGAGCTACGGCATAGGCTTGCCCGGTCAGGCGGGGGTCTATCAGCAAGCCTTGCTGGCCTGGCCCCTGTGGCAGGAGACGCTGGTCAAGGCGCGGTTGCAGTGGCCGGAGCAGGCCCGCCGACCGGCATAAGCGCAGCTGACCTTGCCGTCAAACGAGAGAGGGGAGCCGATGGCTCCCCTTTATGTCTTCTTGTCAGGCTAGTTGTTAGGTCATTTCTGCCGTCCGGCGAAGACCACCACCACCTTGTCGGCCCCCTTCTCGCGCACGAAGGCGTAGGGGGCATCGGACAGCTTTTGGTGGCTGCCCGCCGCCACCGCCGGGTGGGCGGCCCTGAATTGACCGAGGCGCTGCCAGTGCTTGACCAGCTCGGCCTTGTCACCGCTCCCCAGCTCCTGCCAGTTCATGTCGCTGCGCACGCTTTGATCGAACACGCCCCCATCCTTGGCCAGCCCCCGGCCAGACTCGTCACCGTAGTAGAGCTGGATGCCGCCCGGCAGCAGCATGAAGCTGTTCGCTACCCTGCGTTGCAACGGCACATCCTGATAGTCGCCGAAGAACAGCTTGGTGTCGTGGGAGCTGATGTAGCTCAGCACGTTGAACTCGGGATCCTGATTGATGCGGCTGGCATAGCTGGCGTAGGTCGGCTCTGCCCCGGCCAGGCACTGGGCCTGGGGCAGGGCGAACTCACGCTGATAGTCGAAGTTGATCAGGGAATCGAAGCCGTGTCGATACCAGAAATCCTTGGCCACCCCGTGATCCCACACCTCGCCCACCATGTAGAACGGCAGGGCGTCGAGGGCCTTGCTCGGGTTGGCGGCCTTCCACTCCTTGAGCGCCGCCGTGCCCGCCTGCTTGAGTCTGGCCCACACCGCCGGCTCCAGGTGCTTGACGGTGTCGGCCCGGAAGCCGTCGATGCCGAAGCGGCGTACCCAGTCGGTGTGCCAGGCGATCAGGTAATCGCTGACCGTGGCATTGGGCAGCGCCTTGGCCCTGGTGTCTTTCTTCGCCGCGAGCAGGGGAGGCAGCCCCACCGGCTTGCTGGACTCGGTCAGGAAGTCCGGCA
Organism: Aeromonas sp. MR16; assembly: GCF_022549315.1. Lineage (NCBI taxonomy): Bacteria > Pseudomonadati > Pseudomonadota > Gammaproteobacteria > Aeromonadales > Aeromonadaceae > Aeromonas > Aeromonas sp. MR16. The sequence continues at coordinate 7,323 of NZ_JAKZFK010000003.1, read as the reverse complement.
GCCCGGCCACCGAGCCGGTCACGTCGTCGGTGCCGGGCTGCGGATAACCGGGCAGGCCGGTGCGCATCCAGTCGGGGCCCCACCACTGATCCCAGTTCGGGGACTGGTAGTCGATAAACTGGTTGTAGCCATGCCAGTTGAGGCCGCCGCTCGGGCGCCAGTCGTTCCAGCGAGGGGGCAGCTTGCCGGTGTTCTGGGTCAGGGTTTCGAGCCCCAGGTCCTGCAAGTCGGCCAGGGTGGCGTAACCTGCATGGTTCATCACCACGTCCAGGATGATCCGCATGCCGCGCTTGTGGGCCTCGTCCACCAGGGTCTTGAGGCTTTCCTCGTCGCCATAGTTGGGGTCTATCTTGGTGAAGTCCAGTGCCCAGTAGCCGTGGTAGGCGTAGAAGGGGAAGTTGCCCTGCTCACCGCCGCCGATGAAGCCGTGGACCTGCTCCACCATGGGGGTGATCCAGATGGCATTCATGCCGAGGGACTTGATGTAGTCGAGCTTCTCGGTCAGCCCCTTGAAGTCGCCGCCATGCCAGGTGGCGACCTCGTCCTGACCATCCTTCTGGCGGCCGAAGCTGTGATCGTTGCCGGGATCGCCGTTGTGGAAGCGGTCGGTCAGCAGGAAATAGACGCTGGCCTGATCCCAGCTGAAGGGCTCAGCCTTCGCCGCCGCCACGGGCTCGAGCAGCAGCAGGCCGCCGCTCGAAGCGCTCGGTATCAGGGTCAGCTTGCCGCCCTTGACCACGGCCTCCTGTTTTGAGTAGGCATCCCGCAGCCTGGTGCCATCCGGCCAGACCCCTTTGAGCGACACGGTGACGGGACCACCATCCCAGGCGATGCAGGGCTCCTCGGGAGGCTGGCGTTTGAACTCGCTCTTTTTGGTCGCCCGAAGGACCTTGAGGCTGGGGGTATCAGGGTTGAAGGTGAACTCATAGTCCCCCGCCAGCAACACTCGCAGGGTGAAGTTCTGATCCTTGGCGCAGTTGTCCATGGGCTGGGCCGTGCCGAAGGGGAGCGGCTTGGTCTCGCTCGGGCCGAAGCTGGTGCCGCAGCTGTTGTCGGCGTCGCCGATGCGGATCTGGTGGCTGCCCTTGCTTAAGGTGTGGGTCAGGCTGATGGTGCCCTTGTCCAGCGTCAGCGCCTCGGCCACCGGCTTGCCATCCACATAGAGGTGGACTGCCGGTGCGGCCAGTGCCTGGCCGACAAACAGTGGTGTGGCCAGTACGGCGAGCCACAGGGGCGAGAGGCTGCGATCGAGGCGAACAGAGGGGGGCATAAGCCATTCCTTGAGCTGAGGGTGAGCAGGGTTCCGTTAAGGCACTCATTCTAGGGGGCATGGCGAGGGGACATGGATCGGCAAAATTCCGATTTGTGAGGTCAGTTCAAATGGTTACGTTTTCAAGCGGCGCAAAGTGTGACGCCTGCCGTGCTGGTCTCTGAGCGAGGCCCATAAAAAATGCCGGTCATGGGACCGGCATTGTCGGATTGGGGTCTTCGTCAGACGGTGAAGAACTTGAAGTTGACGAAGGCCACCGCGATGAAGGAAGCAACCATGCCGCTGACACACAGGATGGCCGGGCGGATGGCAGGCCAGCGATGGGCCAGCAGTACGATGGCCAAGAGGGTCGGGTAGAGGCCGAACATGTAGCGCGGCATCGCATTGAGCCCTGTCATCAGCGGTATGGTGCAGCAGATGAACATCAGGGTCGCTTCGGCCCAGCGCTTCTGGCTGAACAGATAGCCGTTCAGGCACCAGCCGAAGATCACCATGATGGAGAGGTAGGCCTTGCGGCCGCCGAGCTCGAAGCCGCTCAGCCACCAGTCCAGCGGGCTGTCCATGTAGCGGCCCCAGGCGACCTGGATGTGCTTGAAGGCGAGCGCATCCCCGGTGAGGTGATAGAGATAGACCATGTAGGCGAACAGGCCGAACGGGATGACCCAGAGGGTGAACACTACCTTGAAGGCCCGTTCGGTGAAGCGGAAGAACTCGCGCCAGCCATAGGCCTGCAGCGCCAGGATCAGCACCGGGAAGACCATCATCACCCCCAGGTTGCGAGTACCCGAAATGAAGACGCCGAACAGGGCCACCATCAGCCACTGTTCCCGATAAGCAAACAGGAACATACCCAGCATCAGCGCCATGAACATGGGCTCGGTGTAACCGGACACGAAGTAGGCGGAGAAGGGGGAGAAAGCCAGCAGCCAGACCCCGAAGCGGGCGGTCTCATCCCCCAGCTTGAGTTGGCGCAGCACCAGCAGCATCAGCGGCAGGCTGAGGAAGAAGGCGATGTTGGCCACCAGCATCAGGCCGATCAGGCTCTCGATGTTGAGCAGGCTGGAGAGTGCCCCCGAGATCATCGGGTACAGCGGCATAAAGGCCCAATTTGCCGCGTTGCCCTTGCTGAGCCAGCGCGGATAGAGGTCATAGCCGTTCTCGATGATGCGCTGGAACCAGACGCAGTCGAACTGGCAGTACGCCTGCAGCGGGCCGATACCGGGGACGCCGTAAAGCTGGACGCCGAAGTAGCCCATGCCGTAGAGGGCGGCTCGGCTTAGCACGAAGGCGGCGATGATCATCAGCCAATCGCGGCCGCTGATCCGTAAGGAAGGACGATAGGGGCCCGCGGTGGCGGGAGTCGGAATTGTCATGTCATTCATCAGGCAAATACCCAGACGCGAGAGAGGATATAGGTGAGCACGGTCACCGTCAGGGTGGCGATCACCACGGGCAGCAAGCCGGAGAGGCCCGCAAACAGCAGGCCGCTCAATAGCAGGTTACGCACCGCCAGGGAGAAGAGGGCCACCAGCAGGAACTTGCCGGCCGCTCCCTGCTTCTGGAAGGTGATGTAACGATGACCAAAGAAGGAGAACCAGAAGGCCACCGCGAATGCCAGGGTGGTGACCAGGTGTTCCGAGATAGTGGGCCAACTGCGAAACAGCGCGAACGAGGTGCCAAGATCGACGAGGGTAGCTCCCCCGCCGACGAAACCAAAGCGAACCAGACGCCAGAATTCCTCACGGGAGATCATTGAGGCGTCGGCTCCTGCTTGTCTGCATCTTGTGCGCTGTCAGCCTCTGGAGCTTTGTCGGCCGCCGGCTTGGCATACTGGCCATAGACCCCTTCGATGAGGTAAACGGGGCGCTGCTTCACCTCGACGAACATGCGGCCTATGTATTCGCCGATGATGCCAAGGGAGAGCAGCTGGATGCCGCCGAGGAACAGCATCACCGACATCAGGGAGGCGTAACCTGGGACGTCTATGCCGAAGAACACCACCTGGGTGATGATCTTGAGGATATAGAGGAAGGCGATGAGGGAGACGCCGACCCCGACGTAACTCCATACCCGCAGCGGCCAGCTGGAGAAGCTGAGCAGGCCGTCGAGGGCGAAGTTCCACAGCTTCCAGTAGTTGAACTTGGTCTCACCTGCGTGGCGAGCGGGGCGCTCGTAGGGCACGCCGACGGCGCGGAAGCCCGCCCAAGCGAACAGCCCTTTCATGAAGCGGTTGCGTTCAGGCAACTGCTTGATCGCCTCGACCACCTTGCGATCGATCAGACGGAAGTCACCGGCGTTCTCCGGCAGCTTGGTGCTGGTGGAGAGGGCGTTGAAGAAGCGATAGAAGCCACCGGCGGTCAGGCGCTTCATCGGGGTGTCGGCACTGCGATCCACCCGGATGCCGAAGACGGTGTCGTAGTCACCGGTCTGCCACAGCTTGACGAATTCCAGGATGAGGGCGGGGGGATCTTGCAGATCCACGTCCATCGGGACGATGGCATCGCCTCTGGCATGATGCAAGCCGGCGGTCATGGCCGCTTCCTTGCCGAAGTTGCGGGCCAGGTTGACCAGGGTGACGCGGGGATCGCGGGCGATGGCCTGCTCGACCACTTCGCGGGTGCGGTCGCGACTGCCGTCGTTGACGAACACGATTTCAAGCTGGTCTTTGAGCGGGGCCAGTTCGTCATCTATCGCGCTGATGAAGGCGTCAATGCTCTCTTCCTCGTTATAAACGGGGACGACCAGAGAGAGTCGAAAATCGGCACGGGACATGGGAACTTCCTTATTAAAGAATTATTTAATAAAACAGATTCTTATCGTTTTTAGCTTCACTGGGCGACGGTCAGACGCACCGACTGGACGTTGAGCGGTGTCGGGGCGGACAAGGCCAGGAAGTTGGGGCGCTTGGGATCGGCGGTCAGGGACTCGCCCGGCAGGCTGAGACGGATCTCGTTGATGCCCGCCTTGGCCAGTTTGACCGTGGTGGTGAAGTCATGACCCAGGGCCACCTTGAGCAGGGTACCTGCCTGCGGGCTGTTGATCCTGGCCTGGATGGTGAGCTGTTCCGGTTGCGCCTGCTGCTTGGGCAGCACGAAATAGAGGCCACCCTGGCCGCTGAGTTCGGTGCCCTCGGCGCTCGGCTTCTTGGCCCAGCCTTCGCTGGAGAGGAAGCGGCTCGGTTTGGTCAGGTTGAGTTCGTTGCCCGGTTGGTAGGTCATGCTGGAGTTGTGCTCCCAGAAGCGGGTCTTGCCTTCCAGGTAATAGAGCTTGTAAGCCAGGCTCACGTTGGGGTGAGCGGCCAGATAGAGGGTGTAGAGGTAAAAACCGCTCAGTGCCAGGATGGCAGCCAGAAAACCAAACTTTTTGTAGGTCATATTACTCACTCGACGCCTGACGGATGGGTAGGCAGATTTCGCGCATATGCTAATCCAATTGCAAAAAAAGCATAGTAGATCACAAAAATATATTTGCTCAGATATTAACCCCAATATCCCTGCTCACCAAATGCCTTTGGCACCTTGCGGATCCTCGTGTGGCGACAAGCATCCGCATGCCTGGACACCGGCAGCGGCGAGTGGCGAGGCTCTGATCTTATCAGGCAAATGACTGATATTGCACATCGCTGTGGCAGGATCTGTCGTCATTTACCAAAAGTAGCTTATAAAATGATGAATCCCGTCGTCAGGAGAGTCGGGAGCGCGGTAGCCGGCAGTTTTTTTCCCGACAGCCCATGGCCGGCGCCCCTGGCAAGGGAGTCGAGCAGGCGCCTATCTGGCGCCGTGACGCGCCCGCACGCTAGCAAAGTCAACGCCATTCACGCATCATGGGTTTCTGACCGTTGCGCCTGACAGGCCGAAGTGAACCGTTTTGAGGTAAGCATGGGTAAGAAGTATTGGTTGGCATTGGCGAATCTTATCTGGCTGGGTTGCTGGCCGGCTGGCATGGCGCATGCTAGCGAAGGGCAAATCGTGGTGGCCAGCCCCAGTGTCCAGCACGATTGGTATCAGAGCAGCACCGCGGAGCAGGCGCGCCACGAGCTGGAGAGCCAGTTGCAGGAGGCGGTGCTCGCCCAGTTGCACCCGGATTTCTACCGGCTCTGGCAACAGTTGCAGAAAACCCCGACTGACAAGCGCGGTGCGCTTTACGATGAAGCCTTTGGCAAGCTGGCCCGTTTTCAGCAGGCTTGGCGCGCCATGGATCTGGTCGCCCGTGAGCAGATGCAGACCCTCAAGCTGGACTTGACCAAATCCCTGGCCCACGAGCCGGTTGGCGACAATCTGCTGGATCAGGTCAAACAGCTCAGGCCACAGGTCGCCGAGTATGAGGCGGTGCGCGGGGAAGTGCGCAAGCTGCTGGCCATGCCCATGGCCAAGCACTGGCCCAATCTGGACATACCGACCCTGCGCTCTGGCGAGAGTTCGACCGAGCTCGGTCAGATCCGCGCCATCCTCAATGCGTTGGGGGACGGTGCCCCGAGCAGTGATGAGGAGGTCATCTATGATGCGGACACCGAAGCCGCCATCAAGCAGTTCCAGCGCCGCCACGGTCTGACCGCCGATGGCATCATTGGCCGTCAGACCCGCTCCTGGCTCAACACCGGACCGCAAGTGCGCGCCAGCCTGCTGCTGCGCAATCTGTGGCGCCGGGATCTGGTAGATCAGCTGGCCGGTCGCTATGTGCTGGTCAACATCCCGGATTACCGCCTGAGCGTGGTGGAGTCCGGCAACGAGGTCTTCACCAGTCGGGTCATCGTCGGCAAGGAGCAGCGGGCTACCCCCATCCTCGCCAGCGAGATCCGCTCCATCGTGCTCAATCCGGCTTGGCACGTGCCGCGTTCCATCCTGAGCAAGGACATTCTGCCCAAGCTGGGGCGGGATCCGGCTTACCTCGATCGGGAGCAGTTCGAGGTGATCGACGGCGAGGGCAATCCGGTGCAGTTCAGTGAAGACGGCTGGCACCAGGCGTTGGCATCGGGCTTCCCGTACCGGTTGCGGCAAAAGCCCGGCGATCATAATGCGCTGGGTCGTTACAAGTTCTACCTGCCCAACAACGACGCCATCTACCTGCACTCGACGCCGCGCAAGGCGCTGTTCGAGCAGGGGGCACGCGCCTTCAGCTCGGGCTGTATCCGGGTCGAGCATGCGGACGATCTGGCGGAGCTGTTGTTGGCGGATTCCCGCTACCAGCCGGACAAGGTCGCCAACATCCTGAAGGAGACCCAGACCAAGTGGCTGCCGCTGACCAGCCCTATCCCGGTGTTCACCGTCTACTGGAGCAGCTGGATCGATGAAGAGGGGCGCCAGCAACTGCGCAACGACATTTATGGCTTCGATCGAGTTAGCTTCCAGAGCCGCTTGTTGTGATCCTCGCCACAGAGTGAAAAGCCCGGCCCATGCCGGGCTTTTCTATGGCGCTGTCCCAATTACGTGTTGAAAGGCTAACCTTGAAATAGGTCATCCCCCTGAAGGCCACCATCATGGATACTCAAGCCTTTCAACACCTGCTGTCTCTCTTCCCACTGCTCACCTTGCGCCAGCGTCGTCTCGCACAACATGAACTCACAACTCCCCATCCCATCACCTCGCTGGCCGCTCAACTCCCCGCTTGCCGATGTTGCCCCCACTGTCAGGCCGAGGCCGCCCAATTGGCCCCTTGGGGCTGGAGTCGAGGTCTGCGCCGTTATCGCTGCAAGCTGTGCCTGCGCACCAGTTCAGTGCTCACCAAGACGCCCATGGCCAGACTGCGCAAGGCCCAATGCTGGGAGGACTACGCCCAGGCGCTTATCGAAGGGCTCACCGTCCGGCAAGCCGCGCGTCGCTGCGGGGTCTGCAAAAACACCGCCTTCTTGTGGCGTCACCGTTTCCTGAAGGCCATGGCGAACCATCAGGCGACGCGGGAAGAGGGCATTGTCGAAGTGGATGAAACCTTCTTCCTGGAGTCATTTAAAGGACAGTCCGGATTGTCCCGACCGGCCCGTCACCGGGGTGGGAAAGGCCGCACCCGCGGTACAGGGCCGGACTACATCCCGGTGATGGTGGTGCAGGACCGGGCAG